>NZ_JBLWNV010000016.1:0-116747 GCF_048452805.1 Pantoea sp. K16 | reverse complement strand
TGATATCAATCCTGCGAGTGCCCACACAGATTGTCTGATAAATTGTTAAAGAGCATGCCGCGATTTACTGCGGCGCGGGCTGCGTATATTACGCTTTCCGCATTGTCAGTCAAGCATTTATTTTCGCTTAACTCACTGGTTCGTATGATTTCGAACCTACTCAACCCGGCGCTTCGTAAGCCGTTGTGCCGTGTCAGTGGAGGCGCATTATAGGGAGTTCTCGGAGGGTGACAAGTGCTAATTTCAAATAAAATTCCGAGTGCTGATTTTTTCAGCTAAAAGCCGCTAAAGCGCCAGTTTTTCCAGCAACGGGAAGCCATAACGCCGTAAAACGGGTGATAATTGTACTGCTTCGCCATCCAGCTCCGTACAAAATGCAACGTTCTGCTGCGATGAATGCACTTCAGGTGCTTCATGCTCCAGCAGCCAGGCTGTGCGTCGTGCAATTGCCGCACCGGAATCAATCAGACGCGTCCCTTCCGGTAACACCTGCTGCAACTCTTCGCGCAGTAAAGGAAAGTGCGTACAGCCTAAAACGACCGTGTCCGGTGGTTCCGCCATCCGCAGCCACGGCTGAACAATACGGCGCACCTCATCCAGAGCCACCTCCGCACCATGGAGCTTCGCTTCTGCCAGTTCAACCAGCTCCGCTGATCCCAGCATCTCTATCTTGCAGGAACCGGCAAACTGCGACACCAGCTCATGGGTATAAGGACGGCGCACCGTGGCACGCGTCGCCAGCAAGCCCACTACACCATTTCGCGTCAGGCGCGCGGCCGGTTTAATCGCCGGAACCACCCCCACGACAGGAAAGGCAAAACGTTCACGTAAAGCGGGCAATGAAACGGTGCTGGCCGTATTACAGGCGATGATCACTAACGAGAGAGGATAGCTGCGGGTAATGGCCTCAACGATAGCGACCACCCGATCCACAATGAAAGTCTCGCTTTTCTCACCGTAAGGGAAGCCAGCGTTATCGAAGGCGTAAAGATAATGAAGATCCGGCAACAGCTGACGGACCTCATCATAGACAGAAAGCCCACCGACGCCGGAATCAAACACCAGCACGGTGGGACGCAAATCAGAAGTTGTAGCTGCCGCTGAGGTAATACTCTCGTCCTGGTGTCTGATAGCCATACACTGTCTCGTAATCTTTATCGAACAGGTTGGCAATTCTACCACGAACCGTGAGTTGTGAAGTGACAGGATATGAGACGGCGAGATCCCACAGGCTGACGCCCCCTAACTTCACGCGACGGCTGGGAGAGCTGTTAAAGTCCGTATCATAACGGTCACCCAGATAATGGTAGGTGACTGACCAGTCAAACTCATACAGCGTCCAGTCGAGCTGGTATTTCACCTGCTGCTTAGCCCGGCGTACGAGCGGCTGATCGGTGCTGCCATCCCGCGCGTCGACATAATCATAAGAGAGCTGATGCGCCAGCGGCCCGGTGTCGAATCCTGCGGTCGCTTCAACGCCTTTAATGCGAGCCTGCTTAATGTTGTAGTAACGGAAAGTCGCCGGATCACTATCAATCAGATTATCGATGTCGTTGCGATAGCCCGACACACGCCAGTTCACCGGTCCGCTCAGCCCTTCAAAACCGCCTTCCCACTGCTTACTTTTTTCAGGATCGAGGTCGCGATTGCCATAAAACGGGCTGTAAACCTGCGACAGATTAGGTGCTTTAAAAGCGGTGCCATAAGAGGCGAACGCGCGGTAGCCGGAGATAAACTCCCATGAGGCCGCCGTCTGCCAGGTGTTATGCCAGCCAAACTGATTGTTGTCGTCACCGCGTACCGCACCTTCAAGGGTGACGCTGCCAAACTGCTGCTGGCCGGTCAGGTAGAGACCGGTATTACGCTGCTCATAGCCATCTGACAAATAGTTCGTGCCCGGCTCGGTCGTCTCTTTCTGCCAGTCGACACCCGCGCTGATCGCCCCCTGCCCCACCTGCACGGTGTTGCCCCACTGCAGATTGTACTGGGTGACATCATCAAAGGTGGACGCGGCACCGTAGCGACCATTGCGCGGATCGTAGTTGATGTCTTTGGTATGGCCATAACTGGCGATGAGCTGGGTAGAGTAGAAGTCACGATTGAAGCGTAACCCGGTGTCCCAGGTCTGGCTGTAGAGCTGGCGGGTATCCGCCAGCCCGATAATATTGAAATTATTATCGTAGGTATATGAACCGTCGTAGGCGGTGCGGTTATCAAACCCGTAGCCGCGCACAAAACCACTGAGCTCATCGCTGAACTGATGCTCAAGGTTGCCATACAGGGTTTTGCTCATGAAGCCGTCGCGATCGTGCTGCGCCGGGCTAAAGTCATTGGGATAACCCGCCACCACGTCATACCCTTTGGTATAGGTGTAGTTGCCTGCCAAGGTGAGCTTTGTCGCATCGCCCAGCATCTGCTGGGTTGAGCCGTCGTAGGATTGATAGCCGTTGGACCCGACACCCGCCGTCAGCGTGGTGCCAGGTTGCGATCGGCCCGTAATGATATTCACCACGCCGCCAATCGCATCGGAACCGTAGACTGCAGAACGCGCACCGCGAATGTATTCGATGCGTTGCACCAGTGACAGCGGGATCTGGCTGAGGTCAGACGAACCGGTGATGCCCGCCTGATTAAGCCGGATACCATCAATCAGGATCAGTACATGTCTCGATTCGGTGCCCCGAATAAACAGCGAACTCTGCTGCCCTAACCCGCCACTTTGCGCAACATCAACACCCGGCAGGCGGCGCATCACATCGGTCAGGCTTTTGGCCTGCCAGCGATCAATCTCATCACGTGTGACAACGGTGGTGGGTGCCAGCACACCTGAAACAGGTTCAGCAAAACGGTTGGCGGTGACTATTTGCGTATCATCATTCCCCTGAGCAAAACCGTATTGCGCCCAGAGAGAAATCGCCGTTGCGCTCAGAGCGAACAGCGAAGCAGTTTTTTTTGTCATTTTTATCGCATCCATAAGACGAAGCAGGATGCCGCAGGCCGACAATCAATAGCACGCGATGATTGTACGAGTAGCGACGTTACACCGGCAGGTCTTCGGGCTGGGAACCATAAGTGATGATGACTTCCCATCCCACAGGACAGTGTCTGCAATTGCACTCATCACGACATTCCTTACCGCTGCGCGTCAGCTCCAGATTCACACTGGATTCCCTATTAACTCGGGCTTGAGGCCGGCGTCTGCAGTCTACGGAGTGGAGATACGGAAGTCCAGACTGCCAAACATCTTCTCGCTGCGGGACTGGACATCAGCAAGTGAATGCCTACAATCGCCCGCTGGTAAGCTATTAATCAGGATTGCTCATGACACCCGAACATCTCCCCATTGAAGACTATGACGCACAGCTGGCGGAAAAAGTCAGTCGTTTAGAGACGATGATGACACCGTTTGCTGCGCCCGACGTGGAGGTGTTCCGTTCACCGGTCAGCCACTATCGGATGCGCGCCGAATTCCGCCTGTGGCACGACGGCGATGATATCTATCACATCATCTTTGATCAGCAGACACGCGAGCGGATCCGTGTTGATCAGTTCCCGGCGGCCAGCCAGCTGATCAATCAGCTGATGCCAAAGATGATCGCCGCGATCCGTGATAACCGTACCCTGCGTCATAAACTGTTCCAGATCGACTATCTGTCGACCCTGAGCAATCAGATTGTGATTTCGCTGCTCTATCACCGCAAACTGGATGATGAGTGGCAGCAGGCAGCCGTGGCGCTGCGTGACCAGCTTCGCGCGGAAGGGCTGGATGTGCAGCTGATTGGACGCGCCACCAAAACCAAAATCTGTCTGGATCGCGACTACGTTGATGAGTGTCTGCCGGTAGCGGGTCGCGAGATTATCTATCGTCAGGTCGAAAACAGTTTTACCCAGCCTAACGCGGCGATGAATATTCAGATGCTGGAGTGGGCGCTGGATGTGACGCAGGATTCACAGGGCGACCTGCTGGAACTCTACTGCGGTAATGGCAACTTCTCGCTGGCGCTGGCACGCAATTTCCGCCGCGTTCTGGCAACTGAGATCGCCAAGCCCTCTGTTGCGTCAGCACAATACAATATTGCCGTGAACCAGATTGATAACGTGCAGATCATTCGTATGGCGGCGGAAGAGTTTACCCAGGCGATGAATGGCGTGCGTAGCTTTAATCGTCTGGAAGGAATTGACCTGACCAGCTACGAATGCGAGACGATTTTTGTCGATCCGCCGCGCAGCGGACTGGATGAAGAGACGGTGAAAATGGTGCAGGCGTATCCGCGCATCCTTTATATCTCCTGCAATCCGCAGACCCTCAGCGACAATCTGCAGACGCTGGCGGAAACGCACGATGTGACGCGGCTGGCGCTGTTTGATCAGTTCCCCTATACCCACCATATGGAATGCGGTGTCCTGCTGACACGTAAAGCGTAAACAAAAACGGGAACCCTGAGGTTCCCGTTTTTTTTATCACTACTGATTACGCTTGCGCTTAAAACGCGTCGCAATCCAGAACACCAGCGCTACCATCAGAACGGTGGGAACGAAGTTGGAGCCAATATCCGGGTATTCTGCCCGCACCAGCGCGCTATAAACCAGAATCCCCAGCAGGAAAAACGCCGCTGCCAGTCCTGGCATACCGTCCGGCATATTGGTGTTGAGGTAACGCTGATGCAGACACCAGGCCGCCAGACCCAGCGCAATCAGCGGAAAAATCGAAAATGGAACAAAGGCGCTGAACAGCACAGAAAACGAGCCGTTAATTGCTAAGCCGGTAATAAAAGCCAGTACCAGTGTGCTTTTATCGCGAGTACCTGGGTGGGTCATGGACTGATCCTTACTCATTGCTCTTCGGGTTTTTCCAGGGTGGCCGCCAGTCGCTCTTGCTCCCGGCGGTACCAGTAATAAGCGCCTTTGGCGATCATACGCAGCTGTAACACCAGCCGATCCTCAAGCTTACGTCGCTGCTCAGCATCAACATCCAGTGCTTCTGCACCGGCGCTGAAAACAATGGTCACCATCGCTTCAGCCTGCGCTTCGGTAAAACTGCGCGGCATGCGATTTTCGACCTCAAGATAATCGGCCAGTTCAGCGATAAAGTGCTGAATTTCACGCGCCACGGCGGCACGAAAAGCGGCAGAGGTGCCGGAACGTTCACGCAGTAACAGGCGGAAAGCGTTGGGATTGTTGCCGATAAACTCCATAAAGGTCGACACCGACGTTTTAATGATGCTGCCGCCTTTGGCAATACGCTGGCGCGCCTGGCGCATCAGCTGTCGCAACATCAGCCCGCTTTCATCTACCATCGTCAGGCCAAGCTCATCAACATCCTTGAAATGACGATAAAAGGAGGTAGGTGCAATCCCTGCTTCACGGGCAACCTCCCGCAAACTCAGACTGGCAAAACTGCGCTCGGCGCTGAGCTGACTGAACGCTGCTTCAATCAGTGTACGTCGTGTACGTTCTTTTTGTTGCGCTCTGACGCCCATTCTCTCTGCCTTTAGCGGTGTTAAGCAGGCACTATATCAAAATTTTCAGCGTACAGATTGGCAATCTTTGTCACCGCCTGTGAACCTCACTCTTTGTCAAAATGTGATGAAAATCGCTGATAGAATTCAGAAGTGCGCGACGAGATGTTAGAATCTCGTTGTAAAAATGTATAAATAATAGGACGTATCGGTATGCAAAAGTCTTACGATTACGATGCCATTGTGATTGGCTCAGGGCCCGGCGGTGAAGGGGCGGCGATGGGGCTGGTAAAACAGGGAGCGCGCATCGCCGTGATTGAACGCTACCACAACATCGGCGGCGGTTGTACGCACTGGGGCACCATCCCTTCTAAAGCCCTTCGCCACGCCGTCAGTCGCATTATTGAATTCAACCAAAATCCGCTCTACAGCGATCATACCCGACTGCTTCGCTCCTCTTTTGCCGACATTCTCAATCACACTGAAAACGTGATCAGCCAGCAGACAGCCATGCGTCAGGGCTTCTACGAGCGTAACCGTTGTGAACTTTATCAGGGCGATGCGCATTTTGTTGATGCCAACACCATTGAGATTGAGCAACCGGATGGCACGCGTGAGACGCTGACGGCAGAGAAGTTTGTTATCGCCTGTGGTTCACGACCTTACCATCCTGACAATGTCGACTTTACTCATCCACGCGTTTATGACTCCGACTCTATTCTCAATCTGCACCACGAACCGGGCCACGTTATTATTTATGGCGCGGGCGTGATTGGCTGTGAATATGCGTCGATTTTCCGTGGACTGAATGTCAAAGTTGACCTGATTAACACCCGCGATCGCCTGCTGGCGTTTCTTGATCAGGAGATGTCTGACTCTCTCTCTTACCACTTCTGGAACAGCGGCGTGGTGATTCGTCACAACGAAGAGTTTGAGAAGATCGAAGGGGTGGAAGATGGCGTCATCATGCATCTGAAGTCGGGTAAGAAAGTGAAAGCCGACTGTCTGCTTTACGCTAACGGCCGTACCGGCAACACCGATTCGCTGTCGCTGGAAAATGTGGGTCTGGAAGCGGATGGTCGTGGCCTGCTGAAAGTGAACAGCATGTATCAGACGGCTCAGCCGCACATTTATGCCGTCGGAGACGTGATTGGCTATCCAAGCCTGGCCTCAGCCGCCTACGATCAGGGCCGTATTGCCGCTCAGGCGATTATCAAAGGGGAAGCGTCAGCGCACCTGATTGAAGATATCCCAACCGGGATTTACACCATTCCGGAAATCAGCTCCGTGGGTAAAACCGAGCAGCAGCTGACGGCAATGAAGGTGCCTTACGAAGTGGGCCGCGCGCAGTTCAAACATCTGGCGCGAGCGCAGATCGTTGGCATGAACGTTGGCAGCCTGAAGATTCTGTTCCATCGGGAAACCAAAGAGATTCTGGGAATTCACTGCTTTGGTGAACGGGCCGCCGAGATTATTCACATCGGTCAGGCGATCATGGAGCAGAAAAACGGTGGCAACACGATTGAGTACTTCGTGAATACCACCTTTAACTATCCGACCATGGCCGAAGCCTATCGCGTTGCGGCGTTAAACGGCTTAAACCGCCTGTTTTAACGCAGCGTCGAAATAGTGCTGCATGTGGGTTTTAATCGCCTCTGCCAGCTGTTCATAACGGCTGCGCAGAGGTGAACCCGGACGATAGACCAGCGCAATCGTACGCTGTGGCACCGGTTTGTAGCAG
Organism: Pantoea sp. K16; assembly: GCF_048452805.1. Classification (NCBI taxonomy): domain Bacteria; kingdom Pseudomonadati; phylum Pseudomonadota; class Gammaproteobacteria; order Enterobacterales; family Erwiniaceae; genus Pantoea; species Pantoea sp. K16. The sequence continues at coordinate 109,547 of NZ_JBLWNV010000016.1, read as the reverse complement.
GTGAGATAGCAGACGCCGTCGCGGATACGCTCCGGTGGGACTGCCAGCGCCGGTAGCAGCGTAATCCCGCTGCCTGCCGCCACCATATTGCGCAGCGTCTCAAGACTGGTCGCACGGAAATGGGTATCTTCATCGGCACCCGCCTCAAAGCAGAACCCCATCGCCTGGTCACGCAGACAGTGCCCATCTTCCAGCATCAGCAATTTCTCGCCTGCCAGATCGGACATAGGTACCCGGTCGCGATCGCACCAGGGATGATCGGCATAGACTGCCAGCTTCATCGGCTCATCAAACAACGGCACTTCGATAAAGGCCTGGCTCTCTTTGACCAGCGCGATAATCGCGCAGTCCAGCTTGCCGCTATCGAGCTGTGCCAGCAGTTGCTGCGTCTGCGCTTCGTGCAGATACATCTCCAGTTTCGGGAATGTCTGGTGCAGCGTCGGGATAATCTGTGGCAATAAGTAGGGCGCGGTAGTCGGGATGAGGCCGATATGCAGCGGACCTGACATCGCTTCCCCTTGCTGACTGGCCATCTCTTTCAGCACTTTCACTTCACGCAGCACCGTACGCGCCTGATCCACCAGCAGCAAACCTGCCTGGGTGAACAGCACTTTACGGCTGGTGCGCTCCAGCAGCATCACACCCAGCTCATCTTCCAGCTTACGGATCTGCCCGCTTAACGTCGGCTGACTGACATGACACGCATCCGCAGCACGGCGGAAATGACGGTGTTCAGCAAGCGAAACCAGATATTCAAGATCACGAATATTCATTATTACCCTCCAAGCCACGATAGACCGTGGCGATAGATAGAATAGCAATGAACGATTGGCCCTATCAAGGGTGGTTGGGAATAATGCGCACATCAAATGGAACGCGGTATGTCAGGAGAAAAAAATGTTTGCAAGTCAGGAAGGTAAAGCTATTCCGTCAGTGACTTTTCACACACGTCAGGGCGATCGCTGGGTCGATGTCACCACTGAAGCGCTGTTTAAAGACAAAACGGTCATCGTTTTTTCACTGCCGGGCGCATTCACACCGACCTGCTCCTCCAGCCATCTGCCGCGTTACAACGAATTAGCGGGTCTGTTTGCCCAGCAGGATGTGGACAGCATTCTGTGCGTCTCGGTGAATGACACGTTTGTGATGAACGCCTGGAAAGCAGAACAGCGCGCAGACAACATTACCTTTATCCCTGATGGCAACGGCGAGTTTACCCGCGGCATGGAGATGCTGGTTGAGAAAGCCAATCTCGGCTTTGGCCCACGTTCATGGCGCTACTCGATGCTGGTGCGTAACGGCGTGGTAGAGAAAATGTTTGTTGAGCCAAACAAGCCAGGCGACCCATTTGAGGTCTCTGATGCCGACACCATGCTGCGCTATCTGGCGCCCGAGTGTAAAGCTCAGGAGTCGGTCTCAATCTTCACTAAACCTGGCTGCACCTTCTGCACCCAGGCAAAACAGATGCTGATGGATCATGGTATTCAGTACGAAGAGATCGTGCTGGGACAGGATGCAACAACCGTGAGTCTGCGCGCCGTTTCAGGCCGGGCGACGGTACCGCAGATCTTCATGGGAGGTCGTCACATTGGCGGCAGTGAGGATCTGCAGCAATATTTGCTGTCAGCGTAAGAGAATCTGAGCGTCGGCCGGGAGAGCAGGCGCTTTGATGATGTGCCTATAAAAATGAGTAATTCTGAAGCTAGAGGTTGGCGGGCATTTAATGTGCCCGCTTTTTTTTACCTGTTAATTACGCCAGACGCTGCTTTGCGTCACCGATGGCACGCGCAACCTGCTGTGGCGAGACGCCGCCCTGCGCATTACGCTTATCCAGACAGGATTGCAGCGCCAGAATCGGATAGACATCCTCGCCAATCACCGCACTGAACTGCTGCAGCTGTGCCAGCGACAGCGCTTCCAGAGCCACGCCCTGCCCGATGGCGGCAACCACTACTTCCCCGACGATATGGTGTGCTTCACGGAACGGTACGCCTTTGGCGACCAGATAGTCAGCCAGTTCAGTGGAGTTTGCGTAACCCTGTTCAGCCGCTTCCTGGCAGCGCGGACGTTTAACCTGCAGGCCATCCAGCACCAGAACTGACATATGCAGACAGTCGAGCCAGGTGTCGAGCGCGTCAAACAGCCCCTCTTTGTCTTCCTGCATATCTTTGTTGTAGGCCAGCGGCAGACCTTTCAGCGTCATCATCATGCCGGTCAGCGCGCCCTGCACCCGGCCACACTTGCCGCGAATCAGCTCCAGCGCATCCGGATTTTTCTTCTGCGGCATCAGCGATGAGCCGGAGGTCACTTTATCTGACAGTTCGATAAAGCCCGCTTCACCCGTGTTGAAGAAGATCATATCTTCGGCGAAGCGCGACAGATGCACCATGCCGATGGCAGCGTCAGAAAGCAGCTCCAGCACGTGATCGCGGTCTGATACGGTATCCAGACTGTTGCGCGTGGCAGAAGCAAAGCCCAGCCAGCCTGCCAGCTGCTGACGATCGATCTCATACGCGGTACCGGCCAGTGCGCCACAGCCCAGCGGGCTGACATCGAGCCGCTTCAGCGTATCCTGCAGACGGCTCTCGTCACGCGCCAGCATTTCAACGTAGGCCAGGCACCAGTGCGCAAACGTCACCGGCTGCGCACGCTGCAGATGCGTGTAGCCCGGCATCACCGCATCCTGATTGGCTTCGGCGGTGACCACCAGCGCCTGCTGCAGATCACGGGTGGCACTCAGCAGCGCTTCAATCTGCACCTTGCACCACAGCTTAAGATCGGTCGCGACCTGATCGTTACGGCTACGTCCGGTGTGCAGTTTTTTGCCCAGCGCGCCCACCTTGTCGATCAGCTGGCCTTCAACCCAGCTGTGGATATCTTCGGCGTCACTCTGCAGAATCTGCTCAGGATCCTCACGGACTTCATCCAGTAACGTATTCAGGGCCGCTTCCAGCTGCTGCTGCTCATCCTGAGTCAGGACATTTACCGTCACCAGCGCTTTGGACCAGGCAACAGAGCCAATGATGTCCTGCTCTGCCAGGCGGTAATCGAAGCGCAGCGAGTCATTGAACTGTTTAAAACGTTGATCCGCTGCCTGAGTAAACCGTCCACCCCAAAGTGCCATGTGAAAACTCCTCTGAATCGTTAAACAAGGGGCGGCATAAATGCCGCCCCTGAAATGAAACTATGAGGCGAGGCGCACCTCGCCTGAAAATTACTTCTTCTGCTCGTTCAGGGCGCGGATACGCGAAGAGAGTGAGAACAGACGGATAAAGCCGCCCGCATGACGGTGATCGTACACTTCATCTTCACCGAAGGTGGCGAACTCTTCCGAGTAGAGGCTGTTCGCGGAACGCTTCTGGGTGGCTGTCGCCTGGCCTTTGTAGAGCTGCAGCACCACTTCACCGTTAACCTCTTCCGCCAGCGATTCGGCAGCGGCCTGAATCGACTTACGCAGCGGGGCGAACCAGCGACCGTCATAAACCACATAGGACATCTCGTGGCCGAGCTGCTCACGCCATTTGAAGCTATCGCGATCCAGCACCAGCTGCTCAACCGCACGCAGCGCATTGACCATGATGGTGCCGCCAGGGGTTTCGTAGCAGCCGCGCGATTTAATCCCTACCAGACGGTTTTCAACGATATCGATACGGCCGACGCCATGTTTTGCGCCCAGCACGTTAAGTTTTTCCAGGCACTGGAACGGACTCAGTTTTTCGCCGTTAACCGCCACAACCCGACCTTTTTCCACGGTTACGGTCACTTCTTCAGGCTGGTCAGGCGCTTCCAGCGGATCGACAGTCCAGACCCAGCAATCTTTATTCGGTGCATTGGCCGGGCTTTCCAGCACGCCACCTTCGGTAGAGATGTGCCAGGCGTTTTCGTCGCGGCTGTAGATTTTCTCCAGTGACGCGGTGGTCGGAATGTTGCGCTCTTTCAGGTAGTCCAGCAGCGCTTCACGTGAACGCAGGTTCCATTCACGCCACGGTGCCACCACTTTCAGCTGCGGTGCCAGCGCGGTGTAGGTGGTTTCGAAACGCACCTGGTCATTCCCTTTACCGGTAGCGCCGTGACACAGCGCATCCGCACCCACTTTCAGCGCCAGCTCAACCTGTGCTTTAGCGATGATAGGACGCGCCATTGAAGTGCCCAGCAGATAAGTGCCTTCATAGAGGGCGCCAGTCTGCAGCACCGGATAGACATAGTCGCTGATGAACTCTTCACGCAGGTCAACCACGTGGCATTCAGATGCGCCGGACTGCAGGGCTTTCTTCTCTACACCTTCCAGATCGCCGCGCTCCTGACCGATATCTGCGACAAAAGCGACGACTTCACAGCCGCCGTAGTTCTCTTTCAGCCATGGAATGATGGCCGAAGTATCAAGACCACCGGAGTAAGCCAGAACGATTTTTTTGATGTTTTGCGTTTGCATTTCGTAATCCTTGAATCAGAGTCGTTAAGCGAGAATCCGGGTGCCAATCGACACGCCGTTAAACAGGTCAGGCAGCCGCTCAGCGTGACGCCAGCTGGCAATATCCACCGGGCGGCCCAGGGTACGCGCTGCATCAAGCGCAGCGTGCACTTTCACAATCATGCCGTCGGTAATAATGCCCTGGGTAATCAGCTGCTCAGCTTTGTCGGCGGTCATCTCTTCGATGCGCTGACCTTTGCCGTCGAGAATACCACTGACGTCTGACAACAGGACCAGATCAGCGCCCAGCGTCGAGGCCAGTGCGGTCGCCGCCTGGTCAGCGTTGACGTTCATCAGGTCTCCGCTGTCAGTTATACCAATTGAGCTCACCACCGGCATATAGCCGGCCGCCAGCAGGGTGTTCAGCAATGCCGGATCGCCCGGCATTGCGTGGCCAACGTGGCCGAGTTCTTCATCAAACGGTGTGACATTCACGATGCCCGCATCGCCCAGGCAGAGGCCTACCGCGTTGATGCCCGATTTTTTTGCCCAGGCCAGCAGCGTTTTATTCGCGGTTCCCGCCAGCGCACCGGTAATAATGTCGATCTGATCGGCTGGCGTGACACGCAGGCCATTTTTCTTCTTCACCGGCAGCGCCAGCTTTTTCATCAGTTCATCCACCAGGCAACCGCCGCCGTGGACAATAATCAGCGGACGCTGATGGGCGCTGCGGTAGGTCAGCAGCGCTTCAAACAGGCGGGCCAGCGCTTCTTCGCTGTCTAACAACACACCGCCCAGCTTGATAATCAATGGATTGGTCATGGTATATTTGTCCGTTAAATCAGTGACTGCGTTTCAGGGAAGCCGAACCGGATGTTCAGGCACTGTACCGCCTGCGATGCCGCGCCTTTCAGCAGATTATCTTCGGCTGCCACGACAATCAGATGCTCGCCCTGCACTTCAAAACCGATATCGCAGTAAGGCAGACCCACAACGGCTTTCAGCGCCGGTACGCCCTGCTCGTAGAGCCGCACCAGTGGCTTGTTGTCATAGGCGCGATGGAAAACTGCGGCGATATCTTCACGGCTGACACCTGCTTTCAGACGGCAGGTAATCGTCGCCAGGATACCGCGCGGGAAGTTACCCAGATGCGGAGTGAAGATCACCGGCGTACCGAGGTGCGCGACGATTTCCGGGTGATGACGATGATTGAACAGGCCGTAAGGCTGCAGGCTCACTTCGCAGAAGCTGGTGCCGACATTGGCTTTACGTCCGGCACCGCTCACGCCGCTGGTGGCGTTGATTACCGGCCACTGCGCCTCGTTTAACAGTCCGGCATCCACCAGGGGCTTCAGCGCCAGCTGCGCAGCGGTCGGATAGCAACCTGGCACAGCCACCAGCTGCGCCTGCTGGATTTTCTCATGCTGATATTCGGCAAGGCCGTAAACGGCTTTGTCCAGCCAGTCGCCATGCTGATGGGTGAAGCCATAAAAGCGGGTATAAAAATCAGCGTCATTCACGCGGAACGCACCCGACAGGTCGAACACCACACAGCCAGCCTTGAGAAATTCCGGCGCCAGATCGTGGCTGACTTCGTGGGCCGTCGCCAGGAACACCACATCCACCTTGTCTGCCCACTCGGCCGCGCTGCTCAGCGGCTGCAGCGGCAAATCCACCACACCTTTCAGCTGCGGATGGAGATCGGAGAGGCGCTTGCCGGCATCAGGGCTTTGCGCCGAAACCGCCAAAGCGGTTATGTTGATATGTGGATGGCGATTCAGGAAGGTGGCAAGCTCTGTACCAGCATAACCACTGGCACCAACGATCAGCGTATTCAACATCAGGCTGTAACCCTTTTTACAGTCGCACGTTCCGGGTCGCGGCCTTGCCCCGTTACCCGCCCTGTCATCTGCAGTGATTTAAGGTTCCCTTGCAGAGGACGTTAATGTATTTTTATTCACTATTACTGCATGAATATGGATACATCCTAACCCAAGGACCGCCAACAGTGAAGACAAAATTACCGCCTTTTATTGAACTGTACCGCCAGTTAATCGCCACACCGTCGATCAGCGCAACCGATGCCGCACTGGATCAGAGTAATGAAACTTTAATCAATTTGCTGGCCGGCTGGTTCCGCGACCTCGGCTTCAGCGTTGAAGTGCAGCCGGTGCCCGGCACCCGCAATAAATTTAATATGCTGGCGCGTACCGGAAGCGGTGCGGGCGGCCTGCTGCTAGCAGGTCATACCGATACCGTTCCTTTTGACGATGGCCGCTGGACACGCGATCCCTTTACCCTGACCGAGCACGACAATAAGCTCTATGGCCTGGGCACGGCAGACATGAAAGGCTTCTTCGCCTTTATTCTCGATACACTGCGCGATGTGGATGTCAGCACGCTGAGCAAGCCGCTCTATATCCTCGCTACGGCCGATGAAGAGACCACCATGGCTGGCGCCAAATATTTTTCTGAGTCGACGCAGCTGCGTCCTGACTGCGCCATCATCGGTGAACCAACCTCGCTTAAACCGGTGCGTGCGCACAAAGGTCACCTGTCGAATGTGATCCGTATTGAGGGGAAATCGGGCCATTCCAGCGATCCCGCGCGAGGCGTTAACGCCATTGAACTGATGCATGAGTCGATCACCCATCTGATGCAACTGCGCAATACGCTGCAGGAGCGTTATCATCATGACGGCTTTGCCATCCCCTACCCCACCATGAATTTCGGCCATATTCATGGCGGTGACGCCGCTAACCGTATCTGCGCCTGCTGTGAACTGCATATGGATATCCGTCCGCTGCCGGGCCTGTCGCTGAACGACCTCGATGGGCTACTGAACGAGGCGCTGGCACCGGTCAGTGCGCGCTGGCCGGGCCGTGTCACGGTTGCCGAGTTGCATCCGCCGATTCCTGGCTACGAGTGTCCGGCAGATCATGAACTGGTCAGTGTGGTCGAGAAATTGCTGGGTATACCCACTGAGGTGGTGAACTACTGCACCGAAGCGCCTTTTATTCAGCAGCTCTGCCCAACGCTGGTACTGGGCCCGGGGTCGATTGAGCAGGCACATCAGCCAGACGAATTTATTGATACTGCATTTATTAAGCCGACAAGGGCGCTTATCACTCAGGTTGTGCAGCATTTTTGCCACTGATTAACAGCAAATGGGGCATTTCACTGCATTAACAGTAAAATGCCCCTTCATTCTGCGGGATTTAGCAATAAGAATAACTTATCCAGCTTTGTTCCCGATAAATTCTACGAATTTCCGTTATTTAGCCACACCTTTAGCGCACTTTAACGCATTTGACGAACGCAACATTACGTGGCTAGATAAAAGACGATGTTATGCCCACCGGGTGATTATCCAGAGCGTTTCAGAATGTGGACAGGCGGCAACGGAGCCGGTTCCCTGTAGATTAGGGGGAACATGGCGTTGCTGATTTTTCTGCTGCCTGAAAGGTCGGGTGTAGAAGTTTTTCAAGACGATAAGGGTGTCAGGGTCCAATGAACGAACAATATTCCGCAATGCGAAGTAATGTCAGTATGCTCGGCAAACTGCTCGGGGATACGATTAAGGATGCACTGGGAGAGAACATCCTCGACCAGGTGGAAACCATCCGTAAGCTCTCCAAGTCATCCCGTGCAGGAAATGACACTCATCGTAAAGAACTGCTCAATACGCTGCAGAACCTCTCCAACGAGGAGCTTCTGCCGGTTGCACGCGCTTTTAGCCAGTTTCTGAACCTCACCAACGTGGCTGAGCAGTATCAGACCATCTCGCAAAGTGGCGAGGGTGAGAACCATCCCGAACTGCTGAAAAAGACCTTTGATACCCTGAAGCAGCAGAAAGATATCAGCGAAAGTGACATCCTTGCGGCCATTGAGTCGCTGTCGCTGGAACTGGTGCTGACGGCTCACCCGACTGAAATCACCCGCCGTACGCTGATTCACAAGCTGGTCGAAGTTAACAGCTGCCTGAAACAGCTCGATCACAGCGACGTCTCCGACTACGAACGTAACCAGATTATGCGCCGTCTGCGTCAGCTGGTGGCACAGGCGTGGCACACCGATGAGATCCGCAAATATCGTCCGACCCCTATCGACGAAGCCAAATGGGGCTTTGCCGTGGTGGAAAACAGCCTGTGGGAAGGCGTACCCGCTTTCCTGCGTGAGCTGAACGAGCAGGTAGAAGAGGCGTTCGGCATTAAGCTGCCGGTCGATTTCGTGCCGGTTCAGTTCACCTCATGGATGGGTGGCGACCGCGACGGTAACCCTAACGTTACGGCGGCGATTACCCGCCACGTTATGCAGCTGAGTCGCTGGAAAGCCACTGACCTGTTCCTGCGCGATATCGGCGTACTGATCTCTGAGTTGTCGATGTCAGAGTGCACTGAAGAGATCCGGGAACTCAGCGGCGATCCGGAAGCACTTGAACCTTATCGTATGATCCTGAAACGCCTGCGCAGCCAGTTAATGACTACCCAGTCATTCCTGGAACGTCGCCTGAAAGGTGAACGTCTGCCGCGCCCGGCCGATCTGCTGGTCTCCAACGATCAGCTGTGGGATCCGCTGTTTACCATCTATCAGTCACTGCAAAAGTGCGGCATGGGCATTATCGCCAACGGTCAGTTGCTTGATACGCTGCGCCGCGTGAAATGCTTCGGCGTGCCGCTGGTGCGTATCGATCTGCGTCAGGAGAGTACCCGTCACACCGAAGCGATTGCTGAAGTGACCCGCTATCTGGGCCTCGGCGATTATGAAAGCTGGTCCGAAGCGGACAAGCAGGCCTTCCTGATCCGTGAACTGAACTCCAAGCGTCCGCTGCTGCCTCGCAGCTGGGAGCCCAGCGATGAAACGCGTGAAGTGCTGGAGACCTGTCGCGTCGCGGCTGAAGCGCCACAGGGTTCTATCGCCGCCTATGTTATCTCCATGGCGAAAACCCCTTCTGACGTGCTGGCCGTGCATCTGCTGCTGAAAGAAGCAGGCATCGGCTATGCCATGCCGGTTGCACCGCTGTTTGAAACGCTTGATGACCTGAATAATGCCAATGACGTAATGAGCCAGCTGCTGAGCATCGACTGGTATCGCGGCTTAATTCAGGGCAAACAGATGGTGATGATTGGCTATTCTGACTCGGCGAAAGACGCCGGTGTGATGGCCGCCAGCTGGGCGCAATATCAGGCACAGGATGCCCTGATTAAAACCTGTGAGAAGGCCGGGATTTCACTGACGCTGTTCCACGGACGCGGCGGCAGCATTGGCCGTGGCGGCGCACCCGCCCATGCAGCGCTGCTGTCGCAACCACCAGGCAGCCTGCGCGGCGGTCTGCGCGTGACCGAACAGGGCGAGATGATCCGCTTTAAATATGGTTTACCCGCCGTCACCATCGCCAGCCTGTCGCTCTACACCGGCGCAATTCTGGAAGCGAACCTGATGCCGCCGCCGGAGCCAAAACGCGAATGGCGCGACATTATGGATCAGCTCTCCGCCGACTCCTGTGCGATGTATCGCGGTTATGTGCGTGAAAATGCTGACTTCGTGCCCTATTTCCGCTCAGCGACGCCGGAGCAGGAGCTGGGTAAATTACCGCTGGGCTCACGTCCCGCCAAGCGCCGACCTACCGGCGGCGTAGAGTCGCTGCGTGCGATTCCATGGATTTTCGCCTGGACGCAGAACCGTCTGATGCTGCCTGCGTGGCTGGGTGCCGGTGCGGCCCTGCAACAGGCGATGGCCGCCGGTCATCAGGATCAGCTGGAAGCGATGTGCCGCGACTGGCCATTCTTCTCTACCCGTCTGGGTATGCTGGAGATGGTATTCTCAAAAGCGGACCTGTGGCTGGCGGAATATTACGATCAGCGTCTGGTCGAGAAATCACTCTGGCCGCTGGGCAAACAGCTGCGCGATCAGCTTGATGCGGATATCAAAGCGGTACTGACCATTGCCAATGACTCACACCTGATGGCCGATCAGCCGTGGATTGCCGAGTCAATTGCACTGCGTAACGTCTATACCGATCCGCTCAACGTACTCCAGGCCGAACTGCTGCATCGTTCGCGCGCGCGGGAAGCGAATGGCGATGAACCGGATGCCCGCGTTGAGCAGGCGCTGATGGTGACCATTGCTGGTGTCGCGGCAGGCATGCGCAATACCGGTTAATGGTGGTGAGGTGCTGACGATCGCCAGCGCCGCCCTGCAGTAAAAACAAAAAAAGTCGGGACTCTCCCGACTTTTTTTATTGGCTGAAGCAGAGCGGTTAAGCCGCAGCAGCAGCAGGACGCACGCCCAGGGTGTGACAAATGGCGTAACTCATTTCGGCACGGTTCAGCGTGTAGAAATGGAAATCCTTCACCCCTTCGCGTGACAGGATTTTCACCATATCCATCGCGATATTGGCTCCCACCATTTTCCGCGTTTCCGGATCATCATCCAGACCGGCGAACATCGCGCTCATCCAGCCCGGCACGCGCACATTGGTCAGCGTGGCAAAGCGTTGCAGCTGTTTAAAGTTAGAGACCGGCAGAATGCCCGGCACAATTTCCACGTCAATGCCGGTCGCGACACAGCGATCGCGGAAACGCAGATAACTTTCAACGTCGAAGAAAAACTGGGTAATAGCCCGGTTGGCACCTGCATCGATTTTTCGCTTCAGGTTAATCAGATCGGCCTGGGCGCTTTTCGCTTCGGGATGGACTTCCGGATAGGCCGCAACCGAAATATCAAAATCACCCACCTCTTTCAGCAGCGAAACCAGATCGCTGCCGTACATTTCTGGCTTACCGCTGCCAGGAGGCAGATCGCCGCGCAGCGCCACAATGTGACGGATGCCGTTGTTCCAGTAATCCTGAGCGATGGTGCGCAGTTCATTGCGCGTGGCATCGACACAGGTCAGATGGGGAGCGGCTTCCAGACCGGTGCGATCTTTAATGCCTTTGATAATGCTATGGGTGCGATCGCGTTCGCCTGAGTTCGCACCGTAGGTCACAGAAACGAATTTCGGTTTCAGACTGCTCAGGCGATCGATAGAGGTCCACAGGGTCTCTTCCATGTCGCTGGTACGAGGCGGGAAGAACTCAAATGAAACATTAATTTGCCCGTTCAGCTCAGCCAGGCTCTGGTTTAGCGCTTCGCGCTGATTGGCATGAAAGAAACTCATCCTGCACCCTCATCGATTAACAATCGGCCTGCGAACATCTACACGTTTAGACGTCCAGATGTTCAAAATGACGTAATCTGACTGTGCCGTCAACTTAAAAATGGTCAACAGTCGTGATCAATTTTCAATCAACATGAAGGCGATTCAACAGGGGAGCGATAACGCATTGAAAACAGGCGCCGAAGCGCCTGAGGAGGAGGAGTTACAGCAGTTGTGCGAGGCGATTAATATCTGACTGGATAGCGCCTGCGGTGACATCCCGGCCTGCGCCCGGTCCGCGGATCACCAGCGGATTATCGCGGTACCAGCGGCTCTCAATCGCAAAGACGTTGTCGCACGGCAGCAGTGAGGCCAACGGATGCTCCGGGCGCACCGCTTCAACACCCACGCGCGCCTTGCCATTGGCATCAAAACGGGCAACGTAACGCAGCACCAGGTCCATCTCCTGCGCGGCTTCGAGCCGTTGCAGCATCTGCTCATTCAGCTCTTCGCCATTTTCAAAGAAGTGGTCGACAGATCCCTGCTGACAGTTACTGGGCACCAGCGATTCAACCCGCACCTGATCCGGCTCGATGTTGTAGCCTGCCTCACGCGCCAGGATAACCAGCTTGCGCATCACATCCTGACCCGAGAGATCGGCGCGCGGGTCGGGCTCGGTTAAACCCTGCTGCCACGCCTGATCCACCAGCTCGGTAAAGGGCACCGTGCCATCAAACTGCAGGAACAGCCAAGACAGCGTGCCGGAGAAGATCCCGCTGATCGCCAGGATGGTATCGCCGCTGTCGCGCAGATCGCGCACCGTATAGTTGATCGGCAGACCTGCGCCAACGGTGGCGTTATAGAGCCAGTGACGTCCGGTTTTGGTAAAGGCATCGCGGATCTGGCGCCAGGTCTGACTGTCAGACGCTCCCGCGACCTTATTGGCGCTGATAACGTGAAAACCGTGACTGGCGAAGTCGAGATACTGCTGCGCCAGCGGTGTGCTGGCAGTGACATCCAGCACCACCAGGTCATCAAACGGGTGAGCACGCATCCACAGGAACAGCGACTCTTCATCGCGCTCTACCGCTTCATCATCAAAGAAGGCGAGTGCCCGGCTGGCTTCCAGCCCTTCATAGCTCAGCAGGCTGCGACGGCTGTCCGCGACGCCCACCAGCACAAATTCAAAGCCGGTCCGCGCTGACAGCGTTTCCTGATCGCGGGCAAACAGCTCCAGCCAGCGTGAACCGATATTGCCTTTGCCAAACAGCATCAGACCGATGCGCTTTTCTGCCCGGAACAGCGACTGATGCAATCCCTGAATCAGATGCTGAGTCGGGCCGACGCGCAGCACTGCGACCACGCTGATGTGCTCTTCTGACTGCCAGATGAACTCAATTGGCTGATCCTTTAACTGCTGCCAGAAGCGATGGGTATGCAGCGGATTGCGGGTAACGCCTGCGCCAACCAGCGCCACCAGCGCCAGGCCGTCGCGCAGCTGCAGATGGCCCGGTAAACCGGCATCCTGTAGCAGCGTAAAGGCGCTGTTTACCACTTCGGCGGTGTAACAGAGCTGCAGCAATTGACGATCGGGATGAACGCCAAACGCCAGCGGACGCAGCTGCGCGCGCTTCAGCAACAGGTCGATCTCTTTGTGCAGGATGGCGAAGTCATGCTGCTCTGGCAGCTGAATCTCAATCAGGCAAACATCATCATGGCTGGTGACGATACGCGCGCCCGTCCCGGAGGCCAGCACGCGCTCAATGCGGGTTGAGCCCTGCTCCGGCTGATAACTGCAGCGCAGTTGCAGGTCGATATCGCTGCCTGAAACCGGCTGCAGAGTACGGGTATGGAGAACCGGTGCCGCCAGGCGCGCCAGCTCGCTGGCTTCATCCAGCCTTAACAGCGGCAGCAGACAGGCATCAGAGACTTTGCGGGGATCGGCACTGTAGACACCCGCCACATCGCTCCAGATGGTCACCCGCCCGACACCCGCCAGTGCGCCAATCTGCGTGGCAGAATAGTCGGAACCGTTACGGCCAAGCAGGACGGTTTCACCGGCGTCGTTGCGGCTGATAAATCCGGTCACCACGATGCGCTTGTGCGGATGCTGCGCCAGTAGAGTCTGTAGCAGTGGCCAGGACTTCCCTTCATCTACCTGCGGTTGTGCGGCACGTTCAGCGCGCAGAAACTCACGCGCATCCAGCCAGCAGGCCTGAAGGTCACGCTGGCTCAGTACCGCTGACATCAGGCGTGCCGACCAGACTTCACCATGACCGACCACTTCGGCATAGACCGCATCGGTAATCGGCGCATCCAGCAGTGCGGCCAGCTTTTCCAGGTCGCGGATAAACGCGGTGATTAAAGGTTCTGCGACCTCAGCAGGCAGCAGCGCACTGATCAGTTCGCTCTGGTAGCGCCGTAAGGCCTGTTGCACCTGATGCGCAGAAAGCCGATCGCTCTGGCTCAGCTTCAGCCAGCTAATCAGCTGGTTGGTGGTTGAGCCTGCCGCAGAGACCACCATCAGGTCGCCCGGCTGGCTGTAGTCCGCCATAATACCGGCAACGCGCTGATAGCAGCGCGCATCGGCCAGGCTGCTGCCGCCAAACTTATGCAACTGCCTGATGTTCGGCGTTCCCGCGCCTGCTGAAATCGTCATGCTTAACCCTCGGCTGCGACCCGGAATGCATTATCCAGATCGGCAATTAAATCTTCGTGATCTTCAATACCGACAGAAACCCGTAGCAGCGTATCGGAAATGCCCGCTGCCGCGCGTGCTTCTGCCGACATCCCCGCGTGCGTCATGGTGGCGGTATGGGAGATCAGACTCTCTACTCCGCCCAGCGATTCCGCCAGCGTAAATAGCTGCAGTGCTTTCAGGAAGCGACGCAGCAGCGCCTCATCACCGTCGACCTCGAAACTCAGCATCGCGCCAAAGCCGCGCTGCTGACGTACGGCATGTTCGTGTCCGGCGTTTTCCGGCAGCGAAGGATGATACAACTTTTTCACCAGTTTCTGCTGCTTCAGATACTCTACAATCGCGAGTGCGTTGCGTTGTGCGGCTGCAATCCGCGGTGAAAGCGTACGAATCCCGCGCAGCAGCAGATAACTGTCAAACGCTGCACCGGTCACACCAATGTTATTTGCCCACCAGGCCAGGTCGGTAGCGAGTTGCGGATCTTTGGCGATGACCGCGCCCGCCACGACATCGGAGTGGCCATTAAGGTATTTGGTACAGGAGTGGATCACCAGGTCCGCACCCAGCGCCAGAGGATTCTGCAGCGCCGGACTCATAAAGGTATTGTCCACCACGCTGATGGCACCCGCAGCACGCGCAGCGGCGCAAATCGCGCTGATATCTACCACGCGCAGCAGCGGATTGCTGGGGCTTTCAATCAGCACCAGTTTTGGGTTTTCATCCAGAGCGGCCTGCAGCGCTACCGGATCACCCTGATCGACAAATTTCACCCGATAGGCGCCGCGCTTGCTCAGGCTGTCAAACAGCCGATAGCTGCCGCCATAACAGTCATGTGGCGCGACCAGCAGATCGCCAGGCTTCAGAAACACCGTCGTGACCAGGTGAATCGCCGACATCCCGGTATTGGTTAATACCGCGCCCGCTCCCCCTTCCAGTTCTGCCAGCGTACGCTGTACGACATCACGAGTGGGGTTGCCACGACGGGAGTAGTCATGCGCACGAGGCTCATTGAAATCCAGGAAGTTATAGGTGGTAGAGAGGTGGATTGGCGGGACAACGCAGCCATATTGCTCGTCATCATTCAAACCGCTGCGCACTGCGATGGTTGCCGGTTTACGCGTCATGAGCGAATTGTTCCTGAAGAGTGAATAAAATGTAGGCCACAGGATATCACCCTCTAATTAGACGTCAATACATCTGGACATCTAAATGTCTTTGCGTATAGATTGAGCAAAACCGCAATAACCGCTAAAATTATGCGTCATCGCCTGGCGTTCCCCTCTGTCAGACAGAGGCAGTGAGCGAAGAAAACCCGCCATATCAGGGGTCAGGCAGGAAAAAATCAGGCATAATCCGCTGATTTCCTAACATTTAACGTTTATTAATTAAGGTAACCCATGGCTGAATGGAACGGCGAATATATCAGCCCGTACGCTGAGCACGGTAAGAAGAGCGAGCAGGTCAAGAAGATCACAGTATCAATCCCATTGAGCGTGCTGAAGATTTTAACGGATGAGCGTACCCGTCGTCAGGTGAACAACCTGCGTCACGCCACCAACAGCGAGCTGCTTTGCGAAGCCTTTTTACATGCCTTTACGGGCCAACCGCTGCCGGATGACGTCGACCTGCGCAAAGAGCGTAGTGATGAGATTCCGGAAGAAGCAAAAGCAATCATGCGCCAGATGGGTGTCGATCCGGATACCTGGGAGTATTGATCTTTCAGCCATAAAAAAACCCAGCCGAAGCTGGGTTTTTTCTTGCCGCCGAACCCGCAGGTTCAGGTGCCTTTTAATCTTATTTTTTAGCGCCTGGCACGCTGAAACGCTTGTTAAAGCGGTCAACACGGCCACCAGTTGCCACTTCACGCTGCTTACCGGTATAGAACGGGTGGCATTTGCCACAAACGTCCAGGTTCAGTTCGTGAGTCAGTGTTGAACGGGTGTGGATCTCGTTGCCGCAGGTACATTTGATAGTAACTGCTTCGTATTTCGGGTGAATACCTTGTTTCATGGGAAACCTCATTGAAGGCCGTGTCGCTCTCCGTGCCAGGCTTTAACCTGCACAGCACCACACGCGATTGAACATTATAGGGTGTACTCCGGCCAGATATTTCTCACCGAAGGCGGCATATTATACAGGTAAGTTTCGATTGCTGCAAATATCTGCTGAGATACCCGCCATCAGGGTCAGCGTGTACACTAGCTTCCCCGATCATTGAGCCGGAAAGAGAGAGTTATGCCCGTAGTCCAGGTCGCCCTGCCCGTCCCCTTGCCCCGCCTGTTTGATTATCTGCCGCCACAGGGTGCGCAGCCGGTCATTGGTGGTCGCGTGAGTGTGCCCTTTGGCAATCGCAGGATGATCGGGATTGTGGTCGCCTTTCGTGACAGCAGCGATCTGCCGGAAGCACAACTCAAGCGCGTGATTGAGGTGCTGGATAGTGAATCCCTCTATCCAGCGTCGCTGTGGCGCATCCTTAACTGGGCCGCCAGCTATTATCATTCGCCGCAGGGAGAGGTACTGAGTCACGCTATTCCGGTACTGCTGCGTCAGGGCAAAGCGGCGCAGGACAATCCCTTATGGCGCTGGGAAATCACCGAGCAGGGTCGGGCGACTGCGCCGGAAAGTTTAAAGCGGGCACCGAAACAGCAGCAGGCGCTGGCTGCACTGCGGCAGCAACCGCTCTATCGTCATCAGGTCAGTGAACATGACCTCACGGATGCGACGCTGCAGGCGCTGCGCGCCAAAGGGTTATGCGAACTGCATGAGCATCAGCCGCAGATGCACGACTGGCGTACCACTTATGCCGTAAAAGGCGAACGTCTGCGGCTGAATACCGATCAGGCGATGGCCGTGGGTGCGATTCGGGCAGATGATGAACATTATGCAGCCTGGCTGCTGGCGGGCATCACGGGTTCAGGCAAAACCGAGGTTTACCTCAGCGTGCTGGAAAATGTGCTGGCACGCGGTAAACAGGCGCTGGTGCTGGTGCCGGAGATTGGCCTGACCCCGCAAACTATCGCCCGTTTTCGCGAACGTTTTGATGCGCCCATTGATGTGCTGCACTCCGCATTAAATGACAGTGAGCGGCTGGCGGTCTGGTTACGTGCGCGGCGCGGCGAAACGGCGATTGTGATTGGCACCCGATCGGCGCTGTTTACGCCACTGGCCCGTCCTGGCGTAATTATTATCGATGAAGAGCATGACAGCTCCTATAAACAGCAGGAGGGCTGGCGCTATCAGGCGCGCGATCTGGCCGTCTTCCGCGCACATGAAGAGGATATCCCGATTGTTATGGGATCGGCGACCCCTGCTCTGGAGACACTGCACAATGTCCGCAGCGGCAAGTATCGCCAGCTCGACCTGACAAAACGCGCCGGCAATGCCAGACCGGCACTGCAACAGCTTATCGACTTAAAAGGCGTGCAGTTGATCGGCGGTCTGGCACCGGGCCTGATTGGTAAAATGCGCCAGCATCTGCAGGCCGATAATCAGGTGCTGTTGTTTCTTAACCGCCGTGGCTTTTCGCCCGCCCTGCTCTGTCATGATTGCGGCTGGATTGCTGAGTGTACCCGCTGTGACCGCTACTACACGCTGCATCAGCACCATCGCCAGCTACGCTGCCACCATTGCGACAGCCAGCGTCCGCTGCCTAATCAATGCCCGCAGTGTGGTTCAACCCATTTACTACCGGTAGGCGTCGGGACTGAGCAACTGGAGCAGCAGCTCGGCACACTTTTCCCTGGCGTGCCGGTGTCGCGAATCGATCGTGATACCACCAGCCGCAAAGGTGCGCTGGAGCAGCATCTGGCTGACGTTCATCGCGGCGGCGCACGAATCCTGGTTGGCACCCAGATGCTGGCCAAAGGCCACCACTTCCCCGATGTTACGCTGGTGTCGCTGCTGGATGTCGATGGTGCACTGTTCTCAGCCGATTTTCGTGCGGCGGAACGCTTTGCTCAGCTCTACACCCAGGTCGCCGGTCGTGCTGGTCGTGCCGGCAAACAGGGCGAGGTGTTGCTGCAGACTCACCATCCGGAACATCCGCTGCTGCAGACGCTGTTGCACCAGGGCTATTCGGCGTTCGCCCAGCAGGCATTGCTGGAGCGACAGGCAGTCCATCTGCCGCCCTGGAGCCGCCATGCGCTGTTCCGCGCTGAAGATATGGATAACCAGCAGGCGGCGGAATTCCTGCAACAACTCCGTAATTTGCTGGAGGCAAGCCCGCTGAACGATAAGGCGATGTGGTTTATGGGTCCGTTGCCTGCACTGCAGCCAAAACGCAGTGGACGCTGGCGCTGGCAACTGCTGCTGCAGCATCCCTCCCGGCAGCGTCTGCAACAGTTGCTGAGCAGTTCGTTGCCGCTGGTTTCAACACTGCCCGCGGCGCGCAAAGTGAAATGGACGCTGGATATCGACCCTACCGAGAGCTGATTTAAGCTGACACTGCGAGCCAGATCGAAAAATGTCGCATAAGTCACAATTTTTATGCAAATTAAGTAACAACCAGCCGGGCAATCGTTAACAATGTTGCCCGGTTTGCCTTCAGGTCAGGCAGAAACAGAATTGAACGCGCCATAACGCGTCAGGAGCATGTGTTGGAGCAGAATCAACAACCGCCCGCCGCCACGATGAAAGATGTTGCGGAACATGCGGGCGTCTCAACCGCCACCGTATCGCGTGCGCTGATGAATCCGGAGAAGGTTTCTGCGGCCACCCGCCAGAAAGTCGAGCAGGCGGTTGCCGCCGTCGGCTACGCGGCACATGGCCCCACGCGCAACGCCCGTCGTAATGAGACGCGTACCATCCTGGTCATTGTCCCTGACATCTGCGATCCCTTCTTTAGTGAAATCATCCGAGGCGTTGAAGTTACGGCAGCCGAAGAGGGCTATCTGGTGCTGATTGGTGACTGCGCGCATCAGAATCAGCAGGAGAGAACTTTTCTCAACCTGATGGTGACGCGACAGATCGATGGCATGGTGCTGCTCGGCTCAAAGTTGCCTTTTGATGCCAGCATTGATGAGCAACGCAACTTGCCGCCTATGGTAATGGCGAATGAGTTTGCGCCGGAAATGTCACTGCCCACTGTCCACATCGATAACCTGACCGCCGCATTTGAAGCGGTAAATCATTTACTGCAGTTGGGTCACACACATATCGCCTGTATCGCCGGGCCGGAAGAGATGCCGCTCTGCCAGTATCGTTTGCAGGGGTATGTCCAGGCGATGCGTCGCAGCGGGCTGACGGTCGATCCTACCTATATTGTGCGCGGTGACTTCACATTTGAAGCGGGCGTTGCCGCCATGAATCAGCTGATGACCCTGCCGCAACCGCCGCGCGCGCTCTTCTGCCACAGCGATATTATGGCACTTGGGGCGATGAATCAGGCCCGGCGCTGCGGACTGCGGATACCGGAGGACCTCTCTGTGGTCGGATTCGATGACATTGAGCTATCACGTTACTGCGAGCCGCCGCTGACCACGGTCACGCAGCCACGTTACCAGATAGGCCGGGAAGCGATGCTTCTGCTGCTGGATGAGTTAAATGGCAAACGGGTCATCAGCGGATCGCGGCTGCTGGATGCCGGTTTAACCATTCGTGGCAGCACGGCGCGAGCAAAAAAGCGTGAAAAATAAGCGTATTTGTCTGATTTTTTCAGTAGATTCTTAAGGCGAACACTGCTGGTCAAAGTTCCGACCCTTAAGTAACATGGCGGACTCCTTGCCGGGCGCGTAAAAATCATCATTTCGCCCATCTGGCACTATTTTTGAAGGGTATAAGAACGAGAGTGGCACAAAAAGATTACGTAGGCCGCGGGCGTTCAACAGGGACGCGTCGCAAAAAAAGCCCCAGCCGTGGCAAGAAGAGCAAAGGCGGTTCGGGAACATCTAAATTGATGATTGTACTGGCGGTCGCAGTGTTGGTGACCTTTGCCGGTGGTTTATGGTTCCTGGCGCATCACAAAAAAGAGGACGTGCCGGTCATTACGGATCATAAAGCCAACGGCAATGGCCTGCCGCCGAAGCCAGAAGAGCGCTGGAAATATATTAAAGAGCTGGAGAACCGTCAGGTCACTGTGCCGACACCTATCGAACCCTCTTCGGGTGGCGAAGTGAAGTCGCAGACACAGCTGACCGACGAGCAGCGCCAGTTGCTGGAGCAGATGCAGGCGGATATGCGTCAGCAGCCGACGCAGCTCAACGAAGTGCCGTGGAACGAACAGACGCCGGCGCAACGTCAGCAGACACTGCAGCATCAGCAGCAGTTGCAACAACTGCAGCGTCAGCAGCAGCAGGTTCAGCAACAACAGCAGCAGCAACAGGTTCAGCAGCAACGTCAGCAGTTGCAGGCTCAGCAGCAACAGCAACGCCAGCAGCAGTTGCAGCAACAACAACAGCGCCAGCAACAGCAGCAATTACAACAACAGCAACGTCAGCAGCAGCAGCAGCAGCAGCAGCAGCAGCAGCAAAACGTACAGCGCCAGACGCAGCCTGCACCTGTTACGCGTGAACCGGAAGTGCAGCCAAAACCGCAGGAGAACGCGAAGGCGAAACCGGCGGAGAAAGCCTCTTCGCAGCGCTGGATGGTGCAGTGTGGTTCGTTTAAGGGCACTGACCAGGCTGAATCGGTGCGCGCTGGCTTAGCCTTTGAAGGATTTGAAAGCCGTATTACCACCGGTGGCGGCTGGAATCGTGTGGTTATCGGTCCTTATAAAGACCGCGCCTCCGCTGACAGCACCCTGAAGCGCCTGCGCAGTTCCGGACACTCCAGCTGTATTCCGCTCTCCGTCGGGGGTTGAAACCCGTCAAACCCGCCCCATATCTGTTGCATGATACTCCGCGCCCGGTGCGCGGAGTCCTTTTCCGACTGCAACAAGGGGTCTGCCCGTGACAACAATAGTAAGTGTACGACGCAACGGCCAGGTAGTGATTGGCGGTGATGGCCAGGCTACGCTCGGCAATACCGTGATGAAAGGCAACGTTAAAAAAGTGCGTCGTTTATACAACGATAAAGTGATTGCCGGATTTGCTGGCGGCACCGCAGACGCCTTCACCCTGTTTGAACTTTTCGAACGTAAACTGGAAATGCATCAGGGCCATCTGGTGAAAGCTGCGGTGGAACTGGCTAAAGACTGGCGTACTGACCGTATGCTGCGTCGCCTTGAAGCCTTACTGGCCGTCGCAGATGAATCAGCTTCACTGATCATCAGCGGTAACGGTGACGTCATCCAGCCTGAAAACGATCTGATCGCCATCGGCTCCGGTGGGCCTTTCGCCCAGGCAGCGGCACGTGCGCTGCTGGAGAATACCGAGATGGGCGCGCGCGACATCGTCGAAAAGTCGCTGAATATCGCGGGTGATATCTGCATCTACACTAACCACAACGTTAATTTCGAAGAATTAACGTCTAAGTCGTAAGGGTATAAATATGTCTGAGATGACTCCTCGCGAAATCGTCAGCGAACTGAACCGCTTTATCATCGGCCAGGAGAGCGCTAAGCGCGCCGTGGCTATTGCACTGCGTAACCGCTGGCGCCGCATGCAGCTCGACGAAGAGCTGCGCCATGAAGTGACCCCTAAAAATATCCTGATGATCGGTCCGACCGGTGTCGGTAAAACCGAGATCGCGCGTCGTCTGGCTAAGCTGGCCAATGCGCCGTTTATCAAAGTAGAGGCGACCAAATTTACCGAAGTCGGTTATGTCGGTAAGGAAGTTGACTCTATCATTCGTGACCTGACCGATTCGGCCATTAAGATGGTGCGCAGTCAGGCGATTGAAAAGAACAAATATCGTGCCGAAGAGATGGCGGAAGAGCGCATTCTTGATGTGCTGATTCCACCAGCAAAAAACAACTGGGGCCAGTCAGAGCAGAGCGCTGAACCCTCTGCAGCACGCCAGTCGTTCCGCAAGAAGCTGCGCGAAGGCCAGCTGGACGATAAAGAGATTGAGATCGACCTGGCCGCCAGCAGCCCTGGCGTCGAAATCATGGCCCCTCCGGGCATGGAAGAGATGACCAGCCAGCTGCAGTCAATGTTCCAGAATCTCGGCGGCCAGAAGCAGAAAGCCCGCAAGCTGAAGATCAAAGAAGCGATGAAGCTGCTGATCGAAGAAGAAGCGGCCAAACTGGTTAACCCGGAAGAGCTTAAGCAGGACGCGATTGATGCCGTTGAGCAGCACGGTATCGTGTTTATCGATGAGATCGACAAAATCTGTAAGCGCGGCGGCCAGAATGCCGGCGGCCCGGATGTCTCACGCGAAGGCGTTCAGCGCGACCTGCTGCCGCTGGTGGAAGGCTGCACCGTCTCCACCAAGCATGGTATGGTGAAAACAGACCACATTCTGTTTATCGCCTCAGGCGCGTTCCAGGTTGCCAGCCCATCCGATCTGATCCCGGAACTGCAGGGTCGTCTGCCCATCCGTGTTGAGCTGCAGGCGCTGACCGTGAACGATTTCCAGCGCATCCTGACCGAGCCGAATGCCTCGATTACCGTGCAGTACAAAGCGCTGATGAATACCGAGGGCGTGAACATTGAGTTCACCGAAGAGGGTATTCGCCGGATCGCTGAAGCCGCATGGCAGGTCAACGAAACCACCGAAAACATCGGTGCGCGCCGTCTGCATACTGTGCTGGAGCGTCTGATGGAAGATATTTCGTATGACGCCAGCGATCGTCATGGTGAATCCGTTACCATCGATGCTGACTATGTCGGTAAACATCTGGATGAACTGGTGGCTGACGAAGACCTTAGCCGCTTCATTCTCTGATCCACTGATTCAGCGCTTTTCAGAAGCCCAGCCCACCCGGCTGGGCTTTTTTATGCATGTTCTTGATCGAACGATGCTTTTTTCATACTGATGATTTTGCCAACAATCTGCATATAGCGATATACTTACCCTTCCTGTGGCAAACAGACGAAACCCTTATGAAATACGATACATCTGAACTCTGCGATATCTACCATGAAGAAGTGAATGTTGTTGAACCGCTTTTTTCAAACTTTGGTGGGCGCACTTCATTCGGTGGTCAGATTACCACAGTGAAATGCTTTGAAGACAACGGCTTACTCTACGATCTGCTGGAAGAGAATGGCCGGGGTCGGGTACTGGTGATTGATGGCGGCGGCTCAGTGCGCCGTGCACTGGTGGATGCGCAGCTGGCACGTCTGGCGGCAACCAACGAGTGGGAAGGTCTGGTGATTTACGGTTCGGTACGCCAGGTTGATGAGCTGGAAGAGCTGGAGATTGGCATTCAGGCGATTGCCGCGATTCCGGCAGGCGCTGCGGGTGAAGGGATTGGCGAAAGCGATGTGCGCGTCAATTTCGGCGGCGTCACCTTCTTCTCCGGCGACCATCTCTATGCCGACAACACCGGTATCATTCTGTCAGAGGATGCGCTGGACCTCGAATAGGCCAGACATGAAAACGGGTGCCTGAGCACCCGTTTTTCACATCAGCTGAGGCTTCAAACCTCTTCCATTTTTCCCAGCAATGCACGCAGACGTTCCTGCCACACGTGTTGCTCTTCTTTCAGGTGCTGATTTTCACGCATCAGCGCATCGTGGTTGCCCGCGACTTGTTGCGCATCGTTACGCAGTGAGTTGTTCTGCTCTTTCAGCTCTTCGATTTCCATCTGCAACAGGGTGATGGTATCAATCGCCTGCTGTACTTTCGCTTCCAGTTTCTCAAACACTTCAAATGACATCTTTCTGACCTCTCCTAAATTCCTGCAAGGCGTTGATGATGCCAGCTTAAGCCAGCAACGTTGTCCCGATTGTATGTAGCCTCACCCCGCAAGTCCAGCAACGCGGCCGCTGCGGGCGTAGTCTGTAACACTTTTCAGCCAATCCCTGAATTTACGCTGCGCTTACTGCGACGGCTTTCTGGTACGGGTGCGTTATCCCCGTCATCAGGCGCGAATATTGGCTAAGGAAAGCCAGAATACGCGAAAACGCGCATTTTTATGACACAGTACACAAAAAACGATTTCGCTATTTCTCGTTTATGTTCGTTAACGATAAATTCACACCAGCCCTACATTAAAGCTGGGTGCCTCATGGAATGAGAACAAAAACTGATAAAATTTAACCTCGCTTCAGGAACCACTATTATGAGTCAGACAACTAACACGCTCAAAGGTCAGTGTATTGCCGAATTTCTGGGGACAGGCTTGATTATTTTCTTTGGCGCAGGCTGTGTGGCTGCATTGAAACTCGCCGGTGCCGCCTTCGGTCAGTGGGAAATCTGCATCATCTGGGGTCTTGGCGTTTCCATGGCCGCCTACCTTACCGCAGGCATTTCGGGCGCGCACCTGAACCCGGCAATCACCGTTGCACTCTGCCTGTTTGCTAATTTTGAAGGACGTAAAGTTCTGCCTTATATCGTATCGCAGATTGCCGGTGCCTTCTGTGCCGCGGCGCTGGTATACGGTCTCTACTACAGCCTGTTTTTTGATTATGAGCAGAGCCACCAGATGGTGCGCGGCACGGTTGAAAGTCTCGACCTGGCAGGCATCTTCTCAACCTACCCTAATCCACATATCGGTGTCGGCCAGGCCTTCCTGGTTGAGATGGTCATCACTGCAGTATTAATGGCGGTCATTATGGGTCTGACGGATGACGGCAACGGCATTCCACGTGGCCCACTGGCTCCACTGCTGATTGGCCTGCTGGTTGCGGTTATCGGTGGCTCAATGGGTCCTCTGACCGGCTTCGCCCTTAACCCGGCTCGTGATTTCGGACCGAAGATCTTCGCATGGCTGGCAGGCTGGGGTAACGTTGCCTTTACCGGTGGTCGTGACATCCCTTACTTCCTCGTGCCGATTTTTGGCCCGCTGGTCGGTGCCTGCCTGGGTGCAGTAGGTTATCGCACACTGATTGGTCGCTACCTGCCAGGTACCGCCCAGGAACCTGCAAGCGTTCCAGCAGACAAACCGGTTGCACGCGCTCAGCAGCGTAAAGCGTAAGTTTCACCTTTTATCATCAGGACAGAATTTATGACTACCACAGATAAAAAATATATTGTCGCGCTCGATCAGGGCACAACCAGCTCCCGCGCCGTCATTCTCGACCACGACTCTAATATCGTCGCGGTATCGCAGCGCGAATTCACCCAGATCTACCCGAAAGCGGGCTGGGTTGAACATGATCCAATGGATATCTGGGCTTCACAAAGCTCAACGCTGGTTGAAGTGCTGGCCCATGCCGACATCCGCTCTGATGAGATTGCGGCAATCGGTATCACCAACCAGCGCGAAACCGCTATCGTCTGGGAAAAAGAGACCGGTAAGCCGATCTACAACGCCATCGTCTGGCAGGATCCCCGCACCGCCGACTACTGTCACAAACTGAAGAAAGAGGGTCTGGAAGAGTATATCCAGCACACCACCGGTCTGGTGATTAACCCTTACTTCTCCGGAACCAAAGTGAAGTGGATCCTGGATCACGTTGAAGGCTCACGTGAGCGTGCAAAACGTGGCGAGCTGCTGTTTGGTACCGTCGATACCTGGCTGGTCTGGAAAATGACCCAGGGCCGCGTGCATATCACCGACTATACCAACGCCTCCCGTACCATGATGTTTAACATCCATAAGCTGGAGTGGGATCAGCGTATGCTGGATATCCTGGATATCCCGCGTGAAATGCTGCCAGAAGTGAAGTCCTCTTCTGAAGTCTATGGTCAGACCAACATCGGTGGTAAAGGCGGTACACGTATTCCAATCGCCGGTATTGCCGGTGACCAGCAGGCTGCGCTGTATGGCCAGCTCTGTGTTCAGCCTGGCATGGCGAAAAACACCTACGGCACCGGCTGCTTTATGCTGATGAACACCGGTACTGAAGCGGTAACTTCAACGCACGGCCTGCTGACCACTATCGCCTGTGGCCCGCGCGGTGAAGTGAACTATGCACTGGAAGGGGCTGTGTTTATCGGTGGCGCCTCTATTCAGTGGCTGCGCGATGAGATGAAGCTGATCAGTGAAGCTGCTGACTCTGAATACTTTGCGATGAAAGTGAAAGACACCAACGGCGTTTACATGGTGCCTGCTTTCACCGGCCTGGGCGCTCCTTACTGGGACCCGTATGCCCGTGGTGCTATCTTCGGCCTGACCCGTGGTGCTAATGCTAACCACATCATCCGTGCGACGCTGGAGTCTATCGCTTATCAGACGCGCGACGTGCTGGAAGCGATGCAGAACGATGCCAACACCCGCCTGCAGGCGCTGCGTGTGGATGGTGGTGCGGTTTCCAACAACTTCCTGATGCAGTTCCAGTCGGACATCCTCGGCACCCGTGTTGAGCGTCCGGAAGTGCGTGAAGTCACCGCGCTGGGTTCTGCTTATCTGGCAGGTCTGGCTGTTGGCTTCTGGCAGGATCTGGATGAAGTCCGCTCTAAAGCAGTTATTGAGCGTGAATTCCGTCCAAGCCTGGAAACCACCGAGCGTAATTTCCGTTATGCTGGCTGGAAAAAAGCTGTAGCCCGCGCCCAGGCGTGGGAAGAACAAGAGTAATATCAATGCCCGCGACCGTTGCTGTCGCGGGCCTTTTCCCCGCTCCACTGCCCCGCTGTGTTACACTGCCCGCCTGTTTTTTGTCAGGTAGATGCCATGAAACGAGAACTTGCCATTGAATTTTCCCGCGTAACCGAAGCTGCCGCCCTGGCAGGCTATCACTGGTTAGGACGCGGCGACAAAAATGCGGCTGACGGCGCGGCTGTCCATGCCATGCGTCATGTCCTGAACTCCATTGAAATCGACGGTCAGATTGTGATCGGTGAAGGCGAAATCGACGAAGCTCCGATGCTCTATATCGGTGAAAAAGTCGGTACCGGCCGCGGCGATGCGGTCGACATTGCGGTCGATCCGATTGAAGGCACCCGCATGACGGCGCTTGGCCAGGCTAATGCGCTGGCGGTGATGGCCGTAGGCGATAAGGGCAGCTTTCTGCACGCACCCGACATGTACATGGAAAAACTGATTGTTGGCCCCGCTGCGCGTGGAGAGATCGATCTTGACCTGCCGCTGGAAACCAACCTGCGTAACATCGCCATCGCGATGAATAAGCCGCTATCACAGCTAACCGTATCGATTCTGGCAAAGCCGCGTCATGACGCAGTGATCAGTCAGTTGCAGCAACTGGGCGTGCGGGTGTTTACCTTCCCGGATGGCGATGTCGCCGCCTCCATTCTGACCTGCATGCCGGACAGCGAAGTGGATGTGATGTATGGCATCGGCGGCGCACCGGAAGGCGTGGTCTCTGCGGCGGTGATCCGCGCGCTGGATGGGGATATGCAGGGCCGGTTACTGGCGCGTCACCACGTGAAAGGCGACAGCGCTGAAAACCGTCTGCTGGGTGAGCAGGAGCTGCAGCGCTGCGCAGAGATGGGGATTGAAGCGGGCAAAAAGCTGATGCTGAATGAGATGGCACGCAATGACAACGTGGTGTTTGCCGCCACCGGCATTACCAGTGGCGAACTACTGAAAGGCATTACGCGTCAGGGCAATATCGCCACCAGCGAGACCCTGCTGATTCGCGGTAAATCACGCACCATCCGCCGTATTCAGTCGATTCACTATCTCGACCGTAAAGATCCGGCGCTCCATCCCTTTATCCTGTAACCGGCTGGTTGCCGCGCTCCGGCTGACGTGAGAGCGGCAACCAGCAGAGCAGCATCACCAGCGCCGTGAAGAACATCAGCATGCCAAGGCTGAACTGATCGCGCTGCGGCATCATGGCTGACAGCCACGCCACCAGGCCCGATCCCAGATTCTGCATCCCGCCAATCAGCGCGCCCGCGCTACCCGCCAGCCAGGCATAAGGCTCCATCGCGCCTGAAGTCGCCAGCGGGAACAGCATGCCAGCCCCAAAGAAGAACAGCGCAGCCGGGACCAGCAGCGTCCAGATATTCATCACGCCGAACCATGCCGGGATCCACATCAGGATGCCCGCCAGCAGGCAGCTATTTACGCCCCACCACATCAGACTGTGCCATGAACCCTGCTCGCGACCGGCAAACCAGGCACCAAAAAACGCTGCCGGAATCGGCAGGATGAACAGGATGCTGACGGTCAGGCTGTGCAGGCCGAGCACGCCGCCCAGCAGAACGCCACAGCTCGACTCAAATACCGCAATCCCGGCCAGCGCGCCAATCAGCAGCACAATGTAGCGAACGAAATTCGCGTCGCTGAGCAGGCGGGCGTAGCGTTTAAAGAAAGGTGTCATTTCCGCACTCTGCGGTCGGGTCTCCGGCAGCCAGCGTGCCATTGAAACGGTTACCGCCAGACAAAGCAGCAGCAGAAAGGCAAAGCAGGCGTGCCAGCCAAAGAGCTGCGTCAGCAGTGCACCAATCACCGGCGCCAGCAGCGGGCTGACCAGAATGCCCATATTAAGCAGGCTGTTAGCGCGGCGCAGTGCGTGCCCCTCGTAGAGATCGCGCGGCATGGTGCGGGCCATCACGCCAGCTACGCCGGTGCCCAGTCCCTGAACAGCGCTGCCGAACACCAGCATATCGAGCGACGTCGCCATCAGTGCTGTGATTGCGCCGATCATAAAGATCATCATGCCCGCCAGGATCACCGGACGACGACCGATGCTGTCTGACAGCGGGCCATAGATCAGCTGGGATCCGCCATAGGTCATCAGATAGGCCGCCATCACACGCTGCAGCGCGCCATCCCGCACATTCAGAACATCCGCCATCACCGACATCGCCGGGACGTAGATAGTCTGTGCCATCTGCCCTACTGCCACCAGCACAATGAGCATCACCAGCAGCGGGCGATTTTCGAGTTTAGTCATCATGATTATGCAAAATTTCTTTCTGTGAAAGGAGGTTAAAACAGCGGTTCACCCGCCAGTCATCTTGTTATGGCGGGCAAAATATCAGGATTAGATGACAAAGCGAGAGGTAAGCGAAAAGGTCCCGGCTTGCGCCTGTCAAGTTTATGGGCCAGCCTGTAAAGACAAAGTAACAGTTTGTCGATTAGAGCTTTTGCCCCGGCGCAGGCTGGCAATCTCACCGGGCAGCCGCGAAAATAGTGACCTGCCTGAATAATCAACAACCAGGGAGTGATTATGGCTGAGTGGGTCAATGCTGAAGTAAAGGAAGTGAAAAACTGGACGGATGCGCTGTTCAGTCTCCGGGTAAAAGCGCCCATCGATCCCTTTATCGCCGGGCAATTTGCCAAGCTGGCACTGGAAATCGACGGTGAGCGGGTACAGCGCGCTTACTCTTACGTCAATGCGCCGAAAGATGATCTGCTGGAGTTCTACCTGGTCACCGTGCCAGAGGGCAAACTGAGTCCACATCTGCAGACACTTCGGCCTGGCGATCAGGTGATGGTCACCAAAGAAGCGGCAGGATTCTTTGTGCTGGATGAAGTCCCTGAATGCAAAACCTTATGGATGCTGGCAACCGGCACCGCTATTGGCCCCTACCTGTCGATGCTACAGCAGGGCGAAGGGCTGGATCGCTTTGAAAACATCGTGCTGGTCCATGCTGCCCGCTATGCGGCCGACCTGAGCTTTTTGCCGCTGATGCAGCAGCTGCAACAACATTATCAAGGCAAGCTGCACATCCAGACGGTGGTGAGTCGCGAAGAGATCGCCGGTTCGCTGACTGGCCGGGTCCCGGCGTTGATCGAAAACGGTGAGCTGGAGCGCGCCACCGGGTTAAGCCTGGATGCCGACAGCAGCCATGTGATGCTGTGCGGCAACCCGCAGATGGTGCGTGATACCCAGCAATTACTGAAAGAGACGCGCGAGATGCGCAAGCACCTGAAGCGTAAGCCGGGCCATATCACCAGCGAACATTACTGGTGAGCCGTTTGCCGGTATCTCACCGGTTGAGTCGCGGTACCAAACCGGTTAGCGCCGGGGGTACCGCGAAAGAGACCGAGATCGAGCAGCAGGCCAGCCAGTAACACAAACGGAATGGCGCGACCCAACAGCCAGGGCAGTATGCCGTCCAGCATGCTCCAGTTCCCTGCCACCAGCAGCCAGGCAACAATCACCAGAAATCCCCAGTAGCCGCGGCGATTACGATCGTGCAACCGTTTAACGATAACCGCGCTGGCGGGCCACAGCAGGCAGACCACGCCAAAGGCCGCCATCTGAGTATCAAGCCAGTCGTTAGCCGCTAACGCGAATAACAGGGTTGTTGTCAGCAACCAGACCGCCTGCCAGATCCAGAAATCACGTCGTCCCAGCCGGCCGCGCCAGGAAAAACACCATTGTTGTAACGTCATGCATTATCATCCAGAGAGAAGAGAACCGCTGCGGTTTTGACCTCGCGGATAAAAACCGTTTTAATTTGCGCCTGAGTTTACGGGTTAGGATCGACAAAATGAAGAATTTGCCTGGCGCACTGCTGTTATCGTTTGCGCTGACGGTTCCGGTCTTTGCCGCCGATCCGCCACCGCAGGATCGGGCCGATGCGTTGCCCACCGCCCCCTATCTGCTGGCGAGCGCCCCCACCTTTGATATGACTATCGGCCAGTTCCGCGAAAAGTATAATCAGGCCAACGGGGCGCTGATGCTGCCGGAATATCGCGCCATTGATAATCGGGGCGACAAAAGCACCCTGACGCGCGCCGCCAGCAAAATCAACGAGACCCTCTATGCGTCTACCGCGCTGGAGCCCGGTACCGGCAAAATTAAGACGCTGCAGATTACCTGGCTACCGTTGCCAGGCCCGGATCAGAACGCCTCACAGCAAAAAGCGCTGGCCTACATGACCGCCATGTTGCGCTTCTTTGTACCGGGACTGAGCGCCGATGAGGGACGTAAAAAGCTGGAGGGTTTGCTGAAGCAAGGTAAGGATTTACCCTACTTTGCGCAGGTCGAGGGCGCGTTGCGTTTTGTGGTGGCTGACAACGGCGACAAGGGGCTGACCTTCGCCATTGAGCCGGTCAAACTGGCGCTCGCCAGCCCCTGATGATGAGGCCGAAAATGACGAAAAGCAAAGCCATCGCTACATTTGATCTCTATACTGTCTGGCAGACAACGCTGCCAGCTGGCAGCGATTTTTCATGTATCGCTTTATGCGGAGGATAGAATGCGACATCCACTGGTTATGGGTAACTGGAAGTTGAATGGCAGCAAGCAGATCACAGCTGAACTGATCGCCGGTCTGCGCAAGGAACTGTCTGGCGTTGAGGGTTGTGGCGTCGCCATTGCACCGCCAGCTCTCTATCTCGAGCAGGCAAAACACGCCATCTCCGGTAGCCACATCGCACTGGGTGCGCAGAACGTAGACGTTAACCTGTCTGGTGCGTTTACCGGTGAAGTTTCCGCAGAAATGCTGAAAGATATCGGCGCGAAATATATCATTATCGGTCACTCAGAGCGCCGCACTTACCACAAAGAGAGCGACGAATTCATCGCGAAGAAATACGCGGTGCTGAAGTCAGTGGGCCTGGTACCGGTGCTGTGCATTGGTGAAACCGAAGCGGAAAACGAAGCGGGTAAAACCGAAGAAGTCTGCGCTCGTCAGCTGGATGCCGTTCTGGAAACTCAGGGCGCCGAAGCGTTTAAAGATGCGGTCATCGCGTATGAGCCAGTCTGGGCCATCGGTACCGGCAAATCTGCCACCCCTGCTCAGGCTCAGGCCGTTCACAAATTCATTCGTGACCATATCGCGAAGAAAGATGCGGCTATCGCAGAACAGGTCATCATCCAGTACGGCGGCTCAGTTAACGATAAAAATGCGGCTGAGCTCTTCACCCAGCCTGACATCGATGGCGCGCTGGTTGGCGGTGCCTCACTGAAAGCGGACGCTTTCGCTGTGATCGTTAAAGCTGCTGCGGCTGCAAAAAGCGCCTAAGCAGTAAACGTACCGATTAAAGGCGGCTTAAGCCGCCTTTTTTATGGGCGCTATCAGCTGACAGGCGTGATCCTGTACCTCCTCCGCCGAACCGCTGTTCAGCAGCAGCCAGTTTCGCTCTAGCGCCATCAGCACCAGTCGTCCATCACTTAATTCAGCCAGTGCCAGCCCATATTTCCCCATCTCGCTGCGCGCCTGTGGCCGCTCATCGGCCAGTCGGATAAACGCACTCTGCCGGGTCAGCTCGTCCGGGGTCAATGCACGCAGCCAGTAGCGATGCTTACGCAGCGTGATGCTCTGCCACCGCCCGCTAAGCTGCGGCGTCAGCTGATCAAGCTGCTGACGCACATCGGGTCGCAGGCAGGAGATATGAATATGGAGCTGATTCTGCGTGCGGCCATACTGTGAATTGATAGCCAGTGACAGGACCCGATCATCAATAGGTGAGCCGCGTCGCTGCGCAAGCAGAGTCCGCTCATCCCAGGCAAGGGCAAAGTAGTTGGGCGTAGCGGATTGCAGTAACCGCGGGCTTTCGATGCCGGTGATCCTGTCGAGCGGGATCAGCAGATACTGCAACGGCCCGTGCATATCTTTCAGCATGGCATAGCGATGCCGCTGATCGACGCGCTGACAGGGCGCAGGTTCTCCACCACTCTGCTGGTGAGGCAGACATTTCTCGCTGACGATCTGCCACAACGCATCACTGTTCTTTTTGAAATGCAGTGCGGCAGCGAGCATCCCCGCAATGACCAGTACCAGCAGAACCGCAACCAGGCGGGTTGCACGACGATGTGTCGGCATAACAACGCTTCCTGAATGGCTTAGCAGCCTGCATCCTCGCCTGGCGAGAAAAAAATGTCACGGGGAATTCTGGCAGATAACCCAGCGGCTGGGCGGAGAAGGAGAAAAGGCGTGGTTGTGGAGGATAAGCGGTCAGCGCAGGGATGCGCTGACCGCAGCGCATTACGGTTTCATGACCTGGTCATAGCTGCCGCCATCGGCGAAGTGGGCTTTCTGAGCCTGTGTCCAGCCACCAAACTTGTCCTGAATGGTAAACAGCTTCACTGGCGCAAAGGTGCTGGCGAATTTCTTCGCGACTTCAGCATCACGCGGACGGTAGTAGTTCTGTGCAGCGATAGTCTGGCCTTCTGGCGAGTAGAGGTATTTCAGATAAGCGTCGGCGACTTTACGCGTCCCCTTTTCATCTACCACTTTATCGACCACCGACACGGTCGGTTCCGCCAGAATCGATTCGCTCGGAGTGACAATCTCGAACTTGTCTTTGCCCAGCTTGTTAACCGCCAGATAGGCTTCGTTTTCCCAGGCGATCAGCACATCACCAATCCCGCGCTCAACGAAGGTGTTGGTTGCGCCGCGTGCGCCGGAATCCTGCACTTCAACGTTTTTAAACAGCGCTC
The DNA here is from genome assembly GCF_048452805.1 of Pantoea sp. K16. NCBI lineage: Bacteria > Pseudomonadati > Pseudomonadota > Gammaproteobacteria > Enterobacterales > Erwiniaceae > Pantoea > Pantoea sp. K16. Next base: position 76,068 of record NZ_JBLWNV010000016.1, on the reverse strand, counting down.
TGACGTAAGCCAGCGCTTTAGCCTGATCGCCGTTGTTATGATCCAGCGCCCAGCCCCAGGCCGCCAGATAGTTCCAGCGTGCGCCGCCGGACGTTTTCGGGTTAGGGGTGATAACAGATACGCCTGGCTTCGTCAGGTCGCTCCAGTCATGGATGCCTTTAGGGTTATCTTTACGAACCAGGAAGACAATGGTCGAGGTGTAGGGCGCAGAGTTGTCCGGCAGACGCTGAATCCAGTTTTTATCAATACGACCGCGTTCTGCAATGGCATCAACATCCGATTGCAACGCCAGTGTGACTACATCCGCCCGAATGCCGTTAATCACGGAGGTTGCCTGCTTACCGGAACCGCCATGCGACTGACGGACCACGACATTATCGCCGGTTTCCTGTTTGTAGTGCGCACTGAACGCTTTGTTGTACTGTTCGTACAGCTCACGCGTTGGATCGTAGGAAACGTTTAACAGCTGAATGTCTTTCGCCAGAACGCTGGTTGAGGCCAGCAACAGGGTAACGCCGATACTCCACTTGTTCATTACGCACTCTCCCAATGTCGTTATGGGCTAAGCGTGACATAAACCAATACAGAGCTAAAAGAATTAAAAATAAGCTGTTATAACCATGGGGAATATAGAGGCGGGGTGCCGGGGCGCGCCAGGTCGCACACCCCGAAGAGGAATTAATAGAGTTTTTTCGCGGTGTCGAGCCAGTCGCGTTTGAACGGACGCTTCATATTTTCAATGGCGTCGACGATGTCGTGATGCACCATCTTCTCGTTCTGAATACCGACGCAACGGCCGCCGTAACCCTGCATCAGCAGTTCAATGGAGTAGGCACCCATGCGTGAGGCCAGAATACGGTCATACGCACAAGGTGCACCGCCACGCTGAATGTGGCCCAGAACGGTAGAACGGGTTTCACGCTTGGTTTCTGTTTCGATGAAACGCGCCAGATCGTCGATATCGCAGATGTGCTCGGTAATCGCCACGATAGCGTGCTTTTTACCTTTGGCGATGCCCGCTTTGATTTCCGCTACCAGCTCTTCACGAGTATACGGGAACTCAGGCAGTACGATGAACTCACAGCCACCCGCAATGGCGGCCGCCAGTGTCAGATCGCCACAGTAGCGACCCATCACTTCCACAATCGAAATACGCTGATGCGATGAAGAGGTATCACGCAGGCGGTCAATCGCTTCAACCACGGTTTCCAGCGCAGTGAAATAACCGATAGTGTAATCCGTTCCGGCAACGTCGTTATCGATGGTGCCTGGCAGACCAATGCACGGGAAGCCCATTTCAGTCAGGCGCTTAGCTCCCATGTAGGAACCGTCACCACCAATAACAACCAGCGCATCAATGCCGCGCTTTTTCATGTTCTCAATGGCAACCTGACGCACATCTTCATTACGGAATTCAGGGAAGCGTGCTGAGCCCAGGAAAGTGCCGCCGCGGTTAATCATGTCGGAAACGCTGTAGCGATCAAGATTGATCATGCGATCTTCGTACAATCCCAGGTAACCGTCATAGATCCCAAAAACTTCCAGTCCTTCACTCAGCGCGGAACGCACCACGCCACGAATAGCTGCGTTCATGCCTGGGGCGTCACCGCCGCTGGTTAATACACCAATTTTTTTGATCATGACAACCTCTGGATTGTTCAAAACTAAGGGTTAATCCTGCCTGTCGATCGCTGCTGAAGCTCATTTTACGACTCGCGCGACACGTGATGGCAGATAGTATATCAAAGGCTTGCTGCTGAATTGATTCAGGTCAGACAACTTTTCACTATTTTTTGCAGCAATGTTAGCGTTACGTCATCCCTGCCGTATCGATTTGATTCATTTAAGTTAAAAACCTAAAGAATCCTCTCTCTCGAACGGTACCACAGAACAGGGATCCTGATGGATAATTACGTCTGACCCGGGAAATTCTTTGCGTAACGCCTTCTCAACCTGATCGGCTACCCGATGCGCCTGCACCAGTGGCAGCTGATCTTCCAGTTCCAGATGCAGCTGAATAAATTTGGTCGGCCCGGACTGACGGGTTCGCAGATCGTGAACGCCCTGCACCTGCGGCCAGTTTGTCGCAAGCGTCAGGATTTGCTGCCGTTCCTCTTCCGGTAACGCGCGATCCAGCAATGACTGAACCGCCTCGTAGCCCATACGCAGTGCGCTGTAGAGAATAAAAATACCAATGCCCAGCGCAAACAAGGCATCCGCCCGGGCAAAGCCATAGCTGCTCAGCACCAGCGCAATCAAAATAGCGCCATTCATGATGACGTCGGACTGATAGTGCAGCATGTCAGCCCGGATCGCCTGGCTGCGGGTTTTACGAACCACCCAGCGCTGAAAGGCCACCAGCACCAGCGTTGAGCTCAGCGCCACCACGGTCACTACAATACCGACGCCGGGCGCCCGCAACTCATTGGGCGTCGCCAGATGCTGCAGGCCGGTCAGAAACAGAAACAGCGCCGACCCGGAAATAAACATACTTTGCGCCAGCGCTGCCAGCGACTCCGCTTTGCCGTGCCCGAAAGTATGATCTTCGTCAGCAGGCTGCAGTGCATAACGCACCACCAGCAGATTGGTCAGCGAGGCGGCGATATCCACCAGTGAATCCACCAGAGAAGCCAGTAAACTCACCGAACCGGTGTACCACCAGGCAAAAATTTTCACGAGCAACAGCACAGACGCAAGAATGGTCGCGCCGAGCGCAGCACGCTTTACCAGTCGGCCATAAGAGGGTTGCATGCCAGGTTCCCTGTGCGGCATCAGTGAAGATGCGCACCAAAATGAATGAATGGCTCAAGTTTAACATCGGGAGGCGGGCACTGCTTAGCGGGTCGATCAACGGATCAGGCTTTTTTGGGAAGGCGCGACAGGTACAAAAAAACAAGCCCCGGCCTCTGTGGGAGGACGGGGCAAAGTGTCATACACATCAGTACCAGGCCACATTCAGGCCCTGGTCCGGGCTGAGAAAGGGCCGACGACTACTTTTTGCCGCCTTTTTTCCCGGCTTCTGATGCTTTTTCACGATCGTTTTTGAAATTTCCGCCGCCGCTACTCTGGCCGCCTTTCTTACCGGCTTCAGACGCTTTTTGCGGATTATCTGCGAAATTACCTGAACCACCACGATGCTCTGCCATAACTTACTCCGTTAATAGATTCATTCAGGACTACATAATGTGGTTGCTGCTCCCTGAGACTTCGCAAAGACACTTAACTTCCCTGCAGTGACAGGATTAAGTGTAGAGGGTGCGCCTGAACCGGCAAGCGTAACGCGGGGGATTTATCTCATTGAAAAATATAATTAAAGCTTTCTATACCTGCCTGTAATTCATTCACTTTCAGTGAGTTATAATATTTAACAGGCGGTCAAACCCTTACCGGTACGCTTAAATTTAAGTCATGACCTGAATAGTAAGGAATCGGTGAGACTTACCCATAAAAGCTCAACAAGCGCTAATCAAACAAAGGTTTTATTGCGGAGTGATGATTCCAGTCAAAATAAAAAAAGTGAAAAAAAGATAAAAAAAACCCCCACCATCATGGCGGGGGAAGACAGGGATGTGTCTATGGCAAGGAAAACAGGGATACTATGTTACTGGTTACTGCTGGTACTACTCACTGCCTGCAGCGATGACGCTGACTGCAAATTCGAAAACTGTCGCAGCTCATTAAGTCGCCGCTGGTAATTCTGCTGTAACGCCGACTGCTGGGCTGGCGTTAGCAGCTGGAACATTTGATTCTGTACACGCGCCATCTCGACCTGCTGTTCAACCTGAACTCTGGCGATCACTTCCGCCTTCTCGCGGATGGCCGCTTCGTTAAACTGGTCTGCAGTCACTAACTCATGTAGTGCTGCGATATCGTCAATATGGACGACCGGGCGCTCATGTCGGGCCTGTTGCATCAGGTCTCGCATCTGCTGACGTTGCTCTTCAGTCAGCTCGATGCCATCGAACATGTGGCTTTGCGGATTTTGCGTCATACTGCCTGTCGGCAATCCGCCATGATGCATCTCGTCAATCGTCGTCGCATCTTTAGCACCTGCGCTGGCGACACTCAGAGCCATCGCTGAGGCAAGGACGACGGCGGTTAATTTGCGCATCGTGTACTCCAGTTCGTTCCGTTTTGCGATTCAACGAGAGCCAGTGTACGGCGACAGCTGCAAACATCCGTCAGGGGGTGTAAAACTACGTAAAGCGATGGATAGGTGCGCCAGGAACACGGTATTTTGCCTGCGGAGGGCTACAAAAATGAATAAAATCCTGTTGGTAGATGACGATCGCGAATTAACTTCGCTTTTAAAAGAACTGTTAGAAATGGAAGGGTTTGAAGTGGTGGTAGCCAGCGATGGTGAACAAGCGCTGAACCTGCTCGATAACTCAATTGATTTGCTTTTACTGGATGTCATGATGCCGAAGAAAAACGGTATCGACACCCTGAAAGAACTGCGTCAGCAACATCAAACCCCCGTCATCATGCTAACGGCGCGCGGCAGCGAGCTGGATCGCGTACTGGGCCTCGAACTGGGCGCAGATGACTATCTGCCTAAGCCGTTTAACGATCGTGAACTGGTGGCGCGTATCCGCGCTATTCTGCGGCGCTCAAACTGGAGTGAACAGCAGCAGCAACACGACAATAGCTCGCCCACGCTGGAAGTGGACTGCCTGCGTCTCAATCCTGGCCGTCAGGAGGCCAGTTTTGATGATGTGACGCTGGATTTGACCGGCACGGAGTTCACCCTGCTCTATCTGCTGGCGCAGCATCTGGGCCAGGTGGTGTCGCGTGAGCATCTGAGTCAGGAAGTGCTGGGCAAACGTCTGACGCCTTTTGACCGCGCTATTGATATGCATATCTCCAATCTGCGTCGCAAGCTGCCTGAACGCCGTGACGGCCATCCGTGGTTCAAAACCTTACGTGGCCGCGGCTATCTGATGGTTTCGGCATCATGATTGGAAGTCTGACCACCCGTATCTTCGCCATCTTCTGGTTGACGCTGGCGCTGGTGTTGATGCTGGTGCTAATGGTGCCCAAGCTCGATTCACGACAGATGACCTCGCTGCTGGAAAGTGAACAGCGGCAGGGAATCATGATTGAGCAACACGTCGAAGCAGAGCTGTCACAGGATCCCCCTAACGATCTGATGTGGTGGCGTCGTCTGTTTCGGGCAGTGGAAAAGTGGGCACCGCCGGGTCAGCGGCTGCTGTTAGTCACCAGTGAAGGTCGGGTGATCGGCGCGCAACATAACGAAATGCAGGTTATCCGCAATTTTATCGGCCAGTCAGACAATGCCGATCATCCGCAGAAGAAGAAATATGGTCGTGTTGAGCTGGTAGGGCCTTTCGCCGTTCGGGATGGCGAAGATAACTACCAGCTTTACATGATTCGTCCCGCCAACAGTTCCCAGCTCGATTTCGTGAATCTGCTATTTGACCGTCCCCTGTTACTGCTTATCGTCACTATGCTCATCAGCTCACCGCTGCTGCTCTGGCTGGCCTGGAGCCTGGCTCGTCCGGCACGTAAGCTGAAATATGCTGCCGACGAAGTCGCAAGCGGAAACCTGCGTCAGCATCCGGAACTGGAATCGGGCCCACAAGAGTTTCTGGCGGCGGGTTCCAGCTTTAACCAGATGGTCAGTGCGCTGGAGCGGATGATGACCGGTCAGCAACGTCTGTTATCAGATATCAGCCATGAGCTTCGTACCCCGCTCACCCGTCTGCAACTGGCTACCGCGCTGCTGCGTCGACGCCAGGGTGAAGGCAAAGAGCTGGGCCGCATTGAAATGGAAGCACAGCGTCTTGATGGCATGATTAACGATCTGCTGGTGCTGTCGCGCACCCAGCATAAAAATGCGCTGGTCAGCGAAGCGATGAAGGCGAATCAGTTGTGGAATGGGGTGCTGGAAGATGCCCGTTTCGAAGCGGAGCAGATGGGCAAGAAGATGGATATCCCCTATCCGCCTGGCCCGTGGCCGCTTTATGGTAACCCCCATGCGCTGGAGAGTGCGCTGGAAAATATCGTACGCAATGCGCTGCGCTATTCCCACACCCATATCAGCGTCAGCTTCTCCGTCGATATTTCCGGCATCACGGTACACGTTGATGACGATGGTCCAGGCGTGAGTCCGGAAGATCGTGAACAAATTTTCCGGCCTTTCTACCGTACCGATGAAGCACGCGATCGCGAATCAGGCGGCACCGGTCTTGGCCTGGCGATTGTTGAAACGGCAGTGCAGCAACATCGCGGCTGGGTTAAAGCGGATGACAGCCCATTGGGCGGCCTGCGTCTGACCCTCTGGTTGCCGCTCTACTCCTCCGCTCGTCAATAATTTGTTATGCTTCGGCCCCTGTCATCGGGGGCCTTATGCTTAACATTGTCTTGTTTGAACCAGAAATTCCGCCGAATACCGGCAATATCATCCGCCTGTGTGCCAATACTGGCTTTCAGCTTCATCTGATTCAGCCGCTTGGTTTTGCCTGGGATGACAAGCGTTTACGCCGCGCCGGGCTGGATTACCACGAATTTACTGCCATTAAATTCCACGCCGACTATCAGGCGTTTATCGCCTCAGAGTCGCCTGAGCGTCTGTTTGCGCTGACGACCAAAGGTACGCCCGCACACAGTGCCGTAGCGTATCAGGCTGGCGATTATCTGCTGTTTGGCCCGGAGAGCCGTGGACTTCCGGCTGAGATCTTAGCGGCGTTACCGGCTCAGCAGAAAATCCGTATCCCGATGAAAGCGGAAAGCCGCAGTATGAATTTGTCGAACGCCGTCTCGGTGGTGGTCTATGAAGCGTGGCGCCAGCTTGATTATGCGGGCGCGCTGATTAAAGACTAGATGCCGTCACCAAACTGAAAACCCGCCAGGCTGCCATTAAAGTGCTGATCCATATCCATCGACGGCTTTTCACTGCCTGGCTTACCAACGATTCGCGCGGGTACGCCTGCTGCAGTGGTGTGCGGCGGCACGGGCTGTAACACCACCGAACCGGCACCGATTTTGGCTCCCTTGCCAACTTCAATATTGCCCAGGACTTTCGCACCGGCACCAATCATCACCCCTTCACGGATTTTCGGGTGACGATCGCCGCTGGTTTTGCCGGTTCCGCCCAGCGTAACCGATTGCAGGATCGAGACATCATTCTCAACCACGGCGGTTTCACCAATCACAATGCCTGTGGCATGGTCGAGCATGATGCCGTGGCCGATGTTGGCGGCGGGATGAATATCGACGGCAAAGGAGACAGAGATTTCATTCTGCAGATAAACCGCCAGCGCGCGCCGGCCTTCATTCCACAGCCAGTGGCCAATGCGGTAGGCCTGTAAGGCGTGAAAACCTTTGAGGTAGAGCAGCGGCGTGGAGTATTTATCGACTGCCGGGTCACGCTGGCGCACCGCCTGAATATCGTACGCCGCTGACATAATCATCGACGGATCTTCACGGTAGGCTTCTTCAACGATTTCACGAATGGCGATGGCGGGCATAATCGGGTTAGCCAGCTTGTTGGCCAGCATATAACTCAGTGCACTACCGAGATTTTCATGCTTGAGCAATGTCGCGTGGAAGAAGCTGGCCAGCATCGGCTCACAATCAGCCAGGGCGCGCGCTTCTGCTTTGATATTATTCCAGACCAGTTCTAACTCATCAGACGACATTGCTGTTTTCTCCCGATAAAAAAAGCGCCTGAATGGGCGCTGCAGGTGATGATGCTACGCGTCCTGCGTTAGCCAGTGCTGTTTTCGTCCTTCCTTGTTCGTCCCAGCAGACTCAATGCTGCATCTCTCGCCGGCTTTTCGCAATACAGCACCTGATAAATCTGCTCGGTGATCGGCATTTCCACACCAAAACGGGCTGCCAATGCTTTGACTTCTTTGGTGTTTCTGTAACCTTCTACAACTTGTCCGATAATGCGTTGCGCGCTATCTACATCCTCGCCCTGGCCCAGCATCATGCCAAAACGACGGTTACGCGACTGATTATCGGTACAGGTCAGCACCAGATCGCCCAGACCCGCCATCCCCATAAAGGTGGTGGGATCGGCACCCAGCGCGGCGCCCAGCCGGCTCATTTCAGCCAGACCACGGGTGATCAGTGCGGTACGTGCATTCGCGCCAAAACCAATCCCGTCAGAGATCCCGGCACCGATAGCAATCACGTTTTTTACCGCGCCGCCCAGCTGTACGCCGATGAAGTCAGGGTTGTTATAAACGCGGAAGCTCTTACCGCAGTGCAGCTTCTGCTGCAGATCCTCAGCAAACTGCGCATCCGTTGCGGCCAGCGCGATAGCCGTCGGTAATCCGGCTGCCAGCTCTTTCGCAAAGGTCGGTCCGGAGATTACAGCCAGCGGAATGTCATCGCCGACAATTTCCCGCGCCACATCCTGCAGCAGACGGCCGGTCTCTTTTTCCAGCCCTTTGGTCGCCCAGACAATACGCGAGTCTGACCGCAGATGAGGCTTGATCTGCTGCAGCACCTCGCCAAACACATGACTCGGCACCACGATCAATAAATCGCGGCTGGCAGCAATAGCTTTGGTCAGATCAGGTTCAAGAGAAAGATGGTCGGGGAACGGGACATCAGGCAGGAAAGCGGTGTTGCAACGGTCAGTCTGAAGCTGCGCCAGATGCGCCGGGTTATGTCCCCACAACAGCACCGGATGGCCGTTGCGGGCCAGCGTAATCGCCAAAGCGGTGCCGTATGAACCGGCACCGATGACGCTAATCGAAGCGTGAGTTGTCATCAGGCATCCTGATGTGGTTCAGCACCTTCTTCACCTTGCTGCTGCTGCAGGTAGTTCATGAACAGCGCATCAAAGTTAACCGGTGCCAGGTTCAGCTGCGGGAAGGTACCACGTGATACCAGGCTGGTAATGCATTCGCGTGCGTACGGGAACAGGATGTTCGGGCAGTATGCGCCCAGGCAGTGTGCCATCTGCGTTCCTTCAATACCGCTGATGGTGAAAATACCGGCCTGCTGAACTTCACACAGGAAAGCGGTCTCTTCGCCCACGGTGGCGGTTACAGTCACACGAAGTACCACTTCGTAAACTTCGTCAGCCAGCTGAGAAGATGCAGTGTCCAGATCCAGTTTAACGTCCGGTTCCCACTCTTTCTGGAAAACCTGCGGTGCATTTGGCGCTTCAAAAGAGATGTCTTTGGTGAATACGCGCTGAATCTGGAATTGCATTTCGTTGGTGTTATGTTCTGACATGTGACCAAATCCTATGTATGAGATTGTCCGGCGTAAAATTACGCCTGCAGTAAGGGATCTAAACCTTCGCGATTATCGAGTGCGAATAAGTCGTCGCAGCCACCAATGTGCTGCGCATCAATAAAAATCTGAGGCACGGTGGTGCGGCCGCTACGCTTGATCATCTCTTCGCGTTTCGCCATGTCTCCATCAATGGGGATCTCCTGAAACGATACGCCTTTTTGCGTTAACAGCGCCTTCGCCCGATGGCAGTAAGGACAGGTCGCCTTGGTATACACTTCAACATTTGCCATGATCAGCACCTCTGTAAGATTATTTGCCGCGAACTAACGGCAGATTTTCGCCGCTCCAGCCACTGATACCATCTTTCAGCACTGAAACCCGCTCAAAGCCGGCCGCGCTGAGATGCGCAGCAGAATCACCCGCGCTTTGTCCGGTTGCACACACCACAATTATGGGCTGCGCTTTATGCTTTGCCAGTTCGTCGATGTTGCCTTTTTTAATCTCAGCGGCTGCGACATTCAGCGCACCTGAAATATGGCCTCTGCGGAAATCGTCGCGCGAACGCACGTCTACAACTACCGCGTCCTCTTTATTAATCAGGCGGGTTGCTTCACCGCGACTGATCGTTTTTACCTTAGAGAACATTCCTTTAACGGTAGTCACAATCACCAGAACGAGTAAAACGACCCATGCCAGACTCAGGATGGGGTGATTGCTTGCAAACTGCATAATTTCTTGCATGAGGGGTAACGACTCCAGACCGGGCTAATAAGCTAAAACAAGGGTTCTGAGTATACCTGCGCCACTTCGCATGTACAGATGCTATGCGGCCAGAGTATCGATTTGTGCTTCATTTTCCAAAAAAAGTGGCTGAATAGCAAAAATGGCGTAAGGCTTAATCCATGTCATTGTGAAAGTGGACATAACTGGAAAAGCAAATGCCAGTGGGGAGCACTGGTAAGCGGCGGTTCATCGTGGAATAATCATTGGCCTATGAAGGGAAAAACAACCGTTTCGCACACAAGGACCCGTCCCAACGGCGATAACCTGCCGTTGTTCACACACTTGTCCAGCCTCTCCCTTAGCCTGCTTTGTGCGGGGGCACTGTTATTGCCTGCCGCCGCCGTTAGTGCAGAAGACAGCAAATCTCAGCTGCAATCTATTCAGCAAAACATCGCTGAAAAAGAGAAAAGCGTTAAAGCGCAAAAGTTGCAGCGCAGCAAATTACTGGATCAGTTGCAGAGCCAGGAAAAAATCATCGCTCAGGCGAGCCGTCAGTTGCGTGACACCCGCAATAGCCTCAACGCCCTGAATGACGAAATCAAACAGCTTGCCACCTCCATCGCCCGCCTTGAAAAACAGCAAACCCAACAGGAAAACCTGCTTTCAGAGCAGCTTGATGCGGCGTTTCGTCAGGGTAAGCACAACGGTGTACAGCTGTTGATGGGCGGTGAAGAGAGCAAGCGCAGCGAGCGTATTCTGGCCTATTTCGGCTATCTGAATGCGGCGCGCCAGAAAAGTATCGAATCGCTGCAACAGACGCGTCAGGATTTGGCTCAGCAACGCGCCACGCTGGAGCAGAAGCAACAGCAGCAGAAAGGCTTATTAGCGCAGCAGCAGGGCCAGCAGCAGAAGCTGCAACAGGCGAGCGAAGCGCGGAAAAAAACCCTGACGACACTGGAAAGCGCGCTGGAAAAAGATCAGGCCGATCTGGTCGAGATGCGTCAGAACGAAAGCCGTCTGCAGGATAAGATCGCCCGTGCGGAACGCGAGGCGCGCGAGCGCGCCGCCCGTGAAGCGCGTGAGGCGGAAAAAGTGCGTCAGCGTCAGGCGCAGGCGAAAGCCAAAGGCTCCAGCTATCAGCCGACCCAGAGCGAACGCGAACTGGTGGCGCGCACCGGTGGACTCGGTCGCGCGGGCGGGCAGGCCTTGTGGCCGGTACGCGGACGCATTGAACATCGCTTTGGTGAACAGCTGCAGGGTGAACTGCGCTGGAAAGGACTGGTGATTGATGCGCGCGAAGGTACCGAGGTGAAAGCTATCGCCGATGGCCGCGTGCTGATGGCCGACTGGTTACAGGGCTACGGCCTGGTGGTCGTGCTGGAACATGGTAAAGGCGATATGAGCCTGTATGGCTATAACCAAAGTGCGCTGGTGAGCGTGGGTACGCAGGTGAAGGCAGGACAGCCTATCGCACTGGTGGGCACCAGTGGTGGCCGCGGTACTCCGTCGCTCTATTTTGAAATCCGACGTCAGGGACAGGCCGTCAATCCACTCCCGTGGTTAGGAAAATAGGTTTTGCTGCAACTTCGAAAAATCCCCGTTCTGTTGAGCGCCCTGCTGTTCAGCTACGCTGCGCAGGCGGGCAAACTGGCCATTGTCATCGATGACGTAGGCTATCGCCCTGCCGAAGAGAACAAGGTCCTGCAGATGCCGCAGGCCATTTCAGTGGCGGTTTTGCCCAACGCGCCACATGCCCGTGAAATGGCCACCAAAGCGCACCAGAGTGGTCACGAAGTGTTGATCCATCTGCCCATGGCGCCGCTGAGCAAGCAGCCGCTGGAAAAAGATACCTTAACGCCGGAGATGAGCAGCGAAGAAGTTACCCGCATCATGCGCAATGCGGTTAACAACGTGCCTTATGCCGTAGGTCTGAACAACCATATGGGCAGCAGGATGACCTCCAGCCTGCCCGGCATGCAGAAAGTGATGCAGGCGCTGAACCACTACAATCTCTACTTTCTGGATAGCATGACCATCGCTAACAGTCAGGCTGTTCCTGCCGCACAGGGCACCCAGGTCAGGGTATTAAAACGCCGGGTATTTCTGGATGACAGCCAGGATATTAATGCCATCCGCCAGCAGTTCAGTCGGGCGGTGAAACTGGCGCAGCGCGACGGTTACGCCATTGCCATTGGTCATCCCCACCCTAACACCGTGCGGGTGCTGCAGCAGATGTTACCCACATTGCCAGCCGACGTTACGCTGGTTCGTCCCAGTCAGCTGCTGAACGAATCACTGCACAGCGGCTCACGGCCGCCTGTGGCGCCGGCAAAACCGGTGACACCGCGCTTCCAGCCTGCAGACCTGTGTAAACCGAAACAGCCGCTGGCGCCGGTTCCTGCCACCCGAGCCTTAACGGTAATAGCTGAAAGTGTGAATAACAGCCCGCTGTTTAACACGCTAAAAAATCTGTTCTGAATTTGCTATGAATGCTAAGTGTTCAGCTTAGCGTTCATTTATACGCAGAAATTACTATAATCCTGGGTCGGGCGATAACGTGCTGTGCGGGAACAGTGATAGGGATGACGATTATTAAACAAAAAATCCTGCTGCTGGATAACGGCAGAGAGTGGGGCGGCGGCACCAACAGTATGCTGGAGCTGTTGAAGCGTATCGATCGTCAAAAGTTTGATATCACCTGCTGCTTCTATCACAACTACAGCCGTGGCAACGACGAAACCATTGAGGCCACGCTGAATGCGCTGGCTATCCCGGTCTTTTTTATTCCGCAAATCAGGCAGCCACGCTGGGCAAAGTTTGTTAAAGAAGTCGCGCGGGCACTGCTGTTTTTTAATAAAAAGCTCAAGAAGCGCGCCATCGATCAGATTGATACTCACTGGCGCATTATGCCCAATGCCAGCAAAATCAATTCACTGCTGCAGCTGGGAAAGTTTGACACGCTCTATATGAATAACCAGCCCAGCACCAATGTGGAAGGTTATCTGGCGGCGCGCAGCCTGGATGTTGCGGTAGTGCAACACTGCCGTATCGATCCGGTACTGGAACCGCGGCTGGTCAGCATGGTCAATCAGGATTGCCAGGCGATCATTGCCGTGTCACAGGGCGTGAATAACACCCTGCGCAGCCACGGTGTTGATGCGGAACGCTGTTTTACCGTCAATAATGCTATCGACATCCACCAGCCTCTGCCCGACCGCCTTGAAGTACGCCAGCGCTTTAAACTCTCCCCTTCGACCTTTGTGTTCGGCACGATTGGCTCGCTGATATTGCGTAAATCTAATCACCATATTCTGCAGGCGCTGGGCCGTTTTAAACGTGCTAATCCCGATGCCGACTGGAAGATGGTGGTTGTTGGAGCGGGTCCGGAACTTCAGCATCTGCTGCAACTCGCTACCGCAGAGAACATCCAGCAGCATGTGGTCTTTACGGGCTTTCAGAACAACGCGCTGGATTACCTCACCGCCTTTGATGCGTTTATCCTTGCCTCACGCAGTGAGGGATTACCAAGGGTTGTGCTGGAGGCGATGCTGGTGAATACCGCCGTAGTGGGATCCCGCGTGGTCGGCACTGCCGAATTGATCAGTCATGACGAAACCGGGCTGCTGTTTGATTATGGCAACGTGGTGCAACTGACCCAGCATCTGACCGCGCTGTGGCAGGATGCGGATTTACGTCAACGCCTGATCAATGCGGCAGCGAAACGCGTACGTGAACAGTACGCTATTGAAACTTATATCAGCGGCGTCGAGAATATTTTGCAAAGCGTCGTGAAAAAGAAACCTCATGCTTAATTTTTTAAATCCCCGTTATCGCCATATCAGGGCGAGTCATAACCTGCCTTATTCGCAGAAAGAGGTTCAGGGCACTGTACCGGTCACTTCTGTCGTGATCCCCTGCACCGGCGCGGACTATATCGAAGAAGCCCTGCTCAGTGCCGATTTTGCAGCGCGCTTTGCGACAGAGGCTGAAGAGATCGTGATTGTCAGCGATCAGCCGGCTCACGCCTTTGGCAGCCTGCCAGTAAAAACCCGCGTGGCGACGCTGGATGTCCCGCATCGGGAAGAGAGTTATCGCTACAAGCAGATCTATCGCAGTCGTTTGATTAAATTGCAGGCGCCCTTACAGGCTAAAGGCGACGGCATTCTGATGATCGATTCCGACCTCAATCTGCTTAAGATGCCCGAGATTATGATGAAGCCCGGCCATCTCTATTCCAGTTTTCGTCAGGGGAAAATGATTGCCAAGCTGGCTGATGCGCCGGAAGAGGCGATTCCCGCCTACTACGCGCACAGTATCCGGCCCTGGCTGGTGGATCACGTGAATGGGGCTTACCTGGCTGCCACCCGTGAAGTCTGGCAGCGCATTTCGCCGCTGTGGCTGACGCTGTTTAATGATACCTGGAATTTAATGAACGACAGCCAGCCGCCTACTGACCAGCTGCCGCTGGCGGTATTGCTGGACATGCTGGATATTAAAACCGTCAATCTGGGCGAATGGGCTAACTGGCCGGTCTCAAAGAAAATTGGCGGTCAGTCGGCGGTGATCCCGCCTGAAGTGGTAGGCGCACATGGCGGCTTTCCGCTGTCGGAATGGCAAAAATACCTCGCCAATCCGCAACAGCCGCTGAACTTCAAAGGCCAGGACTACACGCGCAAAGTGCGCTACCTGACCGATGAAGAGAAAAAACAAAGTTAATCATGCGGCCGCCCTGGCGGCCGTTGTTTTAATCCCAGCTCAGTATCACCTTTCCCGAGCGTCCAGAACGCATCTCATCAAAGCCCTGCTGGAAATCGTCGATTCCATAGCGATGGGTAATAACCGGCGTTAAATCAAGCCCGGACTGGATCAGCGCCGCCATTTTATACCAGGTTTCAAACATCTCCCGGCCATAAATGCCCTTTATAAAAAGCCCTTTGAAGATCACCTGGTTCCAGTCGATCGCCATTTCACCCGGCGGGATGCCCAGCAGTGCAATCCGCCCTCCGTGGTTCATTACCTCCAGCAATGAACGGAAGGCAGGCGGTGCACCAGACATCTCCAGTCCGACATCAAATCCCTCCGTCATGCCCAGCGAGTGCATCACGTCTCGCAGATCCTCATTCGCCACATTGACCGCGCGCGTGACGCCCATTTTGCGCGCCAGTGACAGACGATACTCATTGATGTCCGTGATCACCACGTTACGTGCGCCGACATGGCGACAGACCGCGGCGGCCATGATGCCGATAGGACCCGCGCCGGAGATCAGCACATCCTCACCCACCAGATCGAACGACAGCGCGGTATGCACGGCGTTGCCGAATGGATCAAAGATTGCCGCCAGCTCATCGGAAATGTTGTCCGGAATTTTGAACGCATTGAAGGCCGGGATAACCAGATACTCCGCAAAGCAGCCCTGGCGGTTAACGCCTACACCCATTGTGTTACGGCATAAATGCGTTCGCCCGGCACGGCAATTGCGGCAATGTCCGCAGGTAATGTGCCCCTCGCCCGAGACCCGATCGCCAATCGTAAAGCCTTTCACTTCCTGTCCTATCGCAACCACTTCCCCCACATATTCATGACCGACAATCATCGGTACCGGAATGGTTTTGCGCGACCAGTCATCCCAGTTGTAGATATGGACATCGGTACCGCAGATAGCGGTTTTGCGAATCTTAATCAGCAAATCGTTGTGGCCCGGCTCCGGAACCGGCGCATCGGTCACCATCCAGATGCCCGTTTCCTTCTTGAGTTTGGCGAGTGCTTTCATGACGGACTCCTCAGGCGATAACGCCCAGTTGTTTGCCGATACGGGTAAAGGCCGCCACCGCACGTTCCAGCTGTTGCTGGGTATGCGCCGCAGAGATTTGGGTGCGAATGCGTGCCTGACCTTTTGGCACCACCGGATAGAAGAAGCCGGTAACGTAGATGCCTTCCTGTTGCAGCAGGCGGGCGAACTCCTGGGCGACGCTGGCTTCACCCAGCATCACCGGGATAATGGCGTGATCGGCTCCCGCCAGCGTAAAGCCCGCCGCCGTCATCTGCTCCCGGAAGTAACGGGCGTTGTCCCACAGACGCTGACGCAGCCCGTCGCCTTCACTGAGCAGATCCAGCACCCGCAGCGAGGCGGCAACAATGGCCGGGGCCAGCGAGTTAGAGAACAGATAGGGACGGGAACGCTGGCGCAGCCACTCCACCACTTCTGCTTTTGCGGCGGTGTAGCCACCGGAGGCGCCACCCAGCGCTTTACCCAGCGTGCCGGTAATGATGTCGACCCGGCCCATGACGTCGCAATATTCATGGGTTCCGCGTCCGGCGTTCCCGACAAAGCCCACCGCATGGGAATCATCCACCATCACCAGCGCAGAGAACTCGTCGGCCAGATCGCAGATAGCGGGCAGATTCGCAATCACCCCATCCATTGAGAAGACCCCATCGGTGGCGATCAAAATATGACGCGCGCCTTTATCGCGCGCTTCCTGCAAGCAGGCGCGCAGCTGCGCCATATCGTTATTGGCATAGCGGTAACGCTGCGCTTTGCACAGCCGGACGCCATCGATAATGGAAGCGTGGTTCAGTGCATCAGAGATGACGGCATCCTGCGCATCGAGCAGGGTTTCAAACAGGCCGCCATTGGCATCGAAACAGGAGGAGTAAAGAATGGCATCCTCCATGCCGAGAAAGTCTGCCAGCCGCTTTTCCAGCTGCTTATGACTATCCTGCGTGCCGCAAATAAAGCGCACCGACGCCATACCAAAACCATGCGAATCCATCCCCTCTTTCGCCGCCTGAATCAGCGCCGGATGGTTCGCTAAACCTAAGTAGTTATTGGCACAGAAGTTAATCACCGCCGGAGCGCCGCCAACCGCGATCTCCGTCTGCTGGGCAGAGGTGATGATCCGCTCCTGTTTAAACAGTCCTTCCTGACGTGCATCATCAAGTTGCTGACGAAGTTGTTGATAAAATTGCGCAGGCATCATTGCTCTCCTCAGATGGCAAAAATCTGGCATATCTTACTGAACAGGCCGCTTCTTCACGATAAATCGCCCAACAGAATGTCATTTTTGCAGCATAGTTCACGCCGCAAGGATGTACGCACAAAGCGTTACAGAGTCATCTGGCTGTCTGCACCCTGATGAAATGTTATGATGTGAGGTATTCGTGTGTGAAACCTCCTGTTTCACCCCACAACGTTGAAGGTAACAACATGATTATCGTAACTGGCGGCGCAGGAATGATTGGCAGCAACATCGTCAAAGCGCTGAACGATCGCGGTCACACCGACATTCTGGTGGTGGATAATCTGAAGGATGGCACCAAGTTTGCCAATTTAGTCGACCTGGATATCGTCGATTACATGGACAAAGAAGAGTTCCTGATGAGCGTGATGGCGGGCGATGATTTAGGCCCGATCGAAGCGGTGTTCCATCAGGGCGCCTGCTCCTCCACCACCGAGTGGGATGGCAAGTACATGATGGAGAACAACTATCAGTACTCCAAAGAGCTGCTGCACTTCTGTCTTGAGCGCGAGATCCCGTTCCTCTACGCCTCTTCCGCAGCGACCTACGGCGGACGCAACGAGAATTTCATTGAAGAGCGTCAGTATGAGCAGCCGCTTAATGTTTATGGCTACTCTAAGATGCTGTTCGACCATTACGTCCGTCAGATGCTGCCGGAAGCGAACTCGCCGGTATGCGGCTTCCGCTATTTCAACGTCTATGGACCGCGTGAAGGCCACAAGGGCAGCATGGCAAGCGTGGCCTTCCATCTGAACACGCAGATCAGCAACGATGAAAATCCAAAACTGTTTGAAGGCAGCGACGGCTTTAAACGTGATTTCATCCACGTTGATGATGTTGCGGAAGTGAACCTGTGGTGCTGGGAAAATGGCGTCTCCGGGATTTACAACTGTGGCACAGGCCGCGCCGAGTCCTTCCAGGAAGTGGCTGACGCAGTACTGAAGTTCCACCAGAAAGGTCAGATCGAGTACATCCCGTTCCCGGAAAAACTCAAAGGACGGTACCAGGCCTATACTCAGGCCGATCTCACTAAGCTGCGTGCCGCCGGCTACGACAAGCCATTTAAAACGGTGGCGCAGGGCGTCGCTGACTATATGGTCTGGCTGAACCGTAACGCATAAAGGAAGCTGCTCCGGCGATGAAAATTCTGGTAATCGGCCCGTCGTGGGTCGGCGATATGATGATGTCGCAAAGTCTCTATCGCACCCTCAAGGCCGAACATCCCGATGCGGTGATTGACGTGATGGCACCTGCATGGTGCCGTCCGTTGTTGTCACGCATGCCGGAGGTGAATCAGGCGCTGGCGATGCCACTTGGGCATGGCGCGCTGGAAATCGGTGAGCGTCGCCGGTTGGGCAAAGTGCTGCGCGCCAGTCACTACGACCGCGCTTATGTGCTGCCTAACTCCTTCAAGTCGGCGCTGGTCCCCTTCTTTGCCGGAATAAAACGCCGCGTCGGCTGGCGCGGTGAAATGCGCTATGGCCTGCTGAATGATTTGCGCGTGCTGGATAAAGCCGCATTTCCACTGATGGTTGAGCGCTACGTTGCGCTGGGCTACGACACACCTGTTGCGTCGGCGGCGCAGCTGCCTCAGCCGCTGTTGTGGCCAAAACTGCAGGTTGAAGAGCAGGAAAAAATTGAAACGGCCGCACAGTTTCAGCTCGCCGCGACCCGTCCGGTCATCGGTTTTTGTCCGGGCGCTGAATTTGGTCCGGCCAAACGCTGGCCGCACTATCACTACGCCACGCTGGCCCGCCAGTTGATTGCTGAAGGCTTTCAGATCGTGCTGTTTGGCTCCGCCAAAGATCGCCCGACCGGCGAAGAGATTATCGCGGCGCTGCCCGAAGAGGCTCGCGGCCACTGCCGTAATCTGGCGGGTGAAACCCAGCTGGAACAGGCGGTGATTCTGCTGGCACAATGCCGTGCCGTGGTCAGCAACGACTCAGGCCTGATGCATATCGCCGCGGCGCTGGATCGTCCACTGGTGGCGCTCTATGGACCAAGCAGCCCTGACTTTACGCCGCCGCTGGCAAAGCAGGCGCGAATTATTCGCCTGATTACCGGCTATCACAAAGTGCGCAAAGGCGATGCCGAACAGGGCTATCACCAGAGCCTGATCGATATTCAGCCTGAACGCGTACATCAGACGCTGAGCGAACTGCTCGCGCCACAGGAGGTGCCATGCACGTCCTGATTGTTAAAACTTCATCAATGGGCGATGTGCTGCATTCGCTCCCGGCACTGACCGATGCAATGCATGCCATTCCCGGCATCCGTTTCGACTGGGTAGTGGAAGAGAATTTCGCACAGATCCCTGGCTGGCATCCCGCAGTAGATAAGGTGTTACCGGTTGCGATTCGCCGCTGGCGCAAACACTGGTTTGGCAGTCAGCAGCGTGAAGAGCGCGTGCTGTTTAAGCGCGCGTTACAGTCACGTGAGTACGATATCGTGATTGATGCACAGGGCCTGATCAAAAGTGCCGCGCTGGTCACCCGCTTATCGAAAGGGGTGAAACATGGGCAGGACAGCCGTAGCGCGCGTGAGCCGTTCGCCAGCTGGTGGTATGACATCCGCCATGAGGTCAGTAAGCGACAGCACGCGGTTGAGCGGACGCGCGAACTGTTCGCCAAAAGCCTGGGCTATGAAAAGCCGAAAAGTCAGGGTGACTACGCCATTGCCGGACACTTCCTGCATCATCTGCCCGCTGACGCACATCATTACCTGGTCTTTCTGCATGCCACAACGCGTGACAACAAGCACTGGCCGGAATCACACTGGCGAGAGCTGATTGAGCTGATGCAGCCCAGCGGGTTGCGGGTGAAATTGCCCTGGGGTGCTGAACATGAGCATCAGCGTGCGCAGCGCCTTGCAGAAGGATTTGAGCATGTCGATGTACTGCCTAAGCTGACGCTGGAAGCGATAGCACAACAGCTGGCGGGCGCACGGGCGGTGGTCTCAGTGGATACCGGATTGAGCCATCTGACGGCGGCACTGGATCGCCCCAACCTCACGCTGTATGGTCCGACCGATCCTGGACTGATTGGCGGTTACGGGCAGAACCAACAGGCACTGAGCGCCCCGAATCATAATCTGGCAGAGCTGACTGCTGACACGGTGGCAGAGAAACTGCGGGCCGTTATTACGGAAAACATGCCATGAACTATGTGCTGATCTACCTGCTATTGCTGCCTTTCCGGGCCATAATGCGGCTGTTTTACCGGCCAACCGGACGCAGCCTGATCATCCAGACGGCGAAGATTGGTGATTTTATTAATATCACCCCGATGCTGCGTGCGCTGGGTCAGTCTGAGTTGCTGATCAGCAAAGCGGTGGAGCCGCTGGCGCGTCACGATGACACGGTCAGCCGCTATTTCCTGATTGAAGAGGCGAAGCGCAGCTTTTTTGCCAAACTGAAGCTCGCGTTCACTCTGATGAACCGCTATGACAACGTCTATCTGGTGCAGCCAAACAGCGTGAACCTGTTTTTCGCCGCGCTCTGCAACGCATCGAACAAGCAGTTTCTGCGCACCTATGTGCGTAAGTCCTACCATAAGACCTTCTATCGCAGCGCCAGCGGTATTGTCGACCACACCAAAACGGATTTAACGCTCGACAGCTACCTGAAGCTGATTAATCGTGACTACCGCTACACCGATTTTCCTAAGCATGCGACCTCACCGCTCTGGCAGCCGCCTGCGCCGCCCGCCGCGCTGCTTAATCCGCGCAGCGGTATTAAAATTGGCATCAGTATTTCTGCTGGTAACCGGGCTAAAACCATTCCTGCCAGCATCTGGCAGCAGCTGATGGCGTCGCTGGCTGACCTGCCCTGCACCTTTTATGTGTTTGGCCCACCGGCTGAGCAGCCGTGGCTGGATGAGTTACTGAGCCTGACCGGCCCGAAAGACAATATCGTCAGTCTGATTGGTGAGCTAAAACTGGAAGAGGTTCCGTGGGCCATTGCACAGATGGATTTCTACATCTCCTCTGACTCTGGCAATGCTTATATTGCGGATGCGCAGCAGATACCGGTGATCATGCTTTACGGGCCGTGTGAAGTCCGGGAACAGCGTCCGGTCAATAACGTTTTGTTTATCGGACCGGATAATATTGCTGCGTCGACGTTCGTTTTTGCCACCCGTTTTCAGTTTGATCAGCCTGCTGAAAAATTATTCGGGCTGGATCACGATAAACTGACTAGAATACAAACGTTTATTACTCATAATCTGGAATAGTGAAGCGTAATGGCAATTACCCCTCTTGCTGAGGCCGTTCAGCAAAGTCAGCTGCTGGTTAACACGCTTGCTGACACGGATGATAATCCGGTTCATGTTGCGTTTGGCATCAACTACGCCTACGCGCGTGGCCTGGGCATTACGTTGTTTTCACTTCTCAGCCATCATCCTGATACCGCTTTCCACGCCCATGTTTTTTCAGACTCGCTTTGCGAAGAGGATGTGGAAAAACTGCGTTCACTGGCCACGGGCCATCGTCTGGCGATCACGCTGCATATCTTTAACCGTGCCTGGGTTGATCAGCT
The DNA here is from genome assembly GCF_048452805.1 of Pantoea sp. K16. NCBI lineage: Bacteria > Pseudomonadati > Pseudomonadota > Gammaproteobacteria > Enterobacterales > Erwiniaceae > Pantoea > Pantoea sp. K16. The sequence goes on along the minus strand of NZ_JBLWNV010000016.1, from coordinate 54,567 downwards.
GCCTGCGGTCGGACGCTATCCCAAAAGTATCCACTACCGTTTCCTGATCCCGGAAACCGTAGCGAGCTACAGCGATCGGGTGATCTATATTGATGCTGACACCCTGGTGGTGGGCGACTACTCTCGCCTGTTCACGCTGGATATCACTGATTACACGCTGGCGGCCTGTAATGACACACCGCGAGCGCGACATAACCAGTGCGCAAGGCTGGGGCTGAAGCACCACCACTATTTCAACTCCGGCTTTATGCTGATTAATATTCCACGCTGGCTCGAAAGGCAGACCACCGCGCGCATTACCGACGTGCTGGTAACGCGGGGCGCAGAGTTTGGTTTTCCCGATCAGGATGCGCTGAATATCGTGCTGGAGGATGAGGTCCTGATCCTGCCAGACCGCTATAACCACATTTACGACATCATCGCCAATAAAGTCTGGGATCACACGGGCGTGCCTGAAGAGACAGTGATGATTCACTACACCGGTAAATGCAAACCCTGGCATGCATGGGCTGGCAGCGATCTTTCCCACCGCTACTACAGCTATTACCAGCGCTCACCCTGGGCTTCACAACCGCTTGATACACCAAAGCATTATAAAGAGATGAAGCGATTCGCCCGCGTAAAATGGCATCAGAAACAGTATGCTGAAAGCCTGAGCTGGATGATGAAGTATGTCAGTCTCAAGTTTTTTAAACAGAGTGAGCAATAGCACACTCAGGTTTATCAGATTGATGCGGGCGCTGTTATTTCAGCGCCTGACTTTCCCGTCACTTATCCCGCCGGCTGTTTGCCACGACCTCTGTAATAACGACGCTGACAGCAAGCCAGCATAATAATCTGTTTACCTGCGCGATCACATTGCGTAAAAAAAGCGCATATAGCGCATTATTATTGTCGGGCGTGGTTTTTAGTAAAGCAGGGATGCAACATCGTTTTATAATTGTGAACTCCCTGATTTCACTCTGCTGATTTGGAAATGATTTATGACGAGGCAACGCCCTTTCGCAGTGAATACAATGCTGGTGCAGATATTGTCATGAGTACTTCTCCTCTGCTGAGTATCATTACCCCGATGTACAATGCGGGCAGCATGTTTGATGAGTTCATGCAGTCACTGCTGGCGCAGACGCTGACTCTGCTTGAGATCATTATCGTCGATGACGGTTCAACCGATGGCTCAGGCGAGCGCGCCGATCAGTATGCACAGCAGCATTCTCACATTCGTGTGATACATCAGGAAAATGGCGGCGTCTCGCGCGCCCGCAACGCCGGACTGGCGATTGCCCGCGGGAAATATGTCACCTTCCCTGATGCGGATGACACCATGCAACCCGATATGTATCAGACGCTGGTGACGCTGGCGGAGGCAGATAATCTGGATGCGGCACAGTGCAACGCCGAGTGGTTTTTCAAACACAGCCAGCGGGTAAAGCCGCTGATTCCGCTGGATCGCCTGCGCAGCACGCCGGTGCTGAGCGGTGCCGACTGGCTGAATACCGCGCTAAAAACCCATCGTTATATGCATGTGGTCTGGCTGGGCATCTATCGCCGGGAACTGATTGAGCAGCATCAGTTGCAGTTTGAACCCGGCCTGCATCATCAGGATATTCCCTGGACCACCGAGTTTATGCTGCTGGCAAAACGCGTGCGTTATACCGAAGCGGTACTCTATCGCTACTATATGCACGACGCCTCAATCAGCAATCGCAAACGTACCGGCGAGCGCAACGTAGAGTATCAGCGTCACTACATGAAGATTGCGCGACTGCTGGAAGAGCTCAATGACCGCTATCGTGACCGCGTGAAGATCTACCCGTCGTTTCACTATCAGGTGACCCATGAAGCGCTCAGCGTTTGCCACAGTGTAAGACGTGAGCCTGACGCCCGCGCACGCCAGGCAATCATTGCCGAGCTGTTCGCCACCCGGACACACCTGCGCATGTTACGCAACGCCCGGGGAATTAAGCAGTGGTATCAGTTGCTGTTGTGGCTGGCCCGGCTCTATCGCTGGCGTGATAAATAACCTTTGAGGCTGGCTTTATCCTAAAAAGGGTTTGCCCTACAATCGGTTCACTGAATTCTGAGAACTCTTGTTTATGGCCAGCCTGACTCCAGCAAACATCTCTCCAAAAAATATATTACTGATTAAGCTGCGCCATCATGGTGACATGCTGCTCACAACGCCCGCCATCAATGCGCTTCATGAGCGTTATCCGCAGGCCAGCATCGACGTGTTGCTCTATCAGGAGACGCGTCCGATGCTGGAAGCGCATCCGGCTATCCGCCATTTGCACGTCATCGATCGTAAATGGAAGCAGGAGGGCACCTGGCGCAAGCTGGGCCATGAGCGTGCATTAATTCGCGCCATACGTGACGCACATTATGATCTGGTGATTAATCTGGCCGATCAGTGGCGGGCTGCCCTGATTACGCGTCTCTCCGCGGCGCCAGTACGTATCGGTTTCGCTTTTAAAAAACGTGATAACGTCCTGTGGCGATGGTGTCACAACCAGCTGGTCTCCACACACAATCACAGCAAGCTGCATACCGTTGAGCAGAATATGTCGGCGCTGGCACCCCTCGGCATCAGCAGCGACGGCGCACGTGTCTCAATGCACTACAGCGACGCTGACCAGCAAATTTTGCTGACCCGACTGGCAGAACACCAGGTAACCGCGCCCTATATTGTGGTGCAGCCGACCTCACGCTGGGGCTTTAAATGCTGGGAAGAGGAGAGTGTTGCCGCCACGCTCGATCAGCTGGCGCAGCCGGGCCGCAAAGTGGTGCTGACCGCCGGGCCGGACAAACAGGAGCTGGCAATGATCAACCGCATTCGGGCACTGTGTGCGTCGCCGGATGTGGTTTCGCTGGCCGGTCAGTTTACTCTGCCGCAGCTGGCGGCGCTTATCGATCATGCCCGGCTGTTTATTGGTGTCGACTCTGCACCAATGCACATGGCCGCCGCACTTGAAACGCCCTGTATTGCGCTGTTTGGCCCGACCAAGCTGCAGCACTGGCGGCCATGGGGCGACAATAATCATGTCATCTGGGCGGGGGATTATGGCCCGCTGCCCTCACCCGATTCCATCGACACCAAAACAGACCAGCGTTATCTGTCGGCCATTCCGGTGAAGGATGTGGTCGCGGCAGCGAGGAGCTATCTGAATGAGTAAGTTACGGCTGGCGATTGTCCGGCAGAAATATCGTCCGGATGGCGGTGCCGAGCGTTTTATCTCACGCGCGCTGGAAGCGCTGGGCAGCGAGCAGCTCGATCTCAACATCATTACCCGCAGCTGGCAGGGCACACCCAACCCTGACTGGCATCTGCATATCTGTAATCCTGCAAAGCTGGGCCGGGTATCCCGTGAGCGCGGTTTTGCCCGTGCAGCACGCGCCTGCTGGGAGCGCGAAAAGTTCGATATTGTGCAAAGCCACGAGCGCATCGCGGGCTGTGATATTTTTCGCGCGGGTGATGGTGTTCATCGCGTCTGGCTGGAACAGCGCGCCCGCATCGTCTCATCGTGGCAACGACTGAGTGCTGTGCTCAGCCCTTATCATCGCTATGTCCTGCAGGCGGAAGCGGAGATGTTTAACTCTCCGACGCTGAAAGCGGTGATCTGTAATTCTGAGATGGTAAAGCGCGATATCCTGCGCTGTTTCTCGCTCGACGCCGGAAAAATCCACGTTATTCATAATGCTATCGATGCCAGCCGTTTCCAGCCCGCCACGGAAGCTGCACGTCGCGCCACCCGTCAGCAGCTGGCGCTGCCCGATGCGGCCACCGTACTGATTTATGTCGGCTCCGGCTTTGAACGCAAGGGGTTGAAAGCGGCGATACAGGCGCTGGCTGCCAGCGACCGTTATCTGATTGTGGTGGGTCAGGATAAGCAACTGCAGCGGTATCAGCAGCTGGCAAATCAGCTTAACTGTCTGGACCGCCTGCGCTTTGTCGGCGTACAGCAGGATGTGCAGCCGTTCTATCACGCGGCTGATGGCCTGCTGCTGCCCACCCTCTACGATCCTTTTCCTAATGTGGTACTGGAGGCGATGGCCTGCGGCTTACCGGTGATTACCAGCACTGGCTGCGGTGGCGCAGAATTTATTACCGCTGGTCAGGAAGGCTTCGTCTGTGATGCGTTGGATATCAACGGGTTAAATCAGGCTGTTAATGCATTACCGGCGCTTTCCGTCGATTCACGAATGGGTGACGCGGCGCGGCGCAAAATTGAACCTTATGGTCCACAACGGCTGGCGCAGGCGCTGACTTCGCTTTATCAGCAGGTCCTGAGCAGCAACTGACAATGTGGGATGAGTGCATGCGGGGTTTCTGATAACATGCCGCCATCTGATTTTAATCTGCTTTTAGACGCGAATTTGCTGTAACGGTAACTATGACGACCTTTTACACCGCATTGCTCTACTTAATTCAGCCACTGATTTGGCTGCGCCTGTGGCTGCGCGGTCGTAAAGCGCCTGCCTATCGCAAACGCTGGGCAGAACGCTATGGCTATTGTGTCGGCAAAGTTAAGCCCGACGGCATTGTGCTGCACTCGGTCTCTGTGGGTGAAACCCTGGCCGCGATCCCGCTGGTGCGTGCTCTGCGTCATCGTTACCCGACCCTGCCGATTACCGTCACCACCATGACGCCTACCGGCTCTGAACGCGCGCAATCTGCATTTGGCAAAGATGTGCATCACGTCTATCTGCCTTATGATCTGCCGGGTTCGATTAATCGTTTTCTGGATACGGTCAACCCACGCCTGGTGATCATCATGGAAACCGAGCTGTGGCCGAATATTATCCGCATTCTGCACCAGCGTAATATTCCGCTGGTGATCGCCAATGCCCGCCTCTCGGCCCGATCGGCCAAAGGCTACCGCAAGCTGGGTAAATTCATGCGCCGGCTGTTGCAGAGCATCACGCTTATCGCGGCGCAGAATGCGGAAGATGGCGACCGTTTCCTGAGCCTGGGCCTGAAACGTTCTCAACTAACGATTACCGGCAGCCTGAAGTTTGATATTTCCGTGACGCCAGAACTGGCCGCCAGAGCGGTGACGCTGCGTCGTCAGTGGGCGCCGCGCCGTCCGGTGTGGATCGCCACCAGCACGCACGAAGGCGAAGAGGCCATTGTGCTGGATGCCCATCGCCGCCTGCTGCAGACCTTCCCGGATCTGCTGCTGATTCTGGTGCCCCGCCATCCCGAGCGTTTTAACGATGCCCGTGAACTGACGCAGGAACGCGGCTTCAGTTTTATCCTGCGCAGCAGCGGCGAGATCCCGTCTGGCTCAACGCAGGTGGTCATCGGAGATTCAATGGGCGAACTGATGCTGCTATACGGCATTGCCGATCTGGCCTTTGTCGGCGGCAGCCTGGTTGAACGGGGTGGACACAACCCGCTGGAGCCTGCTGCCCATGCGCTTCCGGTTCTGATGGGACCCCATATCTGGAACTTCAAAGATATCTGCAGCAAGTTGCAGGAAGGCCAGGGGCTGATCACCGTCACCGACGTGATTTCGCTGGAAAAAGAGGTCACCAACCTGTTACAGGATGATGATTACCGCCGTTATTACGGACGTCATGCGGTAGACGTGCTGCACCAGAATCAGGGTGCGCTACAGCGTCTGCTACAGTTACTCGAACCGCATCTGCCACCACGGGCCCACTAATGTCAGCACGCCAACGTCTTTCCGTGGTGATGATCGCCAAAAACGAAGCGGAACTGCTGCCTGAATGCCTGGCCTCGGTCAGCTGGGCCGATGAAATTATCGTGCTGGACTCAGGCAGCCATGACAACAGTGTCGACATCGCCACACAGGCTGGGGCGAAGGTCTACCTCAATGATGACTGGCAGGGCTATGGTATCCAGCGCCAGCGCGCGCAGCACTATGCCACCGGCGACATGATTCTGATGATCGATGCGGATGAACGCGTGACACCTGAACTGCGCGCCGCGATTGAGCAGGTACTGGTCGCGCCACCCAGCCGTACGGTTTATAGCCTGGGCCGCAGTAATCTGTTTCTCGGCCGCTTTATGCGCCATAGCGGCTGGTATCCTGACCGAGTAATGCGACTCTATCCTCGCACCTTCCGCTACAATGACAATCTGGTGCATGAATCACTGCAGAGTGACGGCGCGCCAGTGGTGGCATTACCCGGCGATCTGCAGCATCTGACCTGCCGCGATTTAATCGCCTTTCAGCGCAAGCAGCTGGCCTATGCCGAAGCCTGGGCTACGGAACGCCATCGGCGCGGTAAGCGTTGCAGCCTGTTTTCTCTGTTCAGCCATACGCTGGGCGCGTTTATGAAAACCCTGCTGCTGCGTGCCGGTTTTCTCGACGGAAAACAGGGCTGGATTCTGGCGGTGGTCAATGCGCAATATACCTTCAATAAATATTCAGCCCTCTGGGCGCTGAATCATGCTTCGGCAAAAGGGCGAGTATGATCACGAAAGCCATCTATCCCGGAACGTTTGATCCTGTGACGCTCGGCCATCTCGACATCGTGACGCGGGCAGCGCAGATGTTTGATCAGGTCATTCTGGCCGTTGCCGCCAGCCCCAGCAAAAAACCAATGTTCAGCCTGGATGAGCGCGTGGCGCTGGCCGGTGAAGTGATAGCCCATCTGCCCAACGTTGAAGTGGTCGGATTCAGCGACCTGATGGCGAATTTCGCCCGTGACCAGCAGGCGAATGTGCTGGTTCGTGGCTTGCGTGCAGTGTCAGACTTTGAATATGAAATGCAGCTGGCGCAGATGAATCGTCACCTGCTGCCAACGCTGGAGAGTGTTTTCCTGATGCCGTCTGAAGGCTTCTCGTTTATCTCATCTTCGCTGGTCAAAGAGGTGGCGCGTCACGGCGGCGATGTTACCGCCTTCCTGCCCGCGCCGGTGCATCAGGCATTGCTGGCTAAACTGGCTTAATGCTGGCAGTTCGGGCACCAGTAGGTGCTGCGCTGCCCGTGTCTGCCGCTGACAATCGGCGTACCGCATGCCCGGCAGGGTTCGCCTGCCCGCCCATAAACCTGTAACTGCTGTGCAAAATAGCCGGGTTTACCGTCGGTCTGTAAGAAGTCACGCAGTGTGGTTCCGCCCTGCTCAATGGAGCGTAACAGCACCGCTTTGATGGTATTGACCAGCAGTTCCGCTTCGGCCTGCGACAGACTGCCGGCAGCACGATCGGGAATGATCCCGGCGGTAAACAGTGACTCGCTGGCGTAAATGTTGCCCACGCCCACCACCACTTTGTTATCCATCAGCCACTGCTTGATGAGCGTCCGCTTGCCGCGTGACTTCTCAAACAGGTAAGCGCCGTCAAACTCCTCGCTAAGCGGCTCCGGCCCGAGATGTGCCAGCACGCTGCTGCCCGCCAGATCGCTGCTCCAGAGCCATGCACCAAAGCGGCGCGGGTCGGTGTAGCGCAGCACTTTGCCGTTGCTCATGACCAGATCAACATGGTCATGCTTCGCCGCTGGCAGCTCTTCTGACAGCACGCGCAGGCTACCGGACATGCCAAGGTGGATAATGATCCAGCCATGCGGCAGCTCCAGCAGCAGATATTTCGCCCGGCGCTGCACACTGAGCACCGGCTGATCGCTCAGCGCCAGGATCTCCTGCGAAACAGGCCAGCGCAAACGTGAATTACGCACCACGGCGTGAAGGATGGTTTCACCGACCAAATGCGGTTCGATACCGCGACGGCTGGTTTCAACCTCTGGCAACTCTGGCATACCCTCTCCTCAGCGTTTTACACAAACAAAAAACCCGGCCGGAGCCGGGTTTTTAGCAGAACACTAAAATTACTTAATTTTAGCTTCTTTGTAGAGCACATGCTGACGTACAACCGGATCGAACTTTTTCAGTTCCAGCTTCTCTGGTTTAGTACGTTTGTTCTTCGTGGTGGTATAGAAGTGACCTGTACCAGCAGAGGAAACCAGCTTGATCTTCTCACGAATACCTTTAGCCATGATTCAGTTCCTTAGTACCTTAGTACTTCTCACCACGGGCACGCATATCGGCTAACACCGTATCAATGCCCTTTTTATCAATAATACGCATACCTTTAACAGATACACGCAGAGTAACGAAGCGCTTCTCGCTCTCAACCCAAAAACGGTGTGAGTGCAGGTTCGGAAGGAAACGGCGTTTCGTCGCGTTCATTGCGTGGGAACGGTTGTTACCCGTCACCGGACGCTTTCCAGTTACCTGGCAGACTCGTGACATGTCAATATCTCCAAAAATCAAATCAGCTCGAGCTTTAAAAATTAGGTTTGGGCCGCCTCGTCAGGCTTGCAGCCCGCCAGGCGAATTCCATGGAACCCGCTAAGCTGGCCTAACCGCCAAACCCGAGATTCTCAAAGGTGGCGTAGTATACGCCGCTCAGCCCAAGTGCTCAAGTCCCGAACAGATAAAGATCCCGAATGATCGGGCAAAAAGCCGCCACCTGGCGTGAAATTTCCCCCTGTCAGAGCCATCCCCGCTCGGCAAAGGAGACATATTCGCCATGACCAATCACCAGATGATCGAGCAGACGGATGTCGAGTAGCTGGCAGGCTTCGCTGACTTTATGGGTCACTTCACGGTCTGCACGGCTCGGCTCCGCCATGCCCGACGGGTGATTATGCGCCAGTATCAGAGCGGCAGCATTGAGCTTCAGCGCTTCCCGGACGATCTCGCGGGGGTGAACTTCCACGCTGTTAATGGAACCAGAGAACATATTTTGTGCCCGCAGCACCCGATGCTGATTATCCAGAAACAGTGCCATAAAGATCTCACGCTCCTGATGGGCTAACAGACTTTGCAGATACTGGCGCGTGATTTGTGGATTTTCCATTGCGCTTTCGCGGGCCAGCTTACTGGCGAAAAAACGCTTCGCCAGTTCGGCAATCGCATGAAGTTGTGCCAGCTTGGCATCGCCGACCCCTTTGATTTCACCGAATGCCGCTTTGTCTGACGTCATGAGCTGATAAAGCGAGCCAAAACCGTCCAGCATCTGTCCGGCCAGCTCCAGGACGTTCTGTCCAGGCGATCCGGTACGGAGAAAAATGGCCAGTAGTTCGGTATCGCTGAGGGCATGCGCACCCAGCTTCCGGAGTTTTTCCCGTGGTCCCTTTATTTTCATGTCCGCTCTCCCTGAGATGAGCCTCAGCATGGCCCATCATGAAGAGTGCAGCTATCAGTGAAGCTGCAATCTACGAGACGGCTCGCAAACGCAGTCAGTGAAAAGGCGCATCCGCGCTTTTGTGATAAAGTCCGTGCATTCGCCGCCGCGAGCGGCAGAGAGCTTAGTGAGGCCAACATCATGATGGGATTAGCCGGCAAAAAAATTCTTCTTGGCGTGAGCGGCGGTATTGCTGCTTATAAAGCACCTGAGCTGGTGCGCCGCCTGCGCGATCGCGGTGCTGATGTCCGCGTGATGATGACAGAGGGTGCGAAAGCATTTATTACTCCGCTCAGCCTGCAGGCTGTCTCCGGCTATCCGGTATTTGACGATCTGCTTGATCCGGCAGCGGAGGCGGCGATGGGTCATATTGAACTGGCAAAATGGGCCGACCTTATTGTGCTGGCACCGGCCACTGCTGACCTGATTGCCCGTATTACTGCCGGTATGGCAAACGATCTGGTGACGACCGCCGTGTTAGCGACGGCCTCACCCGTGGCAGTGGTGCCCGCTATGAATCAGCAGATGTATCGTGCGGCGGTGACCCAGCATAACCTGCAGAGCCTGCAGGCGCGTGGCGTGCTGATTTGGGGACCGGACAGCGGCAGCCAGGCCTGCGGCGATGTCGGGCCGGGCCGGATGCTCGACCCGCTGGTGATTGTTGACCATGCGGTGCAGTGGGCTACGCCCGTCAACGATCTGCAACATCTCAACATTATGATTACCGCCGGTCCTACCCGTGAGGCGCTGGACCCGGTGCGCTACATCACTAACCACAGCTCCGGCAAAATGGGCTTTGCTATTGCCGCCGCCGCCGCCAGACGCGGTGCACAGGTCACGCTGGTCAGCGGCCCGGTCAACCTGTCTGCGCCAGCGGGTGTGCGGCGAATTGATGTGACCAGCGCGCTGGAGATGCAGGCCGCCGTCATGAGTGAGATAGATAAACAACATATTTTCATTGCAAGCGCAGCCGTGGCAGACTACCGGGCAGCCGATATTGCGGCCGATAAAATCAAGAAACAGGGCGGCGATGATAACGTCACGCTGAACCTGGTAAAGAATCCCGATATTGTTGCCGGCGTCGCTGCACTTCAGGAAAACCGGCCATTCGTCGTTGGATTTGCTGCTGAAACACAGAATGTGGAAGAATACGCCCGGCAAAAACGGGTGCGCAAGAATCTGGATCTGATCTGCGCTAACGACGTCGCTAAAGCCGGACAGGGGTTTAATAGCGACACCAATGCTCTTCACCTTTTTTGGCAGGATGGAGAAAAACGCTTACCGCTCAGCGATAAGTCTCTCCTTGGCCAACAATTAATAGACGAGATTGTCAGCCGTTATGATGAAAAAAATAGACGTTAAAATCCTGGATCCGCGCGTCGGCAAAGAGTTTCCACTGCCGACCTATGCGACTTCAGGTTCCGCTGGGTTAGATTTACGCGCCTGCATTGATGATGTTCTCGACATCGCACCAGGCACCACAACGCTGGTTCCGACCGGCCTGGCAATTCATATTGCCGACCCCGATCTGGCCGCTGTGATCCTGCCGCGCTCAGGCCTTGGCCATAAACATGGCATCGTGCTGGGCAACCTGGTGGGTCTGATTGACTCCGACTATCAGGGACAGCTGATGGTCTCGGTCTGGAATCGCGGCCAGGAAAGCTTCTCGCTGCAGCCCGGCGATCGCATGGCACAACTGGTCTTTGTACCGGTGGTGCAGGCGGAATTTAACCTGGTCGAAGATTTCGACGCCAGCCTGCGCGGCGAAGGCGGCTTCGGCCACTCCGGTCGCCAGTAACCCGCATTACCGACTTTCACTTACGCCCGTTATTTTTTCCTCATCGCCACAGGACGCGTTCCTGTGGCAGATGCGTAGGTGTTGCCTGTTTTTAGGTGAATTTCAGGGGTCTTTAAGGTCATGGCAGAAAAAAAAGTCGCGAAGCGGAATCGTCGCGAAGAGATTTTGCAGGCGCTGGCGCAGATGCTGGAGTCGGGTGATGGCAGTCAGCGCATTACCACAGCCAAACTGGCAGCCACGGTGGGCGTTTCCGAAGCGGCGCTGTATCGTCACTTCCCGAGTAAAACACGAATGTTCGATAGCCTGATTGAGTTTATCGAAGACAGTCTGATTACCCGCATCAATCTGATCCTCAAGGATGAAAAAGAGACCATGACGCGTCTGCGTCTGATCGTGCAACTGATTCTGGGATTTGGTGAGCGTAATCCGGGACTGACGCGCATTCTGACCGGCCATGCATTGATGTTTGAGCAGGACCGACTGCAGGGACGCATCAATCAGCTGTTTGAGCGGATTGAAGTGCAGCTGCGGCAGGTGATGCGGGAACGGAAAATGCGCGAGGGCGAAGCCTTTCAGGCTGATGAGGCGCTGCTGGCAAGTCAGTTGCTGGCTTTCTGTGAGGGTTTACTGTCACGGTATGTCCGTTCTGAGTTTCGTTTCAGTCCTACCGCAGACTTTGAGGCTCGCTGGCCGCTGATTGCCGCGCAGCTGGCGTAAAGCGTAAAAGAAGGCGGGCATTGCGCCCGCCTCTGTTAAATCCCGTACGCTTTCTGATAGGCACGTACCTGAGCCAGATGATCGGCCATCTCAGGCTTCTCTTCCAGCCAGGCAATCAGGTCTGCCAGCGTAATAATTGCGGTCACTTTGCAGCCGTAATCACGTTCCACTTCCTGAATCGCCGACATTTCTCCGCGTCCACGCTCCTGACGATCAAGCGAGACCAGCACGCCTGCCAGAGTGGCGTTGTGCGCACCGATAATATCCATCGACTCACGAATCGCGGTGCCTGCGGTGATCACATCGTCCACCAGCATCACTTTGCCCTGCAGCGAACTGCCAACCAGCAGGCCACCTTCGCCGTGATCTTTCGCTTCTTTACGGTTAAAGCAGTAAGGCACATCGCGGTCATGATGATCCGCCAGCGCCACCGCCGTGGTGGTGGCAATCGGAATGCCTTTATAGGCCGGGCCGAACAGCAGATCAAAATCAACAGCGCCATCCACCAGCGCCTGCGCGTAGAAGCGTCCCAGCAGCGCTAAATCCCGTCCGCTGTTAAACAGACCAGCATTAAAGAAATAGGGGCTTTTACGCCCGGACTTCAAAGTGAACTCACCGAACTTCAGCACCTGCTTGTTCAGGGCAAATTCAATAAACTGACGCTGCCAGGCTTTCATTTCTCACTCCTCAAATAAAGAAAAGGCGACTCTGAGGTCGCCTGTTACATCAATTTTCCAGCGCTGCTTTCTGCGCCTGAATTAATTCCTCAATTCCGCCCCGAGCCAGCGCCAGTAGCGTTAACAACTCTTCATGGCTGAACGGTTCGCCTTCGGCAGTGCCCTGCACCTCGATCATGCGGCCATCTTCCAGCATCACGACGTTCATGTCGGTTTCTGCGGCTGAGTCTTCAACATACTCCAGATCGCACAGCGCTTCGCCTTTGACGATGCCCACTGAAATCGCCGCGACCATGCCCTTCATCGGGTTCGCTTTCAGTTTGCCGCTGGCCACCAGCTTGTTCAGCGCATCAGCCAGCGCCACGCAGGCTCCGGTGATTGATGCGGTGCGAGTGCCGCCATCAGCCTGAATTACGTCACAGTCGAGCGTAATGGTAAATTCACCCAGCGCTTTAAGATCAACCGCGGCGCGCAGTGAACGGGCGATCAGACGCTGAATCTCCAGCGTACGTCCGCCCTGCTTGCCTTTTGCAGCTTCACGCGCCATACGGCTGTGGGTCGAACGCGGCAGCATGCCATATTCGGCCGTTACCCAACCCTGGCCCTGGCCTTTGAGGAAACGCGGAACCCCTTCGTCTACCGAGGCAGTGCAAAGCACTTTCGTTTCGCCGAATTCCACCAGAACGGAACCCTCTGCGTGTTTGGTGTAATTGCGGGTCAATGTGACTGGACGCACCTGTTGTGCGCTACGGCCTGCTGGACGCATGGGTATTCTCCGGCTTGCTAATGATTGGCTGCGCATTATACGGACTTCCTTGTCCGCTGTCTCTTACGCTGGTCTGACGCAGGCATCAGATGAAATTCCCCGCCAGCTGTGGCTAAATGCGCGTTCCTTTCTCTCTGATAAAAAAGACATATGGCCGCCATTCTTCATTTCCTGCTGGCGCTGGTGGTGATCTTCGCCCTTGCGCTGCTGGTCAGTCATGACCGTAAACAGATTCGCCTGCGCTTTATTATTCAACTGATTGTGGTGGAAGCCGCGCTGGGTTGGTTCTTCCTTCACTCTGCCGGAGGTCTGGCGCTGGTCGGTTCGTTCGCCGGTTTCTTTGAGACGCTGCTGGGTTTTGCCGCACAAGGCACGGAGTTCGTGTTTGGCGGAATGAGCAAACAGGGGCTGGCATTTATCTTCCTTGGCGTGCTCTGCCCGATTGTCTTTATTTCGGCACTGATCGGCATATTGCAGCACTGGCGCATCCTGCCGCTGCTGATCCGTATTTTCGGGACGCTGCTGTCGAAGATTAACGGCATGGGCAAGCTGGAGTCGTTCAACGCCGTCAGCACGCTGATTCTTGGGCAGTCGGAAAACTTCATCGCTTATAAAGGGATTCTGGGTGATATCCCGCCGCGCCGGCTCTACACCATGGCAGCGACCGCGATGTCTACCGTTTCGCTGTCGATTGTCGGTGCTTATATGTCGATGATCGAACCGAAGTATGTGGTTGCGGCACTGCTGCTTAACATGTTCAGCACCTTTATTATCCTGTCGATCATCAACCCGATGAAAAGCCAGGATGAGCAGCCTATCGCGCTGGATAAACTGCATGAAGAGCAGAGCTTCTTTGAGATGCTGGGCGAATACATCCTGGCAGGCTTCAAAGTCGCGATGATTATTCTGGCCATGCTGATTGGCTTTATTGCGCTGATTGCTGCCGTCAACGCGCTGTTTGCGGCGGTGTTCGGCTACAGCTTCCAGCAACTGCTCGGCTACCTGTTCTATCCTCTGGCCTGGCTGATTGGCATTCCCAAAGCCGATGCCCTGCAGGCGGCCAGCATCATGGCAACCAAACTGGTGGCGAATGAGTTTGTGGCGATGATTGAACTGCAGAAAGTCGCGGCGGGCATGAGTGCGCGTGGGCTGGGTATTCTGTCGGTGTTCCTGGTCTCGTTCGCTAACTTTGCCTCTATCGGCATTGTGGCAGGCGCAATAAAAGGACTGAATGAGAAACAGGGAAATGTGGTTTCCCGTTTTGGCTGGAAGCTGGTCTATGGCTCCACGCTGGTCAGTCTGCTCTCCGCAGCCTTTGCCGGTCTGTTTATCTGATTATTCAACGGGCGGCAATTCTGCCGCCCGCTTTCGCCTTAGAATCCGACGCAGACGGGTGCATCCACCCGCATAACCGACTCCTGACCAAACCGTTTTTTATAGAGGCTGCGTAACGCCTCAATATCAACGTTGGTGGCGGGGTCGATCCCGTGGATCAGCATCAACGCCTTACTGTTCTCCCGTGCCAGCTGACCGTTCTCGCCCAGCCATTGCCCTTTGGCATCATAGACCGACAGGCCCGCTTTAAACCGTGGCGTGACCTCATTATCCACGAAGTTCATCCAGTCGAGTGAACTCACCCTGCCGCCATCAGGCTTGCTCAGTCCAAACCACAACGTGGTCTGCATCATCATGTCGCCACCCGCACAGATAGGTTGCGGTTTAGTGGGCGGCGAGTGGCGTGCCTGGCAACCTGCCAGCAGCAGAGCCATCACAACAGGAAGGGCAATAACGCGAGACATAGATCAGTCATCCTCACAAAGGGTCAATGGTCATCATAAGTGGCTGTCGCTGAAAGCGGAAATGGTTCGTTATTTTCCTGTGCGACGCTTATGCCTGTTATGCCGTGGCTCGCCTCGCTATACTTCACCCATCTATCCGCAAATTGAGTACCGCTTATGATCCGCAGTATGACCGCTTATGCCCGCAGCGAAGCCAAAGGCGAATGGGGCAGCGCCGCCTGGGAGCTGCGTTCCGTGAACCAGCGTTATCTGGAAACCTACATCCGCCTGCCGGAACAGTTTCGTGGGCTGGAGCCGGTTATCCGCGAGCGCATTCGCCAGCGTCTGACGCGCGGTAAAATTGAGTGCAACCTCCGTTATGATGCCGATCCCAGCGCACAGGGCGAACTGATGCTCAACGAAACGCTGGCGAAACAGCTGGTGCAGGCTGCCAACTGGGTAAAAATGCAGAGCGACGAAGGCGCGATTAATCCGCTGGATATTCTGCGCTGGCCGGGTGTGATGTCTGCGCAGGAACAGGATCTGGATGCCATCAACACCCAGTTGTTGCAGGCACTGGATGGTGCGCTTGATGACTTTATTGCGGCACGCGAAAGCGAAGGTACCGCCCTGAAAGCGATGATTGAGCAGCGTCTGGAAGGCGTCTCGCAGGAAGTCAGCAAAGTGCGTGCGCAGATGCCTGAGGTGATCAAATGGCAGCGTGAGCGGCTGGTCGCCAAACTGGAAGATGCTGAAGTCCAGCTGGAAAACAATCGCCTTGAGCAGGAACTGGTGATGATGGCGCAGCGTGTTGACGTTTCTGAAGAGCTGGATCGTCTGGATGCGCACGTTAAAGAGACTTACAACATCCTGAAAAAGAAAGAAGCAGTTGGCCGCCGTCTCGACTTTATGATGCAGGAGTTCAATCGTGAGTCGAACACGCTGGCTTCGAAGTCGATCAACGCCGAAATCACCACGTCAGCCATTGAACTGAAGGTGCTGATTGAGCAGATGCGCGAGCAGATTCAGAATATCGAGTAAGTTTTCACACCTGCACAGAACATCCCACAAGCCCATGTTAAATGGGCTTTTTTACTTTTCCATGATGCCCATATTCCCCTGTCAAAGTTCACTGGTTTTGGGAGTAAAGTGGGGAACTCGTCTGCTTAACCAGCTATAAATGAATAGTCAGAATGGTGTAGTCCTGAGTCAGGTTTAACAGGTCAGTTATATGGGTAACATTTTTTCCTGTGAGGTCAGGGATAGTCATTGGTCATAATAAAAGGTGGGACTTACACGCCTTCACTTTTCCGACCATGCCGTTTAGTATTACATCAGTCTGCTTAATACCTGCGACTGGTAGTTATATGAACAGGGCTGTAACAAAGAAGCATTGGATTTTACAGATATGTCGATATTAAAATAATTTAGCATTCGATTAATTACATGATTTTTTCAGGATGAAACATTAATATCACAAGGATGTCATCATGCCAGCATTGAAGTTTCCTGCCACCATTTTTCAAACGAAGCACAAGTTTAACGATTACAGCACTGATGATATGAAGTGTGGAGATTTTACTGAAAAACACCTGAGAAGTAATTTAGGCCTGGATGATGTTTCAAATGTCGTCGATCCCTGGACTGGAAAGGAAGTATCAATATTTAACGCCTTCCAGGATACCCGTCGAAAATCCAGAACGGAAATGGCTGAACTTCTTTTCAATGAGTTTCTTCGCCTTTCTATGCCTGCATATTACCTTGGGCAACATCAAATATTCAACAATCTCGTAAAGCATCTTTATCACGGTAACGGAAAAAGCTATTCCAGTCCCTTTCTTGATAGTGCATATAAGACGCTAATATTAGATGGTCAAACATCGCCACTCTCACCACTTACAGTAATCAAATCTTCATTAGATAAAATTATTGTTGATGGACAAAAAAGCTTATCAGTTACAGATAAAGATTTAATAACACAAGCTATAGGCAATTCTATACTTCCTAAGTTTAACCGTTGGGCTGACAGTTTCAATGGATTAGGTATGTCGATACATGATATTCATGCTACAAACATACTGATAAACCAGCTCGATATAACTGATAATGGTTATATCGCAAAAATAACTTTTACAGGGCAAGATCATTTCGGTCTCGATAAAACTGACATCCAGAATCCTAAATTTCATTTTATCAGAGCCTTTCGTATATGGTTTATCCTTCAAAGATGGGAATATTTTGCTTTTAAGCCTTTTTTAACCAATATGAAAGCTGAGTTTGAAATAAATAGCAGGAGAAACTAATGCGAATTAAAAAGATTATTATTTTTATTGTGGCATTGGCATTGTTACTATTGTTTTACGTAAGCTTCTTTAGTTCTCCAAAGGTGCTTGCAATTCATGGTTCTGAAGCTAATAAAGAATTATTAGTTAAAAATATCCCTTTCACTGATAGCGATAAAATCGAGTGGTGGGATAATAATGGAGTTAAAACCATCTCTTCCCCTGAAACTTACAATGTTTCAATCTGGAAGTTTGATGGGAAGTATCAAAAGCGCGCTCCCAGGAACTCAGGTGTTTTTCCAGACCATGATACTGATTACTTATTATGCTTCGACGACATGAAAACAGAAGAAAATTGTATAGACAAGTCAACCTGGATCATGGAAATCACTAAGACAAAGGATGGTTACACTTACTACCGTCTTGATGGCGAGTCTTACTATCGAAAACCTTCTGGTGAACTGGTCAAAGGTGAAAGATTTACGACAACCATCAAGCCAGTAAGCTGATGAGCTTGTAGCTATGCTCATTGGATAGTGGATTGATGGGCAGAATAGTAAACCGTCATAAAAATCAAAGTAAACCATTAATTTTTATAGGTTTTAATTAAAGTTACCATTTGGATTCAGAATATCGGGTAATATCCACTCACCAAAGCGCTCGCAGTGGCGCTTTGTTCCCCTCTCAGGCGCTGTCAGCACTTAAAGAGTTAGCTCCTTCCGCGAATTGATCGCTTTTTCAGCGCGGCCAGCATCAGAATCAGGTAAAGATAAATAAATAATCATTTCCAGACTGTTCCTGAAACGGCCTCGCTTACAATTAAAGCTTCTCCCAGACCAAGATTAACTAGTTGAAAAATAATAATTTTATCGGATTAATGTATTTTTATAGCCGGTTTTGCTGCATATCCATGAAACAGGTCAATCCTGTCGACTCCTGACTTTACCTTTATTTGAAGGCACTTTTTGATAAAATGTTGGTCGAAATCAGTACAGCTGTACCGCCTTAAGACTCATGGAAGTGCTCTTTGTGCGATGCATCCCTCTATCCCATGAAGGTTGTTAATGAAAAACACCGGAAAATTTAGCAGTTCGCTGCTGCATCCGCGTTATTGGTTTACCTGGTTTGGCCTTGGCGTACTCTGGCTGCTGGTCCAGCTCCCCTATCCTGTTCTTATGCGTCTCGGTGCCGGTGCCGGCAAAATCTCTCGCCATTTCCTGCAGCGCCGCGAGCGTATTACCCGTCGTAACATCGAACTCTGCTTTCCGGGCATCAGCGAAGAAAAAACAGAACATATGATTGCCGGCAATTTCGCGTCGCTTGGGATGGCGCTGGCTGAAACCGGTATTGCCTGGTTCTGGTCTGACCGTGCGGTAAGACGTCTGTTTAAAGTGTCGGGAATGGAAAACCTGCATGCCGCGCAGAAAGAAAAGCGAGGCGTGATGCTGATTGGTGTACATTTCATGTCACTGGAGCTGGGCGGCCGCATCAGCGGACTCTGTCAGCCAATGATGGCGATGTATCGCCCACACAATAACCAGGCGATGGAGTATGTGCAGACTAAAGGCCGGATGCGCTCAAATAAAGCGATGATCGACCGTCGTGATCTACGCGGTATGGTTAATGCCCTGAAACAGGGTGAATCGGTCTGGTTTGCGCCTGACCAGGATTACGGCCCTAAAGGCAGCACCTTTGCGCCGCTGTTTGCGGTGGAAAAAGCCGCCACGACTAACGGGACTTTTGTTCTGTCGCGTCTGGCGAAGCCAGCGATGGTGCCAATTATGCTGATTCGTAATCCAGGAAATGATGGCTACCATTTGATCATCGAACCGATGCTGGAAAATTATCCTCATACGGACGAGGCTGCTGCTGCTGCTTATATGAACAAAGTGATCGAAAATCAGATCCTTCGCGCACCCGAACAGTATCTTTGGCTGCATCGTCGCTTCAAAACCCGGCCACCGGGTGAAAAGTCGCTCTACGTCTGAGTTAACTGATAAAGCAGGCCTCGTGCCTGCTTTGTTGTTTTAATCCGCTGAACGACATCTGCTTTACGTCCACTCTCTCATCCCCGTTTGCTGTGCTCTCATACTGCCTCTGCCGTTATAGCTACCCCTGCAGTTTCTGCTGTTCAGCACACCTGTCTGCTTCCGGCAGGCTGGTATCAAAGAGATAATTAAGGAATGATGAATCCCCTTACCTCGTCAGTGCCGGACAATCTTATGGATATCAACGATACACAGCAGTGGCAGCGTCCGCTGATTGATGATCGCCTTACGCCCTATATTGAAGTGGATGCAGAGCGCCTGGAGCAGAACCTGCAGCATATGCAGCGCAAAGCCAGTGCGGCAGGCGTCGCGTTGCGACCCCATATCAAAACGCATAAAAGCGTCTGGATTGCGCAGCGTCAGATCGCGTCCGGTGCACAGGGTGTTACCGTCTCTAAGCCCAGCGAAGGCATCAGCTTTATTCAGGGCGGTGTTCGTGATCTGCTATTAGCCTACCCGATTGTGCAACCGCAAAGCGTGGCTGAATTGCTGCGCCACGCCGTGCTTCATCAGGCAAAGCTCACCCTGATTGCGGACAGACTGCAGGGCGTGGCGGCTATTGCTGATGCCTGCCAGCAGCAACCGGAATGCGACCTGGCGGTAGCGATTAAGGTTGATGTTGGATTACATCGGATAGGTGTCAATCCTGATACAGATGAAGCGGTGCTGATTGCTCAGGCGCTGCAGGACAAAGGGTTACGCTTTGCCGGATTAGTGTCACATGCTGGCCACGCTTATGGTGCCGGGAATGCCGCGGCCATTGCGGATGTCGCCCGGCAGGAAACGGCATTGATGCAGCGAGTACAGGCAAAACTGCAGGCGGCTGGTTTTACCGACTGCCCTCTCTCTGTAGGTTCAACGCCTACGGCGCTGGCAGCAGAGATTGCACCCTGCATTAATGAAATCCGGCCAGGAAACTATGCACTACTGGACCTTACCGCCTGCCGTCTCGGATTAAGTCACGTCGATCAGCTGGCAATGAGCGTCATTACCCGTGTCGTGGCGGTGAACGATCATTTCGCGATTGTGGATGCCGGGTCAAAAATGCTGAGTTCGGATAAAGGGCCACACGGCACCAATGCCAGCGGCTTTGGTGTGGCAGCCGACGAAGCGGGTCAGACTTATGAAGTGACAAAATTATCTGAGGAGCACGGTTTTCTGCTTTATCAGGATCGCCGCCCTGAAGTCGGCACGCTGCTGCGTATTTTCCCTAATCACAGTTGTGCCGTGATGGCGCAGTCGGACGGCTTTGTTCTGCGGCACGCTAACGGCCATAGCGAAGATCATGTGGTTTCTGCGCGCGGCAATTTCATCTGAGTCAGTGGCAGACAGCATCATCCGTTGTCTGCCATTTGTACGAAACCCTTTCAACACCACACTTCTGCTGTTACAACGTTTTAACAAGCCTGACCACATGCTTTAATGCCTTTTTAGCTTATTCACCGGAGGTTACATGCTCTCCTCTCGCACTCTGAGCCTGACGATTCCACGTCACTGGTTAGATCTTTATGAAACCATCTGGAAGCCAGAGTTTTTCCCAAAGTGGGCTTCCGGGCTGACGCACAGTGCGTTAGAACCCGATGGCAATCGCTGGCGTGCTAAAGGCCCCCAGGGCAATGTGAAGATCCGGTTCTCGCCACATAATCCGTTTGGGGTAATGGATCACTGGATTGATAGCGGCTCGGGAAAGGAGATCTACGTACCGATGCGCGTGATAGCAAACGAACAGGGCGCCGAGGTGATGGTAACGGTTTATCGCCAGCCATTTACTTCAGATGAGAAATTTAAGCAGGATATTGAATGGGTTAGCAACGATCTTGAGAAACTCAACCAGCTTCTTACACAATAAATCAATGACTTAGCGCGCCTTTTTCTCTGCATTTATCACTGGCCGTTAATGAAAAAAAATAGAAAAACTTTCGACGATAAAGCATAAAGCGCTTATCTGATTACTCATCATCCTTACGCATTTATCACCAACCCTGCTTAAGCATCGCTGCCAGGAAAAATCCTGGCAAAATCCTCTGAAAGGCAGGCGACCCCCTCTGATTTCGGGCCTCCTGGTTTGCCGCACAAACAATTTCTAACTGACCCATACATTAATCATTAACAATCGTTTATTAGCAATCTGCTGAGGATTTAATATTTATCATGCATAAAGTGAAACCATTTATTTCTGTGGTCACGTAATCAGACTTTTCTTATGGTGTTAAATTAAATAAAACAATGTATAAATCATTCCACACACAGCAATACCCATAATGATAAAGCAGGAAAAAAGTCATGGACCGCTCAACGTATCCTTTGTTATCAGAAAAAGAATGCGTTGAGATTGCCGCAAGGATGCTGGCAGGAGAATATAAAACTACAACAGGATTTATTCGTGATCTGGCGGAATTCTTATTCGCTGAAGGGAATTCCGCCATGACACGAAACAGCGATTTTACCAGGGATATCTTTTTTATCCAGGCATCATTTGATTGAATCCATAATAACATGGCAAGCCTGTAAAGCGTTTTCAGGACTTCGGCCGGAAAAATTGCACTAACAAACGGTGTTACAGCAACCTCTCCTTGCCGTTACACAACTATTTAATTCTCACAGAGTCGATGGACTCTAACGAGTATATTATGGCAATACGTGAAAGCAGTCTGAATGGCGCAAAATGGTCTCTGCTCTCTTCAATCAAAATTATTGGCATTGGCGTATTACAACTCTCGTTGCTGGCGCAGATTCTGCAGGCGAATGAGCTCAATCTGCTGGCGATCGCCGTGATAGCTTTACTGGCTATCGATACTCTGGCCGATCGGGGCTTCTCAAATACGCTGATCCGCCGCTCGATTCTCTCTATCAATGACCTCTCCACGATCTACTGGGGTAATATGTTGATGGGGGTCGCGGTGTTTGGTCTGTTATTTACTGGCAGCCATCTGCTGACCAGCCTTTTTGATCAGCCTGAACTGGCATTAATGCTGCAGATGGTCTCAGTGGTGTTTATTATCATCCCACAGGGTCAGCATTACCGTGCGATATTACAGCGCGAAAAACAATATACCCGTATCGCTTTTGCTGAAACCTCCTCGGTATTAGCCGGGCTTGCCGTCACCTTATTTACCGTATGGCTGACCCCTTCAGTATTGTGTGCGATCTGGGGTTACCTGGCGATGGCATCCATTCGTATGCTGATTTATTGCTACTACGGTCGTTCATGGTTCCAGCCGGAATACCGTTTTAGCCTGAATGCATTTTCTAAAATTCGTGCAAGAAACAAATAATAAAATAAGTCTGTATGGTGGGCTCTGAGCATCCGAAACGATGCGTTGGCGTGCTGTTAACCAGCACGCCTTTTCTTTTTATTTAGTCTGTCGCAATATTTACCTGATCGATTCTTTTCCCGCAGCATCCAGCCCT
This sequence comes from Pantoea sp. K16, assembly GCF_048452805.1. Classification (NCBI taxonomy): domain Bacteria; kingdom Pseudomonadati; phylum Pseudomonadota; class Gammaproteobacteria; order Enterobacterales; family Erwiniaceae; genus Pantoea; species Pantoea sp. K16. The sequence goes on along the minus strand of NZ_JBLWNV010000016.1, from coordinate 31,936 downwards.
TTTTTATCTCCTGTATAAACTGGTTTTCGACCAGCGGCTATCTGGCGATCGTCGTCAGTTCACCGCCCGCCCTGGGTCGGAAAACCCCGCGCCGGAACGCGCAAACCCTCTGTACGTTGTTTCCTTTCAACTTTTTCAATCACCTGCCGCAGTCCCTTCGCAAAAAAGTCTTTCTATGATGACGCCAGCGCTGGCTGGTATAAACTGCGCTCATCCCGGACGCCGATCGCCAGAAAATCTTCGGCGCCGTCTCTCAAGCAATGCCGTAGTCTTGCCGCCGTCTTACTGGAGTCTGCTATGTTACTGACCGTTCTCTACATTATTGGTATTACTGCTGAAGCCATGACGGGTGCGCTGGCGGCGGGACGTCGCAAAATGGATCTGTTCGGTGTCATCATTATCGCGTCCGTGACCGCCATTGGTGGCGGTTCGGTGCGCGACATCCTGCTGGGTCACTATCCGCTGGGCTGGGTGAAACATCCCGAATACATCATGATTGTTGCAGCGGCGGCGGTAGTGACCACTTTCCTGGCCCCCCTGATGACGCATCTGCGCAAAGTGTTTCTGGTGCTCGATGCGTTAGGACTGGTGGTCTTTTCTATTATCGGCGCGCAGGTTGCGCTCGATTCAGGACACGCCATGATTATTGCCGCGATAAGTGCGGTCATTACCGGCGTCTTTGGCGGCGTACTGCGTGACATGTTCTGTAATCGCATTCCGCTGGTGTTTCAGAAGGAACTCTACGCCGGTATCGCTTTCGCCTCTGGCTGGATGTATATCCTGCTGCTGAAAACCACACTGGCGCATGAAGCGGTGATTATCATTACCCTGCTGTTCGGATTCTTCGCGCGTTTACTGGCGCTGCGCTTCCGTCTTGGTTTGCCGATTTTCAACTATCCCCATCCCGAGCATTGAGGATGCGGGAATTCCCTGCTGTCTCAGAAAAGCGATCAGCGCCTGCAGGCGGGCATCATGGAACTGCGCAACCAGGCGCTTTGCCAGCGCCGCACCGACACCCGGTAAAGCTTGCCAGTCCCTGACATCCCGCTGCGTTAAGCTCTCCCACTGCTGATCGGGCAGCGCATTGAGGGCCTTCCGCGGCAGTGAAACACCTAAGGCATCCACCCAGCGACGAAGCGGCTGCTGACGGGTGAGATTAAAACGGTGCCAGAGCTGACCCGCCCGCTCCCGAGAGAGGCCCGTTGCGGCGGCGATCTGTTCCGGTGTTAACGTCAGCCAGCCGAACAGGTGCGTCATACTGCCGGTTTCCAGTAAGTGCAGCCAGGTGCTGCGCTCAACGCCAGGAATATTCAGCACCGTTTTCTGACTGAGCCAGCGTAATTTTGCCAGTAGCTGCTTCTGGCATTCAGCGCTGAAGGTGTAACAACTCAGCGGCGTGTAGCGCGACGCGTCGGGAGGCTGAGGATAGTGCCGCTCTGCCACGCGCCAGATCACCCGCTCCAGCCGGGGAATGCCCTGGCCTGCCAGACTCAGTGTGATGACATCTCCCGCCACGATATCGCTCTCCTGCCAGCGACGCAGCGATCCAACATTGACCCGCCTGACCGTCTTATCATCCAGCTGTACCGGCTGCAGATTAAGTACCGCGGCTATCTTCCCGGTTCGGCCGACTGGAAAATCGACGGAGAGCACTTCAGCGCTGACTTCCGGAGGCTGATATTTCCAGGCAACGGCCCATGTTCCCTCTCCAGGCAGCCAGTTTTTGCCCGCAGGTCGCAGGCTCTGATGAACGACGACACCGTCAGTGACAAAGGGTAGCGCAGCATGAAACCAGCGCTCCCGCCACGCTGCAACCTCCTCTTCGTCTTTAACGCTGTGGCTCCATTTTGCGGCAACGCCCAGTCCCCATCGGCTGAGTTGCTGAAGGCGTTCCCTCATCGTGGCGGGGCCATCTGGCCAGGCCCAGATAAAAATATCGAGCGAGTCCAGCAGAGGAACCCGCTGCTTGCTCATCATGGCGCCAGCGACCTGTGAGCGCGCATTCCTGCCGCCATCAACCGCCTGCTGATGACCGGTCATCGACAGAAACAGCTCACCCTGCAGCACAACCTCTTCAAGTCCGGTCTCGATCTGCAGCGGAATCGCAGGGATCCAGGCGGCTTTAGCCAGCCACTCTTCACCGCGTAATCCATCACCACGACTCAACAGTGAAACCAGTCTGCCGTGGCGATAAACCAGGGAAACGGCAATGCCATCCACTTTCGGCTGCACCCAGAGATCGTGCCGCCCCTGCATCCAGTAAGCCAGGGCCAGCTTGTCGCGCATCTTTTTTACGCCCGTGTGGGCGACCGGATGCAGGTGCTCACCCTCACCCGGCAGTTGCGGTGCGTAAGCGGGCTGCGGAAGGTTAAAGCAGTGTTGCCAGTGATTCAGTCGCTGCTGCAGACTGTCATAATCTGCATCAGCCACCGGACTCTGCCCCTGACGATAGTAAGCATCATCCCAGTGCTGCAGCTGCTGTTGCAGACGACGGATCTCTTCTGTCGCCCGGGTGGGAGTCCAGACCGGACAAAGGGCGCTATGCGCAGGCCATAGGACGATCCACAGAGCAGCCGCAAACAGCGGCCAGCCGAATCCTTTCATGATCTCTCTCCTGACGTTTTGCAGCATTCAATACCAGTGCTTCAGCGTCAGCCAGAGGTGATGTTCAGCTATGGAAGGAATGCCGTCGCAATCAGGGGATAATTACAGTCGTCCGACAGAGATTTGCGCGAAGATGCGCAAAAGTTGGGTGTTGCCGCTGCGCAAACGCTGCGTGGCGGCGGGAAGCTGTGTATACTGTGCAGGAAATCGACTCCGCTTTTAATCAATTCAAGAAAACCATGGCTCAAGGCACGCTCTATATTGTTTCTGCTCCCAGCGGCGCAGGTAAATCCAGCCTGATTCAGGCGCTGTTAAAGACCCAGCCGTTGTATGATACGCAGGTCTCTGTTTCGCACACGACGCGCGGTATGCGTCCGGGTGAAACCCATGGCGAACATTACTTTTTTGTTGAGAAGCATGAATTTGAGCAGATGATCGCGGAAGAAGCTTTCCTCGAACATGCCAAAGTTTTCGACAACTATTACGGTACCTCGCGCCATGCTATTGAGCAGGTGCTGGCAACCGGCGTTGACGTGTTTCTCGACATCGACTGGCAGGGTGCGCAGCAAATTCGCACCAAAATGCCTGGCGCACGCAGCATCTTTGTTTTACCGCCTTCGAAAGAAGAGCTCGATCGCCGTCTGCGCGGTCGTGGCCAGGACAGCGAAGAGGTGATCACGCGTCGCATGGCTCAGGCGGTAGCGGAAATGAGCCACTACGCCGAGTATGACTATTTAATTGTGAATGATGATTTCGATCTGGCGCTGTCCGATCTGAAAACCATTATTCGCGCAGAACGTCTGCGTATGGCGCGTCAGAAGGCGCGTCACGATGCTTTAATCAGCAAACTGTTGGCAGTCTGAATACAGTTTCAGTATGATGCGCAGTCATTTCTTCATCTGTGGAGTAGCACACCTATGGCACGCGTAACCGTTCAGGACGCAGTAGAAAAAGTTGGTAATCGTTTTGACCTGGTGTTGGTCGCTGCACGTCGTGCACGTCAGATGCAGGTAGGCGGCAAAGATCCACTGGTTCCGGAAGAGAACGATAAACCTACCGTTATCGCCCTGCGCGAAATCGAAGAAGGTTTGGTCACCAATCAGATTTTAGATGTGCGTGATCGTCAGGAACAGCAAGAGCAGGAAGCCGCTGAGTTACAGGCCGTTACCGCTATCGCTGAAGGTCGTCGTTAACAGCCACCTGCAGGTCGCCCTTGTATCTGTTTGAAAGTCTCAATCAACTGATTGAAAAATACTTGCCAGAGGAGCAGATCAAGCGCCTCCAGCAAGCCTACCTTGTCGCACGTGATGCCCACGAGGGACAGACACGCTCCAGCGGTGAGCCTTATATCACCCATCCGGTTGCCGTGGCCTGTATTCTGGCGGAAATGAAGCTCGACCATGAAACTCTCATGGCCGCGCTGCTGCATGACGTGATCGAAGATACGCCTGCCACTTACCAGGACATGGAACAACTGTTCGGTAAAAGCGTGGCGGAACTGGTCGAAGGCGTTTCCAAGCTGGATAAGCTGAAATTCCGCGACAAGAAAGAAGCGCAGGCAGAGAACTTCCGCAAGATGATTATGGCGATGGTGCAGGATATCCGCGTCATTCTCATCAAGCTGGCTGACCGCACCCACAATATGCGCACTCTCGGCGCATTACGCCCGGACAAACGTCGCCGCATCGCGCTGGAAACGTTAGAGATTTACAGTCCGCTGGCGCACCGCCTGGGTATTCATCATCTTAAAACAGAGCTGGAAGAGCTCGGTTTTGAGGCCCTCTATCCGAACCGTTATCGGGTCATTAAAGAGGTGGTGAAAGCCGCGCGCGGTAATCGTAAAGAGATGATCCAGAAGATTCTTTCTGAGATCGACGGCCGTTTGCAGGAAGCGGGCATTCCCTGCCGCGTCAGCGGGCGTGAAAAGCATCTTTACTCGATTTACCGCAAAATGACGCTGAAAGAGCAGCGTTTTCACTCGATCATGGATATCTATGCCTTTCGCGTCATCGTGAAAGATCTGGATACCTGCTATCGCGTTCTGGGCCAGATGCACAGTTTGTATAAACCGCGTCCGGGCCGCGTCAAAGATTACATCGCCATCCCCAAAGCGAACGGCTATCAATCGCTCCATACCTCAATGATTGGTCCGCACGGCGTGCCGGTCGAAGTACAGATTCGCACCGAGGATATGGATCAGATGGCGGAAATGGGGGTCGCTGCGCACTGGGCTTATAAACAGGCGGGCGAAAGTGGCACCACCGCACAGATTCGCGCTCAGCGCTGGCTGCAAAGCCTGCTGGAACTGCAACAGAGTGCGGGCAGTTCGTTTGAATTTATTGAAAGCGTGAAGTCCGATCTCTTTCCCGATGAGATCTACGTCTTTACACCTGAAGGCCGTATTGTTGAACTGCCAACCGGTGCGACGCCGGTGGACTTCGCTTATGCGGTCCACACAGATATCGGCCATGCCTGCGTTGGCGCACGCGTTGACCGCCAGCCTTATCCGCTGTCGCAAACCCTGACCAGCGGTCAGACGATTGAGATCATCACCGCGCCTGGCGCCCGTCCTAACGCCGCCTGGCTCAACTTTGTCGTCAGCTCCAAAGCCCGCGCAAAAATTCGTCAGCTGCTAAAAAACCTCAAGCGCGAAGACTCCGTCAATCTGGGTCGCCGCCTGCTCAGCCATGCGCTGGGCGGCAGCCGTAAACTGGCTGAGATTCCGCCTGAGAATATCAGGCAGGAGCTGGATCGTATGAAGCTGACCTCGCTTGACGATCTGCTGGCAGAAATCGGTCTGGGCAATGCGATGAGCGTGGTGGTGGCAAAGAACCTGTTGCAGGCTGACAGCAACGCCATCAGCAGCAACAGCAAGCGCGGTAAACTGCCGATCAAAGGTGCAGATGGCGTGTTGATTACCTTCGCCAAATGCTGCCGTCCGATTCCCGGTGACCCGATTGTTGCCCATGTCAGTCCCGGCAAAGGGCTGGTGGTGCATCATGAATCCTGTCGGAATATTCGCGGCTACCAGAAAGAGCCCGAAAAATTCATGCCGGTCGAGTGGGATAAAGTCACCGAGCAGGAGTTCGTGGCGGAAATCAAAGTCGACATGTTTAACCATCAGGGCGCACTGGCTAACCTGACGGCGGCAATCAACACGGCCGGTTCCAATATTCAGAGCCTGAATACCGAAGAGCGTGATGGCCGCGTTTACAGCGCCTTTATCCGCCTGACCGCACGTGATCGCGTCCATCTGGCGAATATCATGCGTAAAATTCGCGTGATGCCGGATGTGATCAAAGTCCATCGTAACCGTAATTAGGCATGAACGATCAACGATTTGCCCGGATTCAGGCGATGCTGGCACTGCGCCAGCACGATCTCACGGTCTGTATGGAGCAGGTGCATAAACCGCACAATGTTTCCGCAGTGATCCGCACGGCGGACGCCGTCGGCATCCACGAAGTGCATGCCGTCTGGCCGAGCCAGCGGATGCGCACTCAGGCTTCCGCATCTGCCGGAAGCAACAGTTGGGTGAAAGTGGTCACCCATCCCACCATCGGCGATGCTGTAAAAAAGCTCAAACAACAGAAGATGCAGGTTTTAGCGACCCATCTCTCTGCCGATGCCGTGGATTTCCGTGAGATCGATTATACCCTTCCGACCTGCATCCTGATGGGCCAGGAAAAAACCGGCATCACCGAAGAAGCGCTGGCGCTGGCCGATCGGCAGATTGTGATTCCGATGGTGGGTATGGTGCAGTCGCTGAATGTCTCGGTTGCCTGCGCGCTGATCCTGTATGAAGCACAGCGGCAGCGGCAGAACGCGGGGTTGTACCTGCGCGACTACAGCCTGCTGGACGAAGATGAGCAGCAACGTCTGTTGTTCGAAGGCGGATTCCCGGTGCTGGCGCGGGTCGCAAAACAGAAAGGTTTACCCTATCCGCGCATCAATGCGCAGGGCGAAGTCGACGCCGATCCCAGCTGGTGGGCAACCATGCAATCGACCGGTAAAAGAAGATGAAAGGCCGTCTGCTGGATGCCATCCCGCTCAGTACCCTGACCGGCGTCGGTGCCAGCCAGGCGGCAAAGCTGGCCAAAATTGACCTGCATACCATTCAGGATCTCCTGCTTCATCTCCCGCTACGCTACGAAGATCGTACCCAACTTTATGCCATTGATGATCTGCTGCCCGGTATCTGGGCCACAGTAGAAGGTGAAGTGCTGCATACGGACATCACCTTTGGTCGCCGCCGGATGATGGTGTGCCAGATTAGCGATGGCAGCGGTGTACTGACGATGCGCTTCTTTAATTTCAATGCCGGAATGAAGAACAACCTGTCGCCGGGCCGGCGCGTCACCGCGTATGGTGAAATTAAACGCGGTCAGCGTGGCGCTGAGATTATCCATCCCGAATACCGGATCCAGGGCGAACAGAGCAATGTGACGCTGGAAGAGACCTTAACGCCGGTTTATCCCACCACCGAAGGTATTCGGCAGGCCACGCTGCGTAATCTCACCGATCAGGCACTGACGCTGCTGGAGAGCTGCCCGATTGCCGAACTGCTGCCGCAGGAACTGAGCGGCGGTTTAATCAGCCTGCCAGATGCGCTCCGCACGCTGCATCGTCCCCCACCCGATCTAAAACTCAGCGAGCTGGAGAGTGGTCGTCATCCGGCACAACGCAGATTGATTCTGGAAGAGCTGCTGGCGCACAACCTCAGCATGCTGGCGGTACGCGCCGGTGCTCAGCGCTATTACGCTTTACCGATGCTTCCCCGGCACAACCTTAGTGACCAGCTGCTGGCTGCGCTGCCCTTTTCACCGACCAATGCGCAGAAACGCGTGGTGGCGGAGATAGAGAAAGATCTGGCAAATGACTTTCCGATGATGCGGCTGGTGCAGGGTGACGTCGGCTCGGGTAAGACACTGGTCGCCGCGCTTTCTGCGCTGAACGTTATCGCACATGGTAAGCAGGTTGCCCTGATGGCGCCGACCGAACTGCTGGCTGAACAGCACGCCAGTAACTTCCGCCAGTGGTTTGCGCCGCTGGGCATTGAAGTGGGCTGGCTGGCCGGAAAACAGAAAGGCAAAGCCCGCCATGCACAGCAGGAAGCGATAGCCAGCGGTCAGGTGGCGATGGTGGTGGGCACACATGCTCTGTTTCAGGAGCAGGTGCAGTTCAACGGTCTGGCACTGGTCATTATTGATGAGCAGCACCGGTTCGGCGTCCACCAGCGACTGGCGCTGTGGGAGAAAGGTGAGGAGCAGGGCTTCCATCCGCATCAGCTGATCATGACCGCCACACCGATTCCGCGCACCCTGGCGATGACCGCTTATGCCGATCTCGATACCTCCACCATTGATGAGCTGCCGCCGGGACGTACACCGGTGACCACCGTGGCTATCCCCGATACCCGACGCGATGAGATTGTGGCGCGGGTTGAGCATGCCTGCCGCGAAGGGCGTCAGGCCTACTGGGTCTGCACCCTGATTGAAGAGTCAGAATTGCTGGAAGCACAGGCGGCAGAAGCCAGCTGGGAATCCCTGAAAACGGCGCTGCCCGACTTAAACATCGGGCTGGTGCATGGCCGGATGAAGCCTGCGGAAAAACAGGCGGTGATGCAGGCGTTTAAAGCGAATGAACTGCAGCTGCTGGTGGCGACGACTGTGATTGAGGTCGGCGTGGACGTGCCGAATGCCAGCCTGATGATCATCGAAAACCCGGAGCGGTTAGGGCTGGCGCAGCTGCATCAGCTGCGGGGCCGTGTGGGCCGTGGTGCCGTGGCATCACACTGTGTACTGCTCTACAAAGCGCCGCTGAGCAAGACGGCGCAGAAGCGTTTACAGGTGCTACGCGACAGCAATGACGGCTTCGTCATTGCCCAGTTCGATCTGGAGATTCGCGGGCCGGGTGAACTGCTGGGCACGCGTCAGACCGGCAATGCCGAATTTAAAGTGGCCGACCTGCTGCGCGATGCGGCGATGGTGCCCGAAGTTCAGCGTGTGGCGCGCCACATCCACCAGCACTATCCCGAACAGGCCAGCGCATTGATTGAACGCTGGCTGCCAGAGAACACCCGTTATACCAACGTCTGAATGATCCCCATCTGATTCGGCTTTTTTATCCCTGTCGGGCAAACGATTGCTTTTAGCCTGCGGATGATTACAATCGCCACATTATTTTTTGGGAAGAACAGAAGATGTCCACTAATCCGCAGCCAGAACAGCCTTCCGCCACGCAAAGCGAACTGATTTATCGTCTTGAAGATCGTCCTCCCCTGCCACAAACGCTGTTTGCCGCCGGTCAGCATCTGCTGGCGATGTTTGTCGCGGTCATTACCCCCGCGATTCTGATTTGTCAGGCGTTAGGGCTGCCCGCAGAGGATACCCGGCACGTGATCAGCATGTCGCTGTTTGCATCGGGTGTGGCATCACTGCTGCAAATCAAAACATGGGGGCCGGTGGGTTCGGGCCTGCTGTCAATTCAGGGCACCAGCTTCAACTTCGTTACGCCCTTGATTATGGGCGGCATGGCGCTAAAAAATGGCGGCGCTGACGTGCCCACCATGATGGCGGCGCTGTTTGGTACGCTGATGGTCGCCTCCTGTACCGAAATGGTGCTGTCACGCGTATTGCACCTGGCGCGCCGGATCATTACGCCGCTGGTTTCCGGTATCGTGGTGATGATTATCGGCCTGTCGCTGATTCAGGTAGGGCTGACCTCCATTGGAGGCGGTTTCAGCGCGATTAACGACCATACTTTTGGTGCGCCGAAAAATCTGATGCTGGCAGGGGCTGTGCTGCTGGTGATCGTGCTACTTAACCGGCAGAAGAACCCCTACCTGCGCGTTGCCTCCCTGGTCATTGCCATGGCGGTGGGCTATCTGCTGGCCTGGGCGATGGGCATGCTGCCTGCCGCCGGCATCCCCACCGATCAGCCGCTAATCGTGGTGCCGACCCCGCTCTATTACGGGCTGGGCTTCGACTGGAATCTGCTCATCCCGCTGATGCTGGTGTTTATGGTGACCTCTCTGGAGACTATCGGCGATATCACCGCCACCTCAGATGTGTCAGAGCAGCCGGTCAGCGGACCCCTCTATATGAAACGCCTGAAAGGCGGCGTGCTGGCGAATGGCCTCAACTCCTTTGTCTCCGCGCTGTTTAATACTTTCCCGAACTCCTGCTTCGGTCAGAACAATGGCGTAATCCAGTTGACCGGTGTTGCCAGCCGCTACGTGGGCTTTGTTGTCGCGCTGATGCTGATTGTGCTGGGGCTGTTCCCGGCGGTCAGCGGGCTGGTGCAGATGATCCCTGAACCGGTACTCGGCGGCGCCACCATTGTGATGTTCGGCACCATCGCAGCCTCGGGTGTCCGCATTGTGTCACGCGAGCCGCTTAACCGCCGCGCCATCATGATTATTGCGCTGTCGCTGGCGGTGGGCCTGGGCGTTTCCCAGCAGCCGCTGATCCTGCAGTTTGCGCCTGACTGGCTGAAAACCCTGCTCTCTTCCGGTATTGCGGCGGGCGGCATTACCGCTATCGTACTCAACCTGATTTTTCCGCCAGAGAAGTAAGGCCAGAGGCAGGCTTCGGCCTGCCTGCTAATTATTCGGATTTACATCCAGGCTGTTGAGCTGTAACGGTAATTCAGGCATAACAACCTCTCACCGGATTTAACTCGGGAAGGATGCTATGAAATTTATTGGAAAGTTTTTCCTCACCTTACTTTTGCTGCTGCTTTTCACCCTGGTCGTGATCTATGTTCTGTTGCAGACACAGTGGGGTGCAGGCTGGTTTAGCCGTTGGGTGAGTGACAAAACCGAATGGCATCTCTCCCTGAGTAAAATTGAACACAATTTCTCCTCTCCCTCTCACATCATTCTGGATGACTTCAGCTTTGGTCACGATGGACAGCCTGCAGTTCTGGTGGCGAAACGGGTCGATCTCGGTCTGGCACTGATTCAGTTCAGCGATCCGCTGCATTTCAGCAGCCTTGAGCTGCGCGACGGAGAAGTGAATCTGGCCAATCTGGCGCCAGGCAGCGCGCTACCGATTCAGGCCGATCGACTGCAACTCAACAATATGCGTATCGACAGCCCCAACAGCGCGTTACCGCTGTTTGCTCAGCAGGTTAATGGCGGCATTCTGCCGTGGAAACCCACTGCCCTTGATATGCTGGGCCGCGATGCCCGCTTCCAGATGAGCGCAGGCAGCATGACACTGAATAATGTGCCGGGTGAAAACGTACTGATCCAGGGCAGTGTCTCCCAGGGTCGGATGCGCTTTGACAATATTGGTGCCGACCTGGCGCGTGGCTCTATGACCGGCAACGGTGAGCGCGATGCCCAGGGCAACTGGAAAATTAATCAGCTGCGACTGAACGACATCCGTCTGCAGACCACCAGCAGCCTGAAAGATTTCCTGCATAGCCTGCAGGTTGTCCCCTCGATCGCTATTACGCGGCTCGACATGACCGATGCCCGCCTGCAGGGGCCTGACTGGGCGGTAACGGATCTGGATCTGACGCTGAGAAACGTTAACTGGCAGGGTGATGACTGGCAGAGTAACGATGGTTCGCTGGCGCTGAATGCCAGCAATTTTATCAACGGTGGATTCGAACTAAATGACCCCATCGTTAACCTGGACTTCTCACCGCAGGGCGTGGCGCTGACGCAGTTCAGTTCACGCTGGGCAAATGGGGTAATTCGGGCTGACGGTGACTGGTCGCGTAGCGATAAACGCCTGACACTGAAAAACCTGGCGGTGGCGGGACTGGAATACACTCTGCCGCAGGACTGGCGCGATCGCTGGCAGGCGACACTGCCCGCGTGGCTGGATAGCGTAGAGGTGACGCGCTTCACCTCTAACCGAAACCTGATTATCGACATCAATCCGGCTTTTCCCTTCCAGCTGACCTCACTGGATGGATCCGGTGAAAACCTGCTGCTGGCGCAGCAGCACCAGTGGGGGATCTGGTCGGGTAAGCTCAGCCTGAACGCGGCAGAATCAACCTTTAATCGCACCGACCTGCGTCATCCGTCGATTGCGCTGAGCGCTGACCAGCAGCAGATTCAGGTTACGGAGCTGAGTGCGTTCAGTAATAAGGGTCTGCTCGAAGGGACGGCCACCGTAGGCCAGCAGCCAGCCCGTCCGCTGACGCTGCAACTGACAGGTCGTGCTGTACCGGTGAATGTGTTGCAGAACTGGGGATGGCCCGCGTTGCCGTTAACCGGTGACAGTAATATGCAGCTGCAGCTGAACGGTGCATTAACCGCAAATCAGCCGCTGCGCCCGACGGTTAATGGCAGTTTGTCGGTGACAACCGACAGTCAGCAACTGCAGCAGACCATGCAGGCTGGCGAGGTACGTTAACAACAGATCAGGGCCGCCGAAGCGGCCCTGATGATTAGTTGATACGCGCGCCGGATCCCCCCTCTTCCAGCGGCCCATCAGGATCGGCGGGCAGGACGATATAGACCCCTTCAAACACAGCGCCACACTCATCATTGCCAAACAGCTCAACTTCGAGCTGCACACGCGCTTTACGTCCGCGCGCCAGGCGGTCGAGATCGCCGCTTAATGAGCCCAGATCGGCAATCGCGCCAGGCCGTCCGCTGATGGGGTGGCTATAGCGAATGTGCGCATCCGCCAGAATAATGGTGCCACCCAGATGACGCTCGCGCAGCAGCAACCAGATCAACCCCCAGCCGGTCAGCGTTGCCAGCGAAAACAGGCTGCCAGCGAACAGCGTCTGGTGTGGATTCTGGTTGCCCGCTTCCGGCATGGTGGTGATAAATTTTTGCCCGGTAAACTGCAGAATACGGACGCCCATCTTTTCGCTGAGCGGGATATGATCATACCAGGCCTGTTGCAGCTGACCGCACCAGTCGGCGCGATGCAGGATATCGTCAAGCGTGACGACCGGTTTGATCATCAGAAAGTGACGAACCGGCGTCGTCTGCGGCGCGGTAATCTCGCCCTGATTGATGTAGCCGAGTTTAGCGAAGAAAGCGACAGCATCTTCGCGGGCGCTGCAGGTGACCCGCTTAGCCCCTTCCTGACGCGCCACGGATTCCAGCGTCATCGCCACCAGAGTACCCAGTCCCTTGCCCTGAACCGAGGGATGAACGGCCATGAAGCGGATAGCGGCCTCATTGTCGGCATTAATATAGAGACGGCCGATGGCGACCGGATTTCCCTGCTCATCAACCACCATCTGATGATGCGCCAGCGCATCCCAGGCGTCACGTTCCGACCCCTGCGGCTGACGCAGAGGTTTACGCAACATCTCCCAGCGGAACTGATAATAGATATCCAGCTCTTCCGCCGTCTGTGGCACGCGAAGGTGATACATGTAATGTTTCTCCCGCTCGGATGTGTGGCCAGTTCCCTGCCGCTCAGCTGACGCTCTCACACCTGTAACCAGAACGTCACAGGACCATCATTCACCAGCGAGACCTGCATATCCGCAGCAAAACGGCCATTAGCCGTGGTGATGCCCTGCTTGCGACAGCAGTCGCTGAAATATTCATACAGCCGCTCGGCTTCAGCGGGCTCGGCGCCACCCGAAAAGGAGGGACGCATCCCTTTTTGGGTATCTGCGGCCAGCGTAAACTGTGACACCACCAGCAAGCTTCCGCCCGCCTGGCGAACACTCAGGTTCATTTTGCCCTGCTCATCACTAAAGATGCGATAGCCCAATACGCGTTCTGCGAGACGTTCCGCATGCGCGTTGTCATCGTCCTTTTCCACGCCCAGCAAAACCAGTAAACCGGCATCGATTTCACCGACCACTTCCTGATTGACGCTGACGCTGGCGCGCTGTACGCGTTGAATCAATGCAATCATGTTTCCTCGCGTTGCTCCTCTTTGTGTTGCTGCTTTAACTGCCGATAGTCGGCTAACGCAACGGTGATTTCAGCGCCTAACAACACAATACACCAGGTCCAGTAGACCCAGAGAAACAGAATGGGGATCACGGCCAGTACGCCGTAGATCAGCTGATAAGAGGGGAACATAGTAACATAGAGCGCAAAGCCCTTTTTGCCCAGCTCAAACAGCGCACCGGCAACCAGCGCGCCAATCAGCGCATCGCGCGGCGGCACTCGCTGGGTAGGAACGATGCTGTAGAGCAACCAGAAGGCGAGCCACGACAGCAGGAGCGGGAAAATACGCAGCATCTGATCGACCAGGCTGGTGACGCCTGTCGCGTTAATCCAGCGCAGCGACAGCAGATAGGAGCTGATCGCCAGACTGGCACCGGCCAGTAACGGGCCAAGTGTCAGGATCATCCAGTAGACCGCAAAGGAATAGACCATCGGCCGCTTCTTGTTGCTGCGCCAGATGGTGTTTAACGCGGTATCGACGGAATGCATCAGCAGTAAGGCGGTAACAATCAGGCCGACCGCTCCGACCGCCGTCATCCGGTTTACGTTAGCCACAAACTGCTCAAGATAGCGTTGCAGCGTGTTACCTGCAGCCGGCATCAGATTGGTAAAGACAAAGTGCTTCAACTGCACACTGATATCAGAGAAGACCGGAAACGCCGCAAACAGGGCAAACACCACCGCAATCAGCGGCACCAGCGCCAGCAATGAGACATAAGCCAGATTACCGGCCTGGGTCGTCATGCCATCCTCATCAATGCGTTTCCACAACAGTTTGAGCCACAACCAGAACGCATGCAGCCCGGGACGAAATTTACGTGACATCATGAATTACTGTTGACCTGCAAACCAGTTGGGTACCGTTTTACTGTCAGTAACCAGTACACTTTCAATACCCAGGGCGCGGGCCGCCTCAATATTCTGTGGATTATCGTCAAAAAATACCGCCTGATCGGCAGCCACACCTTCTGCGTCCAGCACATGCTGATAAATCCGGGCTTCCGGTTTACGCATGCCCAGCTCCTGGGAGAGATAGAGCTTGTCGGCTGCCTGCTGCACGTCCGGATACTGTGTTGGCCAGAATTCGCAATGCAGTTTGTTGGTGTTAGAGAGGATCACCACCCGATGGCCCTCCAGCCGCAGCCGGTTCATCAGCGCCAGGATTTCCGGACGCACGTCAACGAATACCGCCTGCCAGCCAGCGGCAAACTGTTCATAGCTCAGCGCGATTTCCAGCTTTTCACACAGCGCCAGCGCGAAATCTTCATCGCTGATCTCGCCACGTTCGTGTTGTTCAAACGCCTCATCCATCTGGAAATGGCTTTGCAGCGAGGCCAGCGGCACACGACTAAGGTCACTCCAGACACCCAGCACGCGGTTAAAGTCGATATCGATAATCACATTGCCCAAATCAAAGATATACAGCATGGTGTGTCTCCTTCTGTTCCCTGGAGTATTCACTCTAGCGGCAAAAGGGCAGGCTGAACAGGCACTCGCGGAGAGAAAAGCGTAAACGGCAGCGGGCAGGTAAAAAGCGCGACATATCCCACAAATAATCGCTGGCCCGGCTGAAGAGGCAGGAATTTCAGGCAAAAAAAAAGCCCCGCAGGCGGGGCTCTTTATCAGTTAAAGGCGCAATTATGCGTCTTTAGGACCACGTGATGCACGTTTACGGTCATTTTCAGTCAGGTGACGTTTACGGATACGCACTGACTGTGGTGTAACTTCTACCAGTTCGTCATCATCGATGAACTCGATCGCCTGCTCAAGGGTCATCTTGATTGGCGGAACCAGCGTCGTGGCTTCATCAGTACCTGAAGCACGCATGTTGGTCAGTTTCTTACCGGTCAGGCAGTTAACTGTCAGGTCGTTAGAACGGCTGTGAATACCGATGATCTGGCCTTCATAGACTTCTGCACCGTGACCCAGGAACAGCTTACCGCGGTCCTGCAGGCTGAACAGTGCAAACGCAACTGCTTTACCCTGACCGTTGGAGATCAGTACGCCGTTCTGACGCTGGCCCACTTCGCCCGCACGAATGTCATCGTAGTGGCTGAAGGTAGAGTAGAGCAGACCGGTACCGGAAGTCATGGTCATGAATTCGTTACGGAAGCCGATCAGGCCACGGCTTGGGATCACGTAGTCGAGACGTACGCGGCCTTTGCCATCCGGATCCATGTTTTTCAGATCGCCCTTACGTTCACCCATGGCTTGCATGACTGAACCCTGGTTGTTCTCTTCGATATCCAGCGTAACGTTCTCGAATGGCTCCTGTTTACGGCCATCGATTTCGCGGAAGATAACTTTCGGACGGGATACCGCCAGTTCGAAACCTTCACGACGCATGTTTTCGATCAGAACTGACAGGTGAAGCTCACCACGACCTGATACGCGGAACGCGTCAGCATCTTCGGTTTCTTCAACGCGCAGTGCCACGTTGTGAACCAGTTCTTTGTTCAGACGCTCAAGGATCTGACGTGAAGTCACGTACTTACCTTCTTTACCGCAGAACGGTGAGGTGTTGACGTTAAAGAACATGGTAACTGTTGGCTCATCGACACTCAGTGCTGGCAGCGCCTGCACGTTCTGTGGATCACAGATGGTGTCAGAGATGTTCAGCTCGCCCAGACCGGTGATAGCAATGATATCGCCCGCTTCTGCCAGGTCGCTGTCGATACGCTCAAGACCCAGGTGAGTCAGGACTTTACCGACTTTACCGTTACGGGTTTTGCCTTCGCTATCGATGATAGTGACTTGCTGGTTAGGCTTAACTTTACCGCGCTTGATACGGCCGATGCCGATCACGCCCAGGTAGTTGTTGTAGTCCAGCTGAGAGATTTGCATCTGCAGTGGGGCGTCAGCCTCAACCTGCGGAGGCGCAACGTGGTCGACGATCGCCTGATACAGCGGGGTCATATCGTCAGCCATGTCGGTGTGCTCAAGACCAGCAATACCATTCAGCGCAGAGGCGAAAATGATAGGGAAGTCGAGCTGCTCATCAGTAGCATCCAGGTTAACGAACAGGTCAAAGACCTGATCAACAACCCAATCCGGACGCGCACCAGGGCGGTCTACTTTGTTGATAACCACAATCGGCTTCAGACCATGCGCGAACGCTTTTTTGGTCACGAAGCGGGTTTGCGGCATAGGGCCATCCATCGCATCTACAACCAGCAGCACCGAGTCCACCATGGACATGACGCGCTCAACTTCACCACCGAAGTCGGCGTGTCCCGGGGTATCAACAATGTTGATACGGTAGTCATTCCACTTAATGGCGGTGTTTTTTGCGAGGATGGTAATCCCACGCTCTTTCTCCAAATCATTGGAGTCCATCACGCGCTCTGTTGCTTCGGTACGGGCATCAAAAGTACCGGATTGTTGCAGCAGTTTGTCAACCAGGGTGGTCTTTCCATGGTCAACGTGCGCGATGATGGCGATGTTACGCAAATTTTCGATCACAGCTTTGCCTCAGGCATTAGAAATAGCGCGTTATTGTACACTGATTAAGCGGAAGACTGAACACGATCACACTTTTCACTGAAAGTTTATTGCATGGAGACCAATTTGCCCTGTTAGCGGTGCAGAAAATGCACTAAGTTGGTCTGATGCACCAAAATAGTGCCACCAGATGACCGTTAAGCACCACACTGGTGCAATAAAACGATCGTGGTGCAGCCGCTTTATGACAAAAAGGTGCACCACAAGGCGATTTAAGCATCATCAAAAAAGTTGGCACAGAATTCGCTTTATCTAAATCAAGCGTAAACGCCAGACAGATGTCGGTTGAAGAGCGTGCCGGAAGAGGTTGGTCAGGGAGTTGTTTTCCCGCAACGTATTCCGGAAACGACGTTTCCTCGCCATGTAGATAATGAAAGACCATTTCCAGGAGAGTTGAGTATGTCCGCTGAACACGTTCTCTCGATGATGAACGAGCATGAAGTTAAGTTTGTTGACCTGCGTTTTACCGATACCAAAGGTAAAGAACAGCACGTTACGATCCCTGCTCACCAGGTTAACGCTGACTTCTTCGAAGAAGGCAAAATGTTCGATGGTTCGTCTATCGGCGGCTGGAAAGGCATTAACGAATCAGACATGGTGCTGATGCCTGACGCCACCACGGCGGTCATGGATCCTTTCTTCGAAGATTCTACGCTGATCATCCGTTGTGACATCCTCGAGCCAGGCACCATGCAGGGCTACGACCGCGATCCACGCTCTATCGCTAAGCGCGCTGAAGATTTCCTGCGCTCTTCCGGCATCGCTGATACCGTACTGTTTGGACCAGAACCAGAATTCTTCCTGTTCGATGACATCCGTTTCGGCTCATCGACGTCCGGTTCACACGTTGCTATCGACGATATAGAAGCAGCATGGAACACCGGTAAAGAGTACGAAGGCGGTAACAAAGGTCACCGTCCAGGTCTGAAAGGCGGCTACTTCCCGGTTCCACCGGTTGACTCATCACAGGACATTCGTTCTGCCATGTGTCTGACCATGGAGCAGATGGGCCTGGTTGTTGAAGCGCATCACCACGAAGTGGCGACCGCGGGTCAGAACGAAGTGGCAACCCGCTTCAATACCATGACCAAAAAAGCGGACGAAATTCAGATCTACAAATATGTGGTTCACAACGTTGCGCACGCTTACGGCAAAACCGCGACCTTTATGCCGAAGCCTATGTTTGGCGACAACGGTTCAGGCATGCACTGCCATATGTCACTCTCCAAAGGTGGCCAGAACCTGTTTGCCGGCGATAAGTACGGCGGCCTGTCTGAAATGGCGCTGTTCTACATCGGCGGTATCATCAAGCACGCTAAAGCGATCAACGCCCTGGCGAACCCGACCACCAACTCTTACAAGCGTCTGGTCCCGGGTTACGAAGCACCGGTTATGCTGGCTTACTCTGCCCGTAACCGTTCAGCCTCAATCCGTATTCCGGTTGTTGCCAGCCCGAAAGCGCGTCGTATCGAAGCGCGCTTCCCGGATCCAGCGGCTAACCCATACCTGGCGTTCACCGCACTGCTGATGGCTGGCCTGGATGGCATCATCAACAAAATCCATCCTGGCGATGCGATGGACAAAAACCTGTATGACCTGCCACCGGAAGAAGAAGCTGAGATTCCAAAAGTTGCAGGCTCTCTGGAAGAAGCGCTGAATGCACTGAACGAAGACCGCGAGTTCCTGACCCGCGGCGGAGTATTCACTGACGAATCGATCGATGCTTACATCGAACTGCGTAAAGCAGAGATGGATCGCGTTCGCATGACGCCACACCCGGTTGAGTTCGAGCTCTACTACAGCGTTTAACTGGTCAGACGTTTTTTGTTGCCGTGGAAACTTTTAGCCCATCTTCGGATGGGCTTTTTTCTCCGCGAATTCACCGTTCATTCGCCCTCTTTTCGGCTTAAAGACTAAAATGCACCTCTTTAGTGCAGAGGAACGCTGTATGGCAACTGGCTCTCTGCCCGATGCAGGGCAGATTCTCAACGCGTTAATCAACAGTATTTTGTTGGTGGATAACGATCTGGTTATTCATTACGCCAACCCGGCGGCGCAGCAATTACTGGCGCAAAGCTCACGCAAATTGTTCGGCACGCCGTTACCGGAATTAACCGGCTACTTTTCGCTGAATATCGAGGTGATGCGCGAGAGTCTTGAGGCTGGCCAGGGATTTACTGACAGTGAGGTCACGCTGGTGGTAGATGGTCGCGCGCACATTATGTCGCTGACCGCCCAGCGGTTACCCGATGGCTTAATCCTGATGGAAATGGCGCCGATGGATAATCAGCGTCGTCTCAGTCAGGAGCAGTTACAGCACGCCCAGCAGGTGGCCGCTCGCGATCTGGTTCGCGGCCTGGCCCATGAGATTAAAAATCCGCTGGGAGGATTGCGCGGCGCGGCACAGCTTTTATCCCGCGCCCTGCCCGATCCCTCGCTGAATGAATATACCAAAGTGATTATTGAACAGGCCGACCGGTTGCGGAATCTGGTTGATCGTCTGCTGGGGCCGCAGCAGCCGGGCATGCACATCACGCAGAGCATTCATCAGGTGGCCGAACGGGTGGTCAATCTGGTGTCGATGGAGCTGCCGGAGAATGTCTCGCTGGTACGGGATTATGATCCCAGCCTGCCGGAACTGCCGCACGATCCCGATCAGATTGAACAGGTGCTGCTTAACGTGGTACGCAATGCGCTTCAGGCGCTGGGCGACGATGGCGGCACCATTATTATCCGCACCCGCACGGCTTTCCAGCTGACGCTGCACGGCACGCGTTATCGGCTGGTGGCACGTATTGATATTGAAGATGATGGCCCCGGCATTCCGGCCCAGCTGCAGGATACGCTGTTTTATCCGATGGTCAGCGGACGCGAAGGCGGTACCGGTTTAGGCCTCTCCATCGCCCGTAGCCTGATTGATCAACATTCAGGAAAAATAGAATTTAACAGTTGGCCGGGACACACCGAATTCTCGGTTTACCTGCCTATTCGCCAGTGAGGTTTCTATGCAACGAGGGATAGTCTGGATCGTCGATGACGATAGCTCCATCCGCTGGGTGCTTGAACGCGCGCTCACTGGAGCCGGTTTGAGCTGTGCGACTTTTGACAGCGCAAGCGAGGTGCTGGATGCCCTCTCAACCAAGACCCCGGACGTTTTACTGTCAGACATTCGCATGCCCGGTATGGATGGCCTGGCGCTGCTGAAACAGATTAAACAGCGTCATCCGATGCTTCCGGTCATCATAATGACGGCGCATTCAGATCTGGACGCAGCCGTCAGCGCCTATCAGCAGGGTGCCTTTGATTACCTGCCTAAGCCGTTCGATATTGATGAAGCGGTTGCGCTGGTCGAGCGTGCTATCAGCCACTATCAGGAGCAGCAGCAGCCACGTAATCAGCCGGTCAGCGGACCCACCACCGATATCATCGGTGAAGCGCCCGCGATGCAGGATGTGTTCCGCATCATCGGGCGATTATCGCGCTCGTCGATCAGTGTGCTGATCAACGGCGAGTCCGGTACCGGTAAAGAGCTGGTGGCCCATGCGCTGCATCGCCACAGCCCGCGCACCAAAGCGCCCTTTATCGCGCTCAACATGGCGGCGATCCCCAAAGATTTAATTGAATCAGAACTGTTTGGTCACGAAAAAGGCGCCTTTACCGGGGCGAACCAGATCCGTCAGGGCCGTTTTGAGCAGGCGGATGGCGGCACGCTGTTTCTGGATGAGATCGGTGATATGCCGCTGGATGTGCAGACCCGTCTGCTGCGCGTGCTGGCCGATGGCCAGTTCTATCGCGTTGGTGGCTATGCGCCGGTCAAAGTGGATGTGCGTATTATCGCGGCGACCCACCAGAATCTGGAATTACGCGTACAGGAAGGCAAGTTCCGTGAGGATCTGTTTCACCGCCTGAATGTGATTCGTGTGCATCTGCCGCCGCTGCGTGAGCGTCGTGAGGATATCCCGCGTCTGGCGCGTTATTTCCTGCAGGTGGCGGCGCGTGAGCTGGGTGTGGAAGCGAAGATTCTGCATCCGGAAACCGAGACAGCGTTAACCCGACTGCACTGGTCAGGTAACGTGCGTCAGCTGGAGAACACCTGTCGCTGGCTGACCGTGATGGCTGCGGGTCAGGAAGTCCTGATTCAGGACCTGCCCGGAGAACTGTTTGAATCCAGTACGCCGGAGAATCCGGTGCAGTCGCTGCCTGACAGCTGGGCAACACTGCTGGCACAGTGGGCCGATCGCGCTCTGCGTTCCGGTCATCAGAATCTGCTGTCAGAAGCCCAGCCGGAGATGGAGCGCACGCTGCTCACTACTGCGCTGCGTCATACGCAGGGCCACAAACAGGAAGCGGCACGTTTGCTGGGCTGGGGACGAAACACGCTGACGCGCAAGCTCAAAGAGCTGGGCATGGAATAAGCGGTTCAGTTCGGGCTGGTGAAGTCTGCCAGCCCGTTTCTTCAGATAACGCGGGAGAACTGCTGCTGACGCGCTTTCTGACGCAGATAGCGATCAAAGCACATGCAGATATTGCGGATCAGTAACCGGCCAATTCCCGTCACCTCCAGCCCCGTAGCGGTTAGTTCCACCAGCCCATCAGCTATCAACGGTTTCAGCAGCGCCAGATCCTCAGCAAAATAGTCGCTGAAGCGAATGCCCCATTGCGCTTCTGTCGCGGCAAAATTCAGCGAGAAGTTACAAATCAGCGTTTTTATCACGTCCCGACGCAGGCAATCATCGTCGGTTAAGGCGATGCCACGCCACAGGCCATTTCCCTGCTGTTCCACACAATTGTACCAGGTATTAAGGTCTTTCTGGTTCTGCGCATAACTGTCGCCAATCATGCTGATGGCAGAGATGCCAAGCCCCAGCAAATCGCTGTCGCCCTGCGTCGTGTATCCCTGGAAATTGCGATGCAGCTGGCCTTTGCGCTGCGAGATAGCCAGTTCATCCTGCGGCTTCGCAAAGTGATCCATTCCAATGAACTGGTAGCCCTGCTGAGTCAGAGTTGCGATGGTCTGCTGTAAAATATCCAGCTTTTGCTGAGCCGATGGCAGTTCACCCTCTTTGATTTTACGCTGTGCCGCGAACATCGCCGGCAGATGCGCATAGTTAAAGACGCTAAGACGATCCGGGCTCAGCGCCAGTACCCGCTCCAGCGTCCAGGCGAAGCTGGCGGGCGTCTGCAGGGGTAAACCATAGATCAGGTCAATGCTGGTCGAGCTGAACCCCTGTTCACGGGCACGCGCCATCAGCCCGAAAATCACCTCTTCATCCTGTACCCGGTTAACCCGCTCCTGCACCGATTTGTTGAAGTCCTGCACCCCCATGCTCAGCCGGTTGAATCCCAGCGATCGCAGGTGATCAATCACATCCAGCGCAATTTCCCGGGGATCTACTTCGATCGACATTTCGGCATCATCGGCCACGCTGAAATGCTGCTTCAGTAAACCCACCAGCCGGGAAATCTGCGCATTGTCGAGGAAGGTTGGCGTACCGCCGCCCCAGTGAAGCTGCGTGACCTGACGCTGACGAAACAGCGGCGCACGCTGAATAATCTCCTGCTCAAGCACATCCAGATAGCGGTCCGCTTTGTGGCGCTGACGCGTCACTATCTTATTGCAGCCGCAGAAGTAGCAGAGACGATGGCAGAAGGGAATATGGACATAGAGCGACAGCGGACGCTCAGGGTAACGCGCCACGGCACGCTGGAAGTCGTTTTCCGCGTACTGCTCGCTGAACTCCAGCGCAGTGGGATAGGAGGTGTAACGCGGGCCGGCATAATTGTACTTTTCAATTAACGCCTGATCCCACTCAATCTGCTGCGATGGCATGCTCACTCCTTCCGGTGACGTCGTCTGAGAGAAGGTCGCGAAGAAGAGGAGATAAAAGGTGAGCGGGATGAGACCCGACGTAAACGTTGCTTCAGACGCGACAGGCGTCGTAGTTTAAACAATAACCACAGCAGATAACATGTCGCCAGCAGCGCGAAAATTGATCCAGGCCAAAACATTGTCGTTTACCTGTTAAGCGCGGCATGCGGGTAACGCATGCCGATCAAATTTGCTTAGTTGCCTTTCAGCAGACGGTACATATCTTCTTCAGCCTGCTCATCTTCGGCATCATCCATCACAATGCCTAACTGCTCCATCAGTTCGTCGATACGATCCAGCGAGGCATCCAGCCAGCCCTGATCTTCAGCCGACAGCGTTTCGCCATTTTCCAGCCGATCCAGCAGCGCATCCAGACGTTCGTCATTTTCCAGCTTCGCCAGCTCTTCTTCTGGTGTCAGACGCACTTTCTTCTCTGCTGCCGGTTTTTCTGCGCTTTTCTTTGGTTTAACGGCGGCGGTTTTTCCTTCAGCGATCAGGGCCACCGGTTTTTTACTCCCGATGCGCGGATCTTTCACGCTGTCCGCCTGACGTCCGCCATTGTTTTCGGACGCAGCCGGATTAGCACGGCTGCCAGATGCATGTCCGCGATGCTTTTTATCACGTTTGCGATCGCGTGCTTCATGGTTGATATCGTCACGCGATTTGCGTTTGGCTTTGACGGCAGGTTTGCCGTTAGCAGCTCGTGCAGGTTGCTTCATAGTATTCGGTCCCGGCTTTTTTTATTCAGTATAGAATTGCGGCGAAATCTAGCAGAAAGTAGACAAAGAAAAAAGGCGACAGCTCAAGCTGTCGCCTTATTTCATACCTTCATAAGAAGGAATCATGTTTTAAATCCTTTTCGGCTCGTAACATCCCGGTTAATCCCGCGCCTGCTCAACTCCTGAGCTATTCCTTATCCCTGTCTGGCCGCATCCCTGACCCTGTTCCATTCCATCGCTCATAACCCTCCTGGTATCCCTGAGCGCATCATCCTGATGTGTGCTGCCGTGCACTGCACACTAATGTAGACCAACTGGTAAAAGCCTCAAGTCAGTGTCAAAAATAGTTAGTTCAAAAAAAGAACGTTTTAAGATAAGGGTTTGAATTACATATTTTTTTATTTTTAGTAATTAAAGTAAAAAGCGAAATAACCCGCACCGTGAATGGCAAATCTCTTACAAAGTTTGTTACCGAGATGCGATTGAGCACTTTCGCGTCATAACGCGTATAATCGCCCGCATTGCCTTAATGCGTTTTCTGGAGTGTCACCTTGTCTGAATTGAATTACCACGTTACCCACTTTGTCATGAGCGCGCCGGATATCCGCCATCTGCCTGCCGATACCGGAATTGAGGTGGCTTTCGCTGGCCGCTCGAACGCGGGAAAATCGAGTGCGCTGAATACGTTAACCAATCAGAAGGGTCTGGCGCGTACCAGTAAAACGCCGGGACGTACGCAGCTGATTAACCTGTTTGAAGTGAAAGAAGGTAAGCGTCTGGTCGACCTGCCCGGTTACGGTTATGCCGAAGTCCCGGAAGAGATGAAGCTGAAGTGGCAGCGCGCGTTAGGTGAATACCTGCAAAAACGTCAGGCGCTGAAAGGACTGGTTATCCTGATGGATATCCGTCATCCGCTGAAAGATCTCGACCGGCAGATGATTCAGTGGTCAGTGGAAAGTGGCATTCCGGTGCTGTTGCTTCTCACTAAAGCAGACAAACTGGCCTCAGGTGCCCGTAAAGCGCAGCTCAATGTCGTGCGTGAAGCCGCACTCGAATTTGTTGGTGATGTGCAGGTAGAGCTCTTCTCATCGCTGAAGAAAATCGGCGTGGATAAGGTTCGTCAGAAGCTGGACAGCTGGTTTAATACGCTTGAACCTGCGGTTGAAGATCAGGACGCGGAAGAGTGAGTGGCAACCTTGTGCCGGTGATGCTGACGGTACAAAAAGCCCAATAAAAAACGCCCCAGTCACAGAATGACTGGGGCGGCTAAATTCAGCCAAATCCGATTACGTGAAGTAAAAGGTCTGAAAGATAGAACATCTTACCTCTGTACCCTACGCGACGAACTTTACCTGATTTTCTGTGCGTGACAAAGGCTTTTTTGTTGCTTACTTACATGAAACAGGACTTTTTTTACCATGCACGTCACAAAAATAGCGTTGCGATGTAGTTTAATGACGAAAAAAATGTTTAGACCATAAGCAGTTAGAAAAGCGTTTTCTCTCAGTGCCAGCGTTGACCACGCTAAACCGGTCAACTAAACGATTTTCTTATACCTGATTCAGGGCCGGTTCTGCTCTTCAGAACCGGCCACACGCATCGAATCAGTGGGCTTCATCCCAGTTGTCACCCACACCGACCTCAACCAGTAAAGGTACGTCGAGCTGCACGCTACCTTCCATCAGCGCACGGATTTTCTGGCTCGCCTCTTCAACCGCCTCGGCTTTGACTTCGAACACCAGTTCATCGTGAACCTGCATGATCATTCTGACGGCATTGTCGTTTTGCTGTTCCAGCCAGTTATCCACGGCAATCATTGCCCGCTTAATGATATCCGCTGCCGTTCCCTGCATCGGCGCATTGATCGCGGCACGTTCAGCGGCTTTCCGGCGAATGGCGTTACCGGATTTAATATCGGGCAGCCACAGCCGACGGCCTTCCAGCGTTTCGACATAGCCTTTACTCGCCGCCAGCTGGCGTGTGTTCTCCATATAGCGCAGGACGCCCGGATAGCGTTCAAAGTAGAGATCCATATACTTTTTCGCTTCACCCGCACCGATATTCAGCTGACGCGACAGACCAAAGGCGCTCATGCCATAAATCAGACCAAAGTTGATCGCTTTGGCGCTGCGACGCTGTTCGCCGCTGACCTTATCCAGCGCCACGCCAAACACTTCGGATGCCGTCGCGCGGTGGATATCTTCGCCCTGGGCAAAAGCGTCCAGTAATCCTTTGTCCTGAGAGAGATGCGCCATGATACGTAGTTCGATTTGTGAATAGTCTGCCGCCACAATGCGATGGCCTTTGGCCGCAACAAATGCCTGACGGATTCGGCGTCCTTCATCATTACGCACCGGAATGTTTTGCAGATTCGGATCGGCAGAGGATAAACGTCCGGTTGCGGTGACGGCCTGATGATAAGAGGTATGTACCCTGCCACTGATCGGATTGATCATCAGCGGTAATTTATCCGTATAAGTAGACTTAAGTTTGGATAAGCCGCGATGCTCCAGAATCACTTTGGGTAACGGATAATCAAGTGCCAGCTCGGCTAACACCTCTTCGCTGGTTGAAGGCGCGCCGCCTGGTGTTTTCTTCGTGGGCTTAATGCCCTGTTTTTCAAACAGGATCACCTGAAGCTGCTTGGTGGATGAGAGGTTGAAGGGTTCCCCCGCCAGCTCATGCGCTTTCAACTCAAGCTCAGCCAGTCGGGCCGTCAGCTCTTTCGAATGCTGCGCCAGAATAGACTGATCGATCAACACACCGTTGCGCTCTATGCGCGAAATCACCGTCAGTAACGGCATCTCAATCTGTTCGAAGACTTTTTTCGGACCCGCTTCTTTCTCCAGCTCTGGCCACATCTTCAGATGCAACTGCAGGGTCACATCTGCATCTTCGGCAGCGTAATGGGATGCCTGCTCTAACGCGATTTGATTGAACGTCAGCTGATTTTTGCCTTTACCGGCGATCTCCTGGAAGGTCACGGTTTTATGGTTAAGCCAGCGAGCGGCCAGGCTATCCATGTCATGTTTGCCCACCACGCTGTTGAGGATATAGGACTCAAGCATGGTGTCGAATTTGATACCGGCCAGTTCAATGTCGTAGTTTTTCAGCACGCCGCGATCGTATTTCAGGTTCTGGCCAACTTTCCATGCGCTCTCATCTTCCAGCAAGGGCTTGAGCTGTGCCAGAACGGTAGCGCGATCCAGTTGATCAGGCGCATCAAGATAGTCATGGGCAACCGGCAGATAGGCGGCTTCACCGGGCGCCACCGCGAAGCTGATGCCGACGATATTAGCGCTCAGGGTATCCAGCGCGTCGGTCTCCAGATCAAACGCAAAGACTTCGCTGTTTTTCAGCTTCTCCAGCCAGCTATCAAAGAGATCCTGATCCAGAATGGTGACATAACCCTCGGTCGGTAACACGCTGCTGGTTTCAGCCACCGGGGCCGGTTCATCGGCCTGCGCTTTTTGCGCCTGCGTAGTGCTCTTTTTACCCTGCAGCCATTTACCGTCCTGCAGGTCACTCAGCCAGCGTTTGAACTCGTAACGACTGAACAGGGCCTGCAATGCCTCTGTATCGGGCTCAGTGACTGTGAGCTCTTCACAGGGCAGCGCCAGCTCAACGTCTGTCTTAATGGTCGCCAGCTGATAAGAGAGAAACGCCACATCACGATTCTGCTCAAGTTTGGTCGCCATGGTTTTGGCACTACGAAAGCCGAGATCGGCCACTTTGTCCAGATTGTCATAGATCGTCTGCATGCTGCCCAGCCCCTGCAGCAACGCCTGTGCCGTTTTCTCACCGACGCCTGGCACGCCAGGAATGTTGTCGGAGCTATCACCCATCATGGCAAGGAAGTCGATGATCAATGCGGGTGGAACACCATATTTCTGCTCAACCTCTTCTGGTCCCAGAATGGTGTTGCTCATGGTGTTAATCAGCGTGATGGCGGGCGTGACCAGCTGCGCCATATCTTTGTCGCCGGTGCTGATCAGTACTGAGAGACCCTTTTTCTCCGCTTCCAGCGCCAGCGTACCGATGACATCATCAGCCTCGACGCCGCTCACAGCCAGCAACGGCAGCCCCATCGCCCGCACCATCTCATGCAGCGGCTCAATTTGTGCACGGAGCTCGTCAGGCATCGGGGGACGGTGAGATTTGTAATGCTCAAACAGCTCGTCCCTGAAGGTTTTGCCTTTGGCATCGAATACCACAGCAACGTGACTCGGATTGTATTGCGCCAGCAGGCTTTTCAGCATGTTGAGCACGCCGTACATGGCGCCAGTGGGTTCACCTGCACTGTTGGTCAGCGGCGGAAACGCGTGATACGCGCGATAAAGATAGGATGAGCCATCGACCAGAATCAGGGGATTTTCTGCTATTTGCGCCATAAGTCTGTGTAGTCTTCGTTGCTATGAGTTGGGCTATAAGGATGCCACAACCAGGCAGAAATGGTGAACTAAGGCGTGCCACGTCTGGAGTTTTTCACGCTTTTGGGGACAGGATCGCAACGATCGTTCTGTGGATAACTTTGTGCGTAAAAATTATAACGCGCTGTTTTTCAGGAAAATAAATAATCGGAACCTGAATAAAAACCATAAATTTCATTGGTTTATTTAATTTCCGTGACCCGATCGCTATTTTTAATAGCGCGATCCCTTGTGTGGATATTAAATTTATGCCCTGGAGATGGACAAAAATTGGCCCGTTGTTCAAAGGCATAAAAAAAACGCCAGCAGAGCTGGCGTTTAACGGGGGTGTGAGGCTGATTACTTCTGGCTTACCAGGAATTTAACCACGTTCGCATAGTCTGCGACGAAATTATCCATAGAGCTGGTATCAAGACCGCCGTTGTTAACCATGTATTTGCCATTCACGAAAATAGCAGGCACACCACGCAGATCAACATCAGCAGCGGCTTTTTGCTGCTGCGCAACCAGCGCTTTTACGGCGAAGCTGTTCCAGGCTGCATCATAGTCCGCCGCAGAGATACCGGCCGCTTTGACAAAGGTCTCTTTCAGACTGGCAGGATCGGTGATGGTCTGCGTTTTCTGAATGCCATCGAAGATCGGTGCTGTCACTTTATCTTCAACGCCCAGCGCCATCGCGACAGCCCAGGCCTGGGTCACGACCGGCCCCAGCTCTCCACCGAGAAAATCGACGTGGTATTTCACCATCTTAGTGTCAGCAGGCAGATTCTTTTTCACCGCGTCATTGACGTGATAAATACGTTCAAACTGATAGCAGTGCGGGCAGAAGAAGGAGAAGAACTCCATCACCTGAGGTTCGCCGGCCACAGGTTTAGGCAGACTCACATATTGTTTACCTTCAGTGAACTGGGCAGCAGATGCGCTGAATGCCAGCACTAAACCCATCAGTGCAAACCAAATTTTTTTCATCGTGAAAAATTCTCCTGACTACGTCATTAATATTGCGGTGTCAGCTGCAGAGGAGGTTCCTGCAACAGCTTCTCCTGCTCGGTAAAGAGTGAAATTTGCCTGCGCCAGAAATCTTCATCTGTCATCCAGGGGAAAGCGCGCGGAAAAGCGGGATCCTGCCAGCGTCGGACAACCCAGGCCAGATAATAAACCATGCGCATGGCGCGTAAAGGTTCAATCAGTGACAATTCATTAATATCAAAATCACTGAACTCACTGTACGCCTCCAGCAGTATATCCCATTGAATACGCTGTTCCTGACGATCGCCGCTGATCAGCATCCAGAGATCCTGCACGGCCGGGCCATTACGGGCATCATCCAGATCGACAAACAGCGGTCCGTCACGCCACAGGATATTACCCGGATGGCAGTCGCCATGTAATCGTAGCGGCTGCCACGTGGTGTGCCACTGTTGTTGCAGCGTGTTTCCCAGCTTATCGATAGCCTGTAGCAGTGCGACTTTAAGCGATGCAGGCACTAACAGAGAGTGCTCCAGCACCTGCCGGGGTTCATGCAGATATTCATCCAGACCGATGGCAGGCCGATGCCTGAACAGCGCTTTACGCCCGGTCTGATGAATGCGGCCCAGGAAGCGGCCTACCCACTCCATCTGATCTTCGTTGTCTGTCTCATATTGCCGTCCGCCCAGGCTGGGGAATACGGCAAAGAAGAAGCCAGCGTGACTGTGCAGTGTCTCACCCTTTAACCGCAGTGGCGCCGCGATGGGCACTTCGTCAGCCAGCAGATCAAGTGCGTACTGATGTTCTTCAGCAATCTGTTCGGCACGCCAGCGCTGTGGGCGATAAAACTTCGCAACATAGCGGCGTTTTTCGTCGTCGCTGAATTGATAAACCCTGTTCTCGTAGCTGTTCAGGGCTGTCAGACCCGATTCGACGCGAATTCCTGTTTCCCAGAGCGCATCAAGCAACACGTCGGGATTCAATGTCTGGAAGTTAAAAGCAGCGTCGCTCATCATGTTACCTGTAGTTGCCCTTGCAAATAGCAGCCAAGGATAACACTACTCGTCCTGTTTAATGACACCCCGTGCGCGGAGCAGTGCTGTTTTGAAATCAACTTCATAATCTTTTTTCAGGCCTGGGATCTCATCATCGCTGGCTGAGTCACGCATCTTGAGATGGTAAATTAATACATCATCGGTTAATTCACTTAACGGGCCACGGAAACCAGATTCCTGAGCCAGTTTCTGCAAAAATGTGACCAGATTAAGATCAGGCTCTTTTTGCCAGGCGGGTTGCAGCAACTCGATTAACTCGTTTAAACGATGGCATTTCATTCAGATTTCTCCTTTCACAGTGCGTCATCAGCGAGGGCACAGTCATGACAATATTAACCGGCATCATTCTGGCCGGTGGTCAGGGCCGCCGTATGGGTGGTCAGGACAAAGGGTTAGTACAGCTGGATGGCAGGCCGCTTTATCAGCATGTCCTTGAACGGCTCAGGCCACAAGTCGACATTGTCATGATTAACGCGAATCGTAATATTGATCGCTATCAGTTAAGCGGATGCCGCGTGGTGCAGGACGTCTTTGAGGATTATCCCGGTCCGCTGGCCGGGATCTACAGTGGGTTGCGTGAGATTGAAGGGGAATGGGCGGTATTCAGCGCCTGCGACACCCCCGCTATCCCGCTCAACTTCGTGGAGCGGCTGATGCAACAACGAGGCGATGCCCCCGCAGTGTGGGTGCGCTCACAGTCGCGCGATCATCCTACGCTGGCGCTGATTCATCGCGATCTCCGTACGCCACTCGGTGAATACCTGCAGGCTGGTGAGCGTCGCCTGATGCAGTTCCTGCTCGATCAGGGTGGACATGCGGTGCTGCTGGATGATGATGAATCGCTATTCCTGAATGTGAATACGCCTGATGACCTTAGGGACTATCCTGCCGGCAATATGCCGGACGGAAATGGTCGTCAGCCAGCATAATGTAAAGTCCAGTAGCAGAAGATCCAGCCCGATAGTAACAATTAACGGGACGTCCTTATTTTTGCAAAAAAAAGAGCTTTTTTATCTCTGGATGACGATGGCTACAGTTATTCGTGGAATAAGAGTCGCTGAGCATTCTCAGCCATTGCAACATCGGATGACTGATTACCAGTAAAATAGCTTCAGACAGGGATAGAGAAAAAAGGGGCAGCACGCCTGATATTTAAAATGGCAGGTGATGCCCCGGACGATCAGAGCATTATCAGCCAGCGTTCAAAATATTTGTCCAGACTGAGTCTGCGCGTGCCATTGAATCAGCAGTACCTTCCGCAGCACCGACTACCAGACCAAAAACAACGCCCCAAATGCCACCAAACAGGCCGCCTAAAACACCCTGTGCTGGAGCCAGGATTCCACTGGTTACGCCATTAGTATTAGCAGAGATGTTCCAGCCCGCCCATGCAACGCCCATTCCGCCAGCAAACATTCCGATAACTGCACCACCGATGCTGTCTAAGATCCCAGTAGAGGCGGCACCTGATACTAATTCTGTTTCAGCAACAGTCAGTTCTTTCATTTTAATCTTCCTTAAATTAGTTAATGCTCAATAGAAATCCATCGGAGACATTTAATTAAATGTCGAAATTAGTTTCGATCAAGCACTAAAAAATGTAAATAGAATAAAATCCATTCATTCTAAATGCTATGCGTTAGTCCTGTTAGCAGGTTTATTATCATATTAGCTTAATAAGTTGGTAACTTATTAAGCTATAAATTTCAAAAACTTTGTATCTGCTTGTCTTTATTTTATATTTTGATCTAATGATTATTATAGTTTCCTGTGTTTACCAGGCTACTGGTAATTCAAAAAGGAAATGGAGGAACCTGGAGGCTACCGGAGCAGGCTTACAGGTCAAGTTTTCAGCTTAACGTGGCAAAGTGCAGACGTAAAAAAGCCCCGCACTTTCGTGC
>NZ_JBLWNV010000015.1:0-135529 GCF_048452805.1 Pantoea sp. K16 | reverse complement strand
AGGTACCGCGTGAGCGGCGCGAGGACGGCCCGGCAGCAGCAGAGGTGCGCTGGCCAGCACTGTGGCTTGCTCGGCCAGAAAAAAGGCTGCCACGTTTGACCGTGACAGCCTTTACAAATCTAATCTTAACTGATCAGCATTACGACCCAATGTCGCCCTGATTTTACTCAATTAGCGCAGGAAGGCGGGCTGATTCTGCTCATACTGCGAAATGGAGGCTTCGTGCTGCAGCGTCAGGCCGATGCTGTCCAGGCCGTTAATCATGCAGTGGCGGCGGAAGCTGTCGAGCTCGAACGAATAGACTTTATCGCCAGCGGTGACCGTCTGCGCTTCCAGGTCTACCGTAAAGCTGATGCCGGGCTGGTCCGCAACCAGTCTGAACAGCTCATCCACTTCCTCTTCGCTTAACTTCACCGGCAGCAGCTGATTGTTGAAGCTGTTGCCATAAAAGATATCCGCGAAGCTCGGCGCAATCACCACGTGAAAACCAAAATCGGTCAGCGCCCAGGGCGCATGCTCACGTGAAGAGCCGCAGCCAAAGTTTTCACGCGCCAGCAGGATACTGGTGCCTTTGAACTCAGGCTTGTTCAGCACAAAGCCGGGCGTTGGCACGGTGCCCGCGTCATCTTCAAAGCGCCAGTCGTGGAACAGATGCTGTCCAAAACCGGTGCGGGTGACCTTCTGCAAAAACTGCTTGGGAATGATCGCGTCGGTATCGACGTTCGCGGCATCCAGCGGCGCAACAATGCCGGTGTGCTGAGTAAATTTATTCGCCATGACTTAAGCTCCTGTCGTCAGTTCACGGATGTCGGCAAAGTGGCCGGTTACGGCAGCCGCCGCGGCCATTGCCGGGCTGACCAGATGAGTACGTCCACCACGGCCCTGACGGCCTTCAAAGTTACGGTTGCTGGTTGACGCGCAACGCTCGCCCGGATTCAGGCGGTCATTGTTCATCGCCAGACACATAGAGCAGCCTGGCAGACGCCATTCAAAGCCCGCTTCCAGGAAGATTTTGTCCAGACCTTCCGCTTCAGCCTGCGCTTTCACCGGGCCGGAACCCGGCACCACCATGGCGACCACGCCAGGCGCCACTTTGCGGCCTTTGGCGATGGCGGCGGCGGCACGCAGATCTTCGATGCGTGAGTTGGTGCAGGAGCCGATAAACACTTTATCAATCGCCACATCGGTCAGTTTGATGCCTGGCTGCAGGTTCATGTAGGCCAGGGCTTTTTCGGCTGAGGCGCGCTCAACCGGATCGGCGAACGAGGCCGGATTCGGGATCACCTGATCAACGGCAATGACCTGACCCGGATTGGTGCCCCAGGTGACCTGCGGTGCAATCTCTTCAGCATGCAGCGTTACCACCGCATCATATTTCGCGCCTTCGTCAGACTTCAGGGTGCGCCAGTAATCAACGGCCTGCTCCCATTTCTCACCCTGCGGCGAGAACTGACGACCTTTCAGATAGTTGAAGGTGGTCTCATCCGGTGCCACCAGGCCCGCTTTCGCACCCATCTCAATCGCCATGTTGCACAGGGTCATACGACCTTCCATGCTCAGCGCCTGAATCGCCGGACCGCAGAATTCGACCACATAGCCGGTTCCGCCTGCGCTGCCGGTTTTGCCGATGATCGCCAGCACGATATCTTTAGCCGTAATGCCGGTTGACGCCTGGCCCAGCACTTCAATCTTCATGGTTTTTGCCCGACCCTGTTTCAGGGTCTGGGTAGCAAACACATGTTCAACTTCAGAGGTGCCGATACCAAAGGCCAGCGAGCCAAACGCACCGTGAGTCGCGGTGTGCGAGTCACCGCACACAATCGTCATGCCCGGCAGCGTCATGCCCTGCTCAGGACCGATAACGTGGACGATGCCCTGGAACGGATGATTCAGGTCATACAGCTGTACGCCAAACTCAGCGCAGTTCTTCATCAGCTCCTGCATCTGAATACGCGCCATCTCGCCCGATGCATTGATATCTTTGGTCTGGGTTGAGACGTTGTGATCCATGGTGGCAAAAGTTTTGCCCGGCTGACGGACTTTACGTCCGTGCGCGCGCAGACCATCAAAGGCCTGGGGCGAAGTCACCTCATGGATCAGATGGCGATCAATGTAGAGTAACGGCGTTTCTTCTGGCGTTTCGTGGACGACATGTGCATCAAATAACTTCTGGTATAAGGTTTTCATTTTTTTATTTTTCCTCGGCGATAAAGCGGGCAATGATGCTGCCCATCTCATCTGTGCTGATCGCTGGGCCATCACCGGCTAAATCTTTGGTGCGATAGCCCTGTTCCAGCGCACGGCTGATGGCGCGTTCGATACTGTCGGCAGCCTCATCGGCATTCAGGCTGTAACGCAGCAGCAGCGACAGCGACAGGATCTGGGCGACCGGGTTGGCAATATTCTGACCGGCGATATCCGGCGCCGAGCCACCCGCGGGTTCGAACAGGCCAAAGCCTGCTTCATTCAGGCTGGCGGAAGGCAGCATCCCCATTGAGCCGGTGATCATGGCGCACTCATCAGAGAGAATGTCACCGAACAGGTTGGAGCAGAGCAGCACGTCAAACTGCGACGGGTCTTTGATCAACTGCATAGTGGCGTTGTCGATATAGATGTGGCTCAGCTGCACGTCCGGGTACTCTTTGGCCACTTCGTTGACGATTTCACGCCACATCACGGAGGTCTGCAGCACGTTGGCTTTATCAACCGAGGTGACTTTATTACGGCGTTTGCGCGCCGATTCAAACGCGATGCGGGCGATGCGCTCAATTTCGAAACGGTGATAAACCTCGGTATCAAATGCACGCTCTTCCGGGCCGCTGCCTTCACGTCCTTTCGGCTGACCAAAGTAGATGCCGCCGGTCAGTTCACGCACGCACAGAATGTCGAAGCCTTTGGCAGCAATGTCGGCGCGCAGCGGGCAAAACGCCTCCAGTCCGCTGTAGAGTGCAGCCGGACGCAGGTTACTGAACAGCTTAAAATGTTTGCGCAGCGGCAGCAGCGCACCGCGCTCTGGCTGCGATGCCGGCGGTAAGTGCTCCCACTTCGGGCCGCCAACGGAACCAAACAGGATCGCGTCGGCCTGCTCGCAGCCTGCAACCGTTGCGGGTGGCAGGGGTTCGCCATGCTGATCGATAGCAATGCCGCCGACCGCATACTCCTGGGTGGTGATCTGCATATCAAAGCGCTGACGAATGGCATCCAGCACTTTCATAGCCTGCGCCATCACTTCCGGGCCGATACCATCACCGGGTAAAACTGCGATATGAGATGAGCTGGACATGGTTATACGGTTTCCTTCTGGTCTTTAAATTTGCGCTGCAATTCTTGTTCAACCTGACGGGCACGCCAGATATTGTTCAGAGCGTTGACCATCGCTTTGGCGGAGGACTCCACAATATCGGTCGCCAGACCAATGCCGTGGAACTTGCGGCCGTTGTAGCTCACGACGATATCGACCTGACCCAGCGCATTCTCGCCGTGGCCTTTCGCGGTCAGCTTGTAGTTAACCAGCTCAGCGTCGAACTGGGTGATACGGTTAATCGCCTGGTAGACTGCGTCAACCGGGCCGTTACCGGTGGCTGCATCCGATTTAGCGACATCGCCGCAGCCCAGATTGACAGAGGCGGTGGCGGTGATGCTGGAACCGGTCTGGACGTTAAATTCGTGCAGCTGGAAATGTTCCGGCTCTTCATTCTGTTTGTTGATGAAGGCCAGCGCTTCCAGGTCGTAATCGAAAACCTGACCTTTTTTATCGGCCAGTTTCAGGAAGGCGTCATACAGCGTATCCAGATTGTAATCCTGCTCGGCATAGCCCATCTCTTCCATGCGATGTTTTACCGCCGCGCGGCCAGAACGTGAGGTCAGGTTCAGCTGGATTTTGTGTAAGCCGATCGATTCCGGCGTCAGGATTTCATAGTTCTCGCGGTTCTTCAGCACGCCATCCTGATGAATACCCGAGGAGTGAGCGAAGGCGTTAGAGCCGACCACTGCCTTGTTCGCCGGGATCGGCATGTTGCAGATCTGGCTGACCATCTGGCTGGTACGGTAGATTTCCTGATGATTGATATTGGTATGCACGTTCATGATCTGCTGGCGGGTTTTAATCGCCATGATCACCTCTTCCAGCGCACAGTTACCGGCACGTTCACCCAGGCCATTCATCGTTCCTTCCACCTGACGCGCGCCCGCCTGTACGGCAGCCAGGGCGTTGCCCGTTGCCATACCCAGGTCATCGTGGGTGTGAACAGAGATAATTGCTTTGTCGATGTTAGGAACGCGATTCATCAGCTCGCCGATGATGTGGGCATACTCGCCTGGCAGGGTGTAGCCAACGGTGTCCGGGATGTTGATGGTGGTGGCACCGGCGTTAATCGTGGCTTCTACCATCCGGCACAGGTCATCAATCGGGGTACGGCCGCCATCTTCGCAGGAGAACTCAACGTCGCTGGTGTAATTGCGCGCACGCTTCACCATATGCACCGCACGCTCAATCACTTCCGGCAGCGTGCTGCGCAGTTTGGTGGCGATGTGCATCGGTGAGGTAGCGATAAAGGTATGAATACGGAAGGCTTCGGCAACGCGCAGTGATTCGTACGCCGCATCAATATCTTTTTCCACACAGCGTGCCAGACCGCAAACCCGACTGTTTTTAATGGTGCGCGCAATGGTCTGCACAGACTCAAAGTCGCCCGGTGAGGAGACCGGGAAACCGACTTCCATCACATCCACGCCCATGCGCTCCAGCGCTAAAGCAATCTGCAATTTTTCTTTCACACTCAGGCTGGCCTGTAATGCCTGCTCACCGTCGCGCAGAGTGGTATCGAAAATAATGACTTGCTGGCTCATCGTAATCATCCTTATGCTTTTTCTGGCCTGGCAACGAGCATAAAAAAACCCGCGACAGGCGCGGGTTTTTAACTTTCAGCAGGTTTGAATCAGTGTTTGATTCCGCCCACAAGTCTACCGCGCAAGCTGAGTGCGTTTAGTAGTAGACCGAGAAGGCGAACAGAACGAAACATGGATTCAAACCTTATAAAATGTTGTGCTGTACATATTGGTACTGGAATCACTCAGGGATGTCAACCTTCAATGCAGGGGTATTCTTAGTGGTGTCAGAGGAAGATATTCTGTTATTTAACGGTCAGGCAGCGTAATGAACAGCGCCGTAGTGGCTGCGGAGGCAATCGACCCGGGGATTAGCACTGATTCTGCGGGTCTTTGATTTTATTATGTTGAAAATTAAAGACTTTATCGGGAGGGTGTCTCACGAGGATGCAGGATATATCACCTGCTCTTTAGCATAATCGAATGCGCTTCAACGATTTACTGGTTAATTACGCCAGAAAAGAAAAGTGTCAGGCGATTGTGGGCCAGGGCAGCCGGGTAATAAGTTTTCGTTATTTCTTAGATCACGCTGAAAATAATTTCTTAATCAGCATTTTCCTCTGCGGTTCTGCCGCGTAATTAGTTTAATCCGCGCAGCCAATTCTTATCGGGCAGAGCCTTTACGCCCCTGCCTTTTAATTTACGTGGGTTTGCGGTTTGCCTGCCCGGTTAACTGCGGTTATGGTAATCGACCTACTCTCAGAAAAATAAACTCAACAGATTTCTCTGTAACCGGACAGCGGCAGTTGTTTCCGCTGTCATGCATAAACATAAGATTTTGATTGGCAAAGCAGGCACCAGGGCTCTGTGGTACGCTCTAACGGGCGTATTAACAGAGCCGGGTCCGCAAGCCTGGAGGCAGAAGATGGAGATGTTGTCAGGAGCCGAAATGGTCGTCCGTTCGTTAATCGATCAGGGCGTTAAGCAGGTATTCGGTTATCCGGGTGGCGCAGTGTTGGATATCTATGATGCGCTGCAAACCGTCGGGGGTATCGATCACATTCTGGTGCGTCATGAGCAGGGTGCGGTGCACATGGCTGACGGCCTGGCGCGCGCCACTGGTGAAGTCGGCGTGGTGCTCGTCACCTCCGGACCCGGCGCAACCAATGC
This sequence comes from Pantoea sp. K16, assembly GCF_048452805.1. Classification (NCBI taxonomy): domain Bacteria; kingdom Pseudomonadati; phylum Pseudomonadota; class Gammaproteobacteria; order Enterobacterales; family Erwiniaceae; genus Pantoea; species Pantoea sp. K16. Next base: position 129,532 of record NZ_JBLWNV010000015.1, on the reverse strand, counting down.
GATTACCGGTATCGCCACCGCCTATATGGACTCGATTCCGCTGGTGATCCTCTCGGGTCAGGTTCCCTCGTCGCTGATTGGCTATGACGCCTTTCAGGAGTGCGACATGGTCGGCATCTCTCGTCCGGTAGTGAAGCACAGCTTCCTGGTGAAAAGTACCGAAGAGATCCCAACCGTGTTGAAAAAGGCGTTCTGGCTGGCTTCCACCGGACGTCCGGGGCCGGTGGTGATCGATCTGCCGAAAGATATTCTGAATCCGGCCAACAAGTTGCCTTATCACTGGCCGGATACGGTGAGCATGCGCTCCTACAATCCGACTATTCAGGGCCATAAAGGTCAGATTAAGCGTGCGCTGACCACGTTGCTGGCCGCGAAGAAGCCGGTGATCTACGCCGGTGGTGGTGCCATTACCGCAGGCTGCGAAGCCGAACTGTTAAAGCTGGCCGAAAGCCTGAATATTCCGGTGACGACCTCGCTGATGGGCCTGGGCGCGTTCCCTGGCACTCATCGTCAGTGCGTTGGCATGCTCGGTATGCACGGCACGTACGAAGCCAACATGACGATGCACAATACCGACCTGATTTTTGGTATTGGTGTGCGCTTCGATGACCGCACCACCAACAACCTGGCGAAGTATTGTCCCAACGCCACGGTGATGCATATCGATATCGACCCGACCTCTATCTCTAAGACGGTGGCGGCGGATATCCCGATTGTGGGTGATGCGAAGCAGGTGCTGCAGCAGATGCTGGAGTTACTGGCGCAAAGTGAAAGCCAGCGCGCTGAGAGCCTGCACGACTGGTGGCAGGAGATTGAGGGCTGGCGCAGTCGTCACTGCCTGGAATTTGATCGCACCAGCGACAAAATCAAGCCGCAGGCAGTGATTGAAACTATCAGCCGTCTGACCAAAGGCGATGCGTATGTGACGTCGGATGTGGGCCAGCACCAGATGTTTGCTGCGCTCTATTATCCTTTCGACAAACCGCGCCGCTGGATCAACTCCGGCGGTCTGGGCACCATGGGCTTTGGCCTGCCCGCTGCGCTGGGTGTGAAGATGGCGCTGCCGGACGAAACAGTCATCTGCGTAACGGGCGATGGCAGTATCCAGATGAACATTCAGGAGCTTTCCACCGCGCTGCAGTACGATCTGCCGGTGCTGGTGCTGAACCTGAACAACCGGGTGCTGGGCATGGTGAAGCAGTGGCAGGATATGATCTACTCCGGTCGTCACTCCCAGTCTTATATGGAGTCACTGCCTGACTTCGTGCGTCTGGCGGAAGCCTACGGCCACGTCGGGATCGCGATTGAGCACCCGGCTGAGCTGGAAGAGAAGCTGGCGCTGGCGCTGGAAACCCTGGCGAAGGGACGTCTGGTATTTGTGGATGTCACCGTTGACGGTAGCGAGCATGTTTACCCGATGCAGATTCGCGGTGGCAGCATGGATGAGATGTGGTTGAGCAAAACGGAGAGGACATAATTATGCGTCGTATTTTATCAGTTCTGCTGGAGAACGAATCCGGCGCATTATCCCGTGTCGTCGGCCTGTTCTCACAGCGCGGCTATAACATTGAGAGCCTGACCGTGGCACCAACGGATGATCCTACGCTGTCGCGGATGACCATTCAGACGGTGGGCGATCAGAAGGTGCTGGAGCAGATTGAAAAGCAGCTGCACAAGCTGGTAGATGTGCTGCGCGTTACCGAGCTGGGGCAGGGCGCCTATGTTGAGCGCGAAATCATGCTGGTGAAGATTCAGGCGAGCGGTTATGGCCGCGAAGAGGTGAAGCGTAACGCCGAGATCTTCCGCGGTCAGATCATCGACGTGACGCCGACGCTGTACACGGTTCAGCTGGCAGGCACCAGTGACAAACTGGACGCCTTCCTGAATACCGTTCGCGATGTGGCCGAAATTGTTGAAGTGGCACGCTCCGGTATCGTCGGCGTTTCACGCGGCGATCGTATCATGCGTTAATCACGCAGCGTCATCATCAATCCTCACCTAACCCGGCGAAATGCCGGGTTTTTTTATTTTTTATGCGCCAGGCGAGTTACATTCAGAAAAGCGGTTGCTCCGCGCACTTTTCTGCTGTTAGATGATAGCCATGAGTTATCCATAGCTTAACTGCGGCTATTTCTGCCGTAAAAGCGGATTTGATGGTGGGGTTATCGTGAAACTGGATGAAATTGCGCGTTTGGCAGGCGTGTCGCGCACCACGGCCAGTTATGTGATCAATGGCAAAGCGCGGCAGTATCGTGTCAGCGACAAAACCGTTGAGAAAGTCATGGCGGTGGTACGTGAGCATAATTATCACCCCAATGCGGTGGCTGCCGGGCTGCGCGCCGGGCGTACGCGCTCAATTGGGTTAGTGATCCCCGATCTGGAAAATACCAGTTATACCCGTATTGCGAACTATCTTGAGCGGCAGGCCCGTCAGCGCGGCTATCAGCTGCTGATCGCCTGTTCTGAAGATCAGCCCGATAACGAGATGCGCTGCATTGAGCATCTGTTACAGCGCCAGGTCGATGCGATCATCGTCTCTACCTCGTTACCGCCAGAGCATCCCTTTTATCAGCGCTGGATCAACGATCCCCTGCCGATTATTGCGTTAGATCGCGCGCTGGATCGTGAACATTTCACCAGCGTAGTGGGTGCCGATCAGGACGATGCCCATATGCTGGCGGCTGAACTGCGTCAGCTTGAGGTCAAAAATGTGCTGTTCCTCGGTGCGTTACCCGAGCTGTCGGTAAGTTTCCTGCGCGAGCTGGGTTTCCGCGATGCATGGAAAGACGATCCCCGGCCGATTGACTATATCTACTGCAATAGCTTCGAACGCACAGCCGCCGCGGCACTGTTTGAACAATACCTTGAAGATCACCCGATGCCCGAGGCGCTTTTTACCACCTCATTTGGCTTGCTGCAGGGTGTGATGGATGTGACGCTGAAACGAGACGGACGGCTTCCGACCGAGCTGGCCATCGCCACCTTTGGCGACCACGAATTACTGGACTTTCTTGAGTGTCCGGTGCTGGCGGTGGGTCAGCGTCATCGCGACGTGGCAGAGCGCGTGCTGGAATTAGTTTTAGCCTCGCTGGATGAACCCAGAAAACCAAAACCCGGGTTAACCCGCATTCGCCGTAATTTATACCGTCGCGGACAATTAAGCCGAAAAGTTAAATGAGCCACGGGCAGTATTACGCTGCCCGCCCATTTTATTTAACGATTTAACTGATTAAATAAACAGGTCGACGTAAAAAAGCGTAAATTCTGCTCATCAAATCTAACAAAGCAGAAAGGGTTATTTTTATTATCTGCTTACAACTTCAACAAACTTACTTTCCCGTCTGGCCTTAAGCCGCTGGGCTTCCTTTCGGAAATCCCCTAAAATGCCGCCGCTGTCTCAGAAACCACGATTAATATTTAGCACTTTACATTGTTTCATTTTTAGTCGTTTTTTCCCGGGTCGTTTTTTTTATTCAGGTATTCATCGGCTTAATTTTTACTTTCCCCTTTTATTCGTTTATATCGTCGCCAGAGATTAATTCTTCACTCTGTAAATAGTGATATTCACCTGCCGCTCCGGCTTGACAAGGATTTCATGGGATCCTTAAACTCGTTTCGTGGTAAAAAGTGGGATAAAGTGGCGTAAATGGGTGATGAGGAGAAGAGACTGGCATGTTCCGCGGAGCAACGTTAGTCAATCTCGACAGCAAAGGGCGGCTCGCCGTACCCACGCGATATCGCGATTTGCTGATTGGGGAGTCTCAGGGGCAGATGGTCTGTACCATCGACCTCCACCAGCCATGCCTGTTGCTTTATACCCTGCCCGAATGGGAAATCATTGAAAAAAAGCTGGCACGCCTTTCCAGTATGAATCCACTTGAGCGCCGCGTGCAGCGTTTGCTGCTGGGGCATGCCAGTGAATGTCAGATGGATAATGCAGGCCGCCTGCTGCTGGCGAATACGCTTCGGCAGCACGCAAAATTAACCAAAGAAGTGATGCTGGTTGGACAGTTCAATAAATTTGAGCTGTGGGATGAACAGACCTGGTATCAACAAGTCAGGGACGATATTGACGCAGAACAGTCGGCTCAGGAGCCTTTATCTGAGCGGCTGCAGGACTTGTCGCTATAGCTATGCAGGAAAATTTCAAACATACCACCGTGCTGTTGGATGAGGCGGTTAACGGCCTCAATATCAGGGAAGACGGTATTTACATCGACGGCACTTTTGGTCGTGGTGGCCATTCACGCCTGATTCTTTCGCAGCTGGGAGAGAAGGGAAAGCTGATCGCCATCGATCGTGATCCGCAAGCTATCGCCGCTGCCGCAGAGATCACCGACCCGCGTTTTTCAATTATTCATGGCCCTTTTTCCGCGCTGGCAGAGTATGTCTCTGAACGGGATCTGGTCGGAAAGATTGACGGCATTTTGCTGGACCTGGGGGTTTCATCACCGCAGCTGGATGACGCCGAACGTGGCTTCTCCTTTATGCGTGACGGACCGCTGGATATGCGAATGGACCCGTCGCGCGGGCACTCCGCCGCAGAATGGTTGCTGCACGCAGAAGAGGCGGATATCGCGTTTGTCCTGAAGACCTACGGTGAAGAGCGATTCGCCAAACGCATCGCCCGGGCCATTGTCGAGCGTAATCGCGAACAGCCGATGACCCGGACCCGGGAACTGGCTGAGGTGATCTCAATCGCCATGCCGGTAAAAGATAAGTTTAAGCATCCGGCCACGCGCAGCTTCCAGGCGATTCGTATCTGGATTAACAGCGAACTGGAAGAGATCGATATTGCCCTGAAAGGCGCTGTTGAAGTGCTGGCTCCGCAGGGCCGTCTCTCTGTTATCAGCTTCCATTCACTGGAAGATCGGCTGGTGAAGCGCTTTATGCGCGATCAGAGTCGCGGGCCGCAGGTGCCGCCTGGGATTCCCATGACTGAACATCAGCTGCGTGCCCTGGGTGGGCGTGAACTGAAGTTGCTCGGCAAAATGTCGCCGGGTGATGCTGAAGTCTCTGAGAACCCACGTGCGCGCAGCTCGGTATTACGTATCGCGGAGAAAACCGACGCATGATCGGTAATGAGCGTCACAGTCTGCCTGCCGTTATCGGCGGGGATCTGCTGCGAAAAGGCAAGATTCCGGTGCTGTTGCTGATCGCTGTGGTGGTTTCTGCCGTGCTGGTGGTGACTACCACCCATAAAACACGACTGTTAACCGCGCAGCGCGAACAGCTGGTGCTGGAGCGTGACGCACTCGATATCGAGTGGCGCAACCTGATCCTGGAAGAGAATGCACTGGGCGATCACAGCCGTGTTGAACGCATCGCCACCGAGAAGCTGCAACTGCAGCACGTTGATCCTTCACAAGAAAATATCGTGGTGCAGAAATAAGGACCTCAGATAGCGAATGAGCGGCACAGGCAGAACGCTGAAATTGAAGAAACCGGAAGATAAAGCCAGCTTTGTAAGCTGGCGTTTTGCGTTGCTGTGCGGCTGTATTTTACTGGCGCTGGGTGGATTGCTGTCACGTGTGGCCTGGCTGCAGGTGATTAATCCTGGCAAGCTGGTAAAAGAGGGCGATCTGCGCTCGCTGCGTGTTCAGGCGGTGCCCACCTCACGCGGCATGATCAGCGATCGCGCCGGACGCCCGCTGGCAGTCAGCGTGCCGGTCAACGCTATCTGGGCCGATCCCAAAGAGCTGCACGCCGGTGGCGGCGTGACGCTGGACAGCCGCTGGAAGGCGCTTTCCGATGCGCTCTCTATTCCCCTTGATCAGCTGGCCGCCCGCGTGAATGCCAATCCCAAAGGCCGCTTTGTCTATCTGGCGCGCCAGGTCAATCCGGCTATCGGCGACTACGTTAAAAAACTCAAACTTCCCGGTATTCATCTGCGCGAAGAGTCGCGCCGTTACTATCCTGCCGGACAGGTCACCTCCCATCTCATTGGCTTTACCAACATCGACGGGCAGGGCATTGAAGGCATCGAGAAGAGCTTTGATAAGTGGCTGACCGGTGCACCCGGCGAGCGGACGGTGCGCAAAGATCGGTATGGTCGGGTCATCGAGGATATCTCTTCGGTGGACAGCCGGGCCGCTCATAACCTGACGCTGAGCATCGATGAGCGGTTACAGGCGCTGGTTTACCGTGAACTGAATAACGCCGTTGCCTTTAACAAAGCGGAATCGGGTACGGCGGTGCTGGTGGATGTCAATACCGGTGAAGTGCTGGCGATGGCCAACAGCCCGGCTTACAACCCGAACAATCTCGGCAACACGCCAAAAGATCTGATGCGTAACCGCGCCATCACCGACATTTTCGAACCTGGCTCTACCGTGAAGCCGATGGTGGTGATGACGGCGTTGCAGCGTGGTGTGGTGAGAGAGAACAGCGTCCTGAATACCGTGCCGTACCGCGTCAATGGTCATGAGATCAAAGATGTGGCGCGCTACAATGAATTGACCCTGACAGGGGTTTTACAGAAGTCGAGTAACGTCGGTGTTTCACGTCTGGCGTTAGCGATGCCTTCCTCAGCGCTGGTAGAAACTTACGCGCGCTTTGGACTGGGCAAACCGACCAATTTGGGGCTGGTCGGGGAAAGCAGTGGCTTATACCCTAAAAAACAACGGTGGTCTGACATAGAGAGGGCCACCTTCTCTTTCGGCTACGGGCTAATGGTAACGCCGTTACAGTTAGCGCGAGTCTACGCAACGATTGGCAGCTATGGCATTAATCGCCCGCTGTCGATCACCAAAGTGGATCCGCCCGTCGCGGGACAACGCGTTTTCGATGAGTCACTGGTGAAAACCGTGATGCACATGATGGAAAGCGTGGCACTGCCCGGTGGCGGGGGCGTCAAAGCGGCAATCAAGGGTTATCGCATTGCGATAAAAACCGGTACGGCGAAAAAGGTCGGGCCGGACGGACGCTACGTCAATAAATACATTGCCTACACCGCAGGCGTCGCGCCTGCCAGTCATCCCCGATTCGCGCTGGTGGTGGTGATCAACGATCCCCAGGCCGGCAAGTATTACGGCGGTGCGGTCTCCGCTCCGGTATTTGGAGCCATCATGGGTGGCGTACTGCGTACCATGAACATCGAGCCGGACGCGTTACCGACCAATGACAAGAATGAGCTGGTGACTAACAGAAGTGAGGAATCAAGTGACAGATCGTAACCTGCGCGATTTACTCGGCCCCTGGGTGCCAGGCGCGCCGGCGCGCCCACTGCGTGACATGACCCTGGATAGCCGCATTGCGGCTTCTGGCGATCTGTTTGTCGCTGTTGCAGGCCATCAGGTTGATGGACGCCGTTTCATTCCGCAGGCAATTGCGCAGGGCGTTGCCGCTGTGGTGGCGGAGGCTGAGGGTGAAGCGGTCGACGGCGAAATCCGTGAAATGCACGGCGTACCGGTTATCTATCTGGCGCAGCTGCATCAGCGCCTTTCGGCCCTGGCAGGCCGTTTTTATCAGCAGCCGGGCGAAAAACAGAAGCTGATTGGCGTCACTGGCACCAACGGTAAAACCACCACCACCCAGCTGCTGGCGCAGTGGGCGACGCTACTGGGTGAGACCAGCGCGGTGATGGGCACCGTCGGAAATGGGCTGGTAGGTCACTTAGCGGCGGCAGAAAATACCACGGGTTCAGCGGTTGATGTTCAGCATCTGCTGCACGATCTGGCTGAAAAAGGGGCGACCCTGACCGCAATGGAAGTCTCGTCACACGGACTGGTTCAGCATCGCGTCGCTGCGCTGCCGTTTGCCGCAGCGGTCTTCACCAATCTCAGCCGCGATCACCTCGATTACCACGGTGATATGCAGAGCTATGAGTCAGCTAAATGGCTGCTCTTTTCTGAGCATCAGGTCGGGCAGGCGATTCTTAACGCGGATGACGAAGTCGGTCGTCGCTGGCTGGCGCGCTTACCTGATGCCGTTGCGGTCACCATGGAGGATAACCTCCAGCCGGGCTGCCACGGGCGCTGGCTTAAAGCCGATGCGGTGGATTACCACGATAACGGCGCACATATTCGTTTCAGCTCCAGCTGGGGCAACGGCGAAATCGACAGTCCGCTGATGGGTGCCTTCAACGTCAGCAATCTGATGCTGGCGCTGGCGACGCTGCTGTCACTGGATTATCCGCTGGCGACGCTAATCAGCGTTGCACCGCAGTTGCAGCCGGTCAACGGGCGTATGGAAGTGTTCAGCGCCGCAGGAAAACCGACGGTTGTCGTGGATTATGCCCACACCCCGGATGCGCTGGAAAAAGCGCTGGAAGCGGCACGTCTGCACTGCAAAGGAAAACTCTGGTGCCTGTTTGGCTGCGGCGGTGACCGTGACAAAGGCAAACGCCCGTTAATGGGCGCGATTGCTGAGCAATATGCGGATGTGGTGGTGATTACGGATGACAATCCGCGCAGCGAAGATCCGCAGGCGATTGTAAAAGATATTCTGACCGGTTTGCTGGACCCAGGCCGCGCCCGCGTGGTCTCTGGTCGTGCGCAGGCGGTCACTAACACTATTATGCAGGCGCAGCCCGACGATATCGTGCTGGTGGCTGGCAAAGGCCATGAAGATTATCAGATCATCGGCAATCGCCGTCTCGACTACTCCGATCGTGCCACCGTTGCGGCACTGCTGGGAGGCGTTGCATGATTCCGGTTTCATTAAAAACCCTGGCGGAGATCACCGGCGGCACGCTGCATGGCAGCGATTTAACGCTGAGTGACGTGACCACCGATACCCGCAAAGTCACGGCGGGCAGCCTGTTTGTTGCGCTGGTGGGCGAACGCTTTGATGCGCACGACTTCGCCGGCGATGCCATTGCGAATGGCGCACAGGCGCTGCTGGTAAGTAAGCATTTACCTGTCGCTGTGCCACAGGTGGTGGTTGAAGATACCCGTCTCGCCTTTGGCAGGCTGGGCGCATGGGTTCGTCAGCAGTCGAACGCCCGTGTAGTGGCGCTGACCGGCTCCTCCGGCAAAACCTCGGTTAAAGAGATGACGGCGGCGATTCTGCGTGAGTGTGGCGAAACGCTCTACACCGCAGGCAATCTTAACAACGATTATGGCGTACCGATGACGCTGCTGCGGCTGACCGCAGAACATCAGTATGCGGTCATCGAACTCGGTGCCAATCATCAGGGCGAAATCGCCTACACCACCGGACTGGTTCAACCGGAAAGCGCGCTGGTGAATAACCTGGCCGCGGCGCATCTGGAAGGCTTTGGTTCGCTGGCCGGTGTTGCTAAAGCCAAGGGCGAGATTTTCCAGGGCTTACCGGCTCACGGCATTGCGATTCTGAACGCAGAGAGCAATGACTGGCCCAACTGGCAGCGCACGCTGCAGGATAAAACCGTGTGGCGTTTCTCACCGCAGGCGGCAGAGTGTGAATTCTCCGCCCGTGATATCCGCATTGCTCAGGATGGTACTCATTTTGTGATGATAACGCCGCGTGGCGAAGCTGAGATCGTGCTGCCATTGCCGGGTCGGCATAACATCGCCAACGCCCTGGCGGCGGCGGCACTGGCTCTGTCAGTGGATGCACCGCTTAGCGCCGTTCAGCAGGGGCTGAAAAGCCTGCAGTCGGTGCCAGGTCGTTTGTTCCCGGTTCGCCTCTCTGCGCATCAGCTGCTGCTGGATGACAGCTACAACGCTAACGTCGGTTCGATGACAGCAGCTGTTCAGGTCCTGTCAGAGATGCCGGGTTACCGGGTGCTGGTCACGGGTGATATGGCGGAACTGGGTGAAGAGACCGAAAGTTGTCATCGCGAAGTGGGGCAAGCGGCACGTGATGCAGGCATTGATCGCGTGCTGAGCACCGGAAAATTCAGCCATTTCATCAGTGAAAGCAGTGAAGTTGGCGAACATTTCAGCGATAAGACTGCGCTGACTGAACGTTTGCGTCAATTGTTGTCCGAACACTCAGAAATTACCGTCCTGATAAAAGGTTCACGTAGTGCCGCCATGGAGCAGGTAGTACAGAGCTTAAAGGAGAAAGGAACATGTTAGTTTGGCTGGCCGAGCATCTGGTCGCTTTTTATTCGGGATTTAACGTCTTTTCCTATCTGACGTTTCGCGCCATTGTCAGCCTGCTGACCGCGTTATTCATCTCTCTCTGGATGGGGCCGCGCCTGATCGCCTGGCTGCAGAAATTACAGATTGGTCAGGTCGTCCGTAACGATGGCCCGGAATCGCATTTCAGTAAGCGCGGCACGCCGACCATGGGCGGCATCATGATTCTGACCTCCATCACCATTTCGGTGCTGATGTGGGCATATCCGTCGAATCCTTATGTATGGTGCGTGCTGTTCGTGTTAATCGGCTTTGGCATCATCGGCTTTGTCGATGACTACCGCAAAGTGGTACGCAAAGACACCAAAGGCCTGATCGCCCGCTGGAAATATTTCTGGATGTCGGTGATTTCGCTGGGCGTCGCGTTCGGGCTCTATGCGGCGGGTAAAGATACCCCCGCGACCCAACTGGTCGTGCCCTTTTTCAAAGACATCATGCCGCAGCTAGGTCTGTTTTATGTGCTGCTGGCTTACTTTGTGATTGTCGGAACGGGTAATGCGGTCAATCTGACCGATGGCCTGGATGGGCTGGCGATTATGCCAACCGTCTTTGTCGCCGCGGGCTTTGCGCTGGTTGCCTGGGCCACCGGTAACGTGAAGTTTGCTGAATATCTGCACATTCCCTATCTGCGTCACGCCGGTGAGCTGGTGATTGTCTGTACCGCCATTGTCGGGGCAGGGCTGGGCTTCCTGTGGTTCAACACCTATCCGGCTCAGGTCTTTATGGGCGACGTGGGTTCGCTGGCACTGGGCGGCGCGCTGGGCACCATTGCGGTGTTGCTGCGTCAGGAATTTTTACTGGTGATCATGGGCGGCGTATTTGTGGTTGAAACGCTGTCGGTGATCCTGCAGGTGGGATCGTTTAAGTTGCGCGGCCAGCGTATTTTCCGCATGGCGCCGATCCATCACCACTATGAACTTAAGGGCTGGCCGGAACCGCGCGTCATTGTGCGCTTCTGGATTATTTCGCTAATGCTGGTGCTGATTGGCCTGGCCACGCTGAAGGTGCGTTAATCATGGCTGACTATCGGGGTAGAAAAGTCGTCATCATCGGGCTGGGCCTCACCGGGCTCTCCTGTGTTGATTTCTTTTTAGCGCAGGGCGTAACGCCTCGCGTGATGGACACCCGTGTCTCGCCGCCGGGGCTGGATAAATTGCCCGGGCAGGTTGAACGCCATCTGGGCGGCATCAACGGCGACTGGCTGCTGGCGGCCGATCTGATTGTTGCCAGCCCCGGCGTCGCGCTGGCGCATCCGATTCTCAGCGAAGCCGTCGAAGCCGGCATCGAAATTGTCGGTGACATTGAGCTCTTTTGCCGCGAGGCGCAGGCGCCGATCGTGGCGATCACCGGCTCCAACGGTAAAAGCACGGTGACTACGCTGGTGGGTGAAATGGCGAAAGCCGCAGGCTGGCAGGTGGGCGTCGGCGGCAATATTGGTCTGCCCGCGCTGAGTCTGCTGCAGTCACCGGCGCAACTCTATGTACTGGAACTCTCCAGTTTTCAGCTGGAGACCACGCACAGTCTGAAAGCCGCGGCGGCAACCATACTTAACGTCAGCGAAGATCATATGGATCGCTATCCGCTGGGTATGCAGCAGTATCGCGCCGCTAAGCTGCGGGTCTATGAAAATGCACAGGTCTGCATCGTTAATGCCGATGATGCCCTGACGATGCCGGTACGCGGCGCGGACACCCGCTGCGTCAGCTTTGGTGTCGATTTCGGGGACTACCACCTTAACAAGCAGCAGGGCAGTATCTGGTTGCGGGTGAAAGGCGAGAAGGTCCTGAACACGGCCGAAATGAAGATGGTGGGACAGCACAACTACACCAATGCGCTGGCTGCGCTGGCGCTGGCCGATGCGGTGGGTCTGCCACGCGCCTCCAGTCTGGCCGCCTTAACGCACTTTAACGGTCTGGCGCATCGCTTCCAGCTGGTCCATGAGCATCAGGGCGTGCGCTGGATCAATGACTCCAAAGCCACCAACGTCGGCAGCACCGAAGCAGCGCTGAATGGCCTGCAGGTGAAGGGAACGCTGTGGCTGCTGATGGGCGGTGATGGCAAGTCGGCCGATTTTACGCCGCTGATCCCCTGGCTGCAGGGCGACAATGTGCGCCTTTACTGCTTTGGTCGCGATGGCGATGCGCTGGCGGCGCTGCGTCCTGAAATCGCCGTGCGCACTGAAACCATGCGCCAGGCGATGGAGCAGATTGCGCCGCAGGTTAAAGCAGGCGATATGGTTCTGCTGTCGCCAGCCTGTGCCAGCCTTGACCAGTTCCGAAACTTTGAGCAGCGCGGTGAGCAGTTCGCGCAACTGGCGAAGGAGCTGAGCTGATGCGTATTCCTGGTGCCGGACTGGCGGGATATTTCTCAGGACGCCTGAAAGACTGGGTCATGGGCGCACGCGAAAGTGATGACTCTTCGCTGGTGCTCTATGACCGCACACTGCTATGGCTGACGCTGGGCCTGGCGGTGATTGGTTTCGTGATGGTGACGTCGGCTTCAATGCCGGTGGGTCAGCGTCTGAATGACGATCTCTTTTATTTTGCCAAGCGCGATGCCTTCTACATCGTGCTGGCTGTATGTATGGCGCTGGTCACGCTGCGGGTGCCGATGGACTTCTGGCAGCGCTACAGCAACGTGATGCTGATGGTCACGGTCGCGATGCTGCTGATTGTTTTGGTAGTCGGTAGCTCGGTTAACGGTGCATCGCGCTGGATCGCGCTGGGTCCGCTGCGTATTCAGCCTGCAGAGCTGTCGAAGCTCTCTCTGTTCTGCTATCTCGCCAGTTATCTGGTGCGCAAAGTGGAAGAGGTGCGTAACAACTTCTGGGGCTTCTGTAAGCCGATGGGCGTGATGGTGGTGCTGGCCGTGTTACTGCTGGCGCAGCCGGATCTCGGTACGGTGGTTGTGCTGTTTGTGACGACTTTGGCGATGCTGTTCCTGGCGGGGGCCAAACTGTGGCAGTTTCTGGCAATCATCGGTTCCGGCATCTTTGCGGTGATCCTGCTGATCATTGCAGAACCCTACCGTATGCGCCGTGTGACCTCGTTCTGGAACCCGTGGGAAGATCCCTTTGGTAGCGGCTACCAGCTGACCCAGTCACTGATGGCATTTGGTCGTGGGGAATTCTGGGGCCAGGGGCTCGGTAACTCCGTGCAAAAGCTGGAATATCTGCCCGAAGCGCATACCGACTTTATTTTCGCCATCATCGGGGAAGAACTCGGCTACGTCGGTGTGGTAATGGCACTTTTAATGGTATTCTTCGTCGCTTTTCGTGCGATGTCGATTGGCCGTCGTGCTCTGGAACTGGATCAGCGTTTTTCCGGCTTTTTAGCCTGTTCAATCGGAGTCTGGTTCAGCTTCCAGGCGCTGGTTAACGTCGGTGCAGCAGCCGGTATGTTACCGACCAAAGGTCTGACCTTACCGCTGATCAGTTACGGTGGGTCAAGTCTGATCATTATGTCGACTGCCATCGTCTTTTTATTACGCATAGATTATGAAACGCGCCTGGCGAAAGCGCAGGCGTTTACCCGAGGTGGTCGATGAGCGGTAAGCGATTGATGGTGATGGCAGGTGGAACCGGCGGACATGTCTTTCCCGGTCTGGCTGTCGCCCATCATCTGATGGAACAGGGCTGGCAGGTCCGCTGGTTAGGCACTGCCGACCGTATGGAAGCCGATCTGGTGCCAAAGCACGGCATCGACATCGACTTCATCCGCATCAGCGGATTACGTGGTAAAGGCATGAAGGCGTTGCTGCTGGCACCGCTGCGCATCTTTAATGCATGGCGTCAGGCCCGTCGCATCATGAAAGCCTGGCAGCCGGATGTCGTGCTGGGCATGGGGGGCTACGTTTCCGGTCCTGGCGGCTTAGCGGCCTGGAGTTGCGGTATTCCGGTGGTGCTGCATGAGCAGAACGGTATTGCCGGGCTGACCAATAAATGGCTGGCGAAAATCGCTACGAAAGTATTGCAGGCGTTTCCGGGCGCGTTTCCCGCCGCCGATGTGGTGGGAAATCCGGTTCGCACTGATGTACTGGCACTGCCTTTACCCGCGCAACGTCTGGCAGATCGTCATGGCCCGATACGGGTGCTGGTGATCGGTGGCAGTCAGGGGGCGCGGATACTGAACCAGACGCTGCCGCAGGTTGCCGCGCTGGTGGGTGATGAGATCACCCTGTGGCATCAGACCGGTAAAGGGTCGTTGCCCGAAACAGAGAAAGCTTATCAGCAGGTCGGGCAGACGCAGCACAAGGTGACCGAGTTTATTGATGACATGGCTGCCGCCTACGCCTGGGCTGATGTGGTGGTGTGCCGCTCCGGCGCGTTAACCGTGAGCGAAGTCGCTGCCGCTGGCTTACCGGCGATTTTCGTGCCATTTCAGCACAAAGATCGCCAGCAGTACTGGAACGCGCTGCCGCTGGAGAAAGCGGGCGCCGCCAGAATTTTTGAGCAGCCGCAATTTACTGCGGAGGCTTTAGCGGATCAGCTACGCCACTGGGATCGCGCAACACTGCTGACGATGGCTGAGCAGGCCCGTCAGGTGGCGATCCCCGATGCGACTGAACGGGTCGCTCAGGAAGTGGCTCGCGCCGCAAAGTAATCATTCCGGTCAGCGTGTCTGACCTGTACCCGGACTGGGTACAAACTGAAATAGCAGGTAACTGAGAGCGATGAATACACAACAATTGGCAAAACTGCGTTCTATCGTGCCCGAGATGCGTCGCGTCCGGCACATCCACTTTGTCGGCATCGGCGGTGCTGGCATGGGCGGTATTGCCGAAGTGTTAGCAAATGAAGGCTACCATATCAGCGGTTCAGATCTGGCCCCTAACCCGGTGACGCAGAACCTGATTGCGCTGGGTGCCACCATTTATTTTAACCATCGCCCCGAAAACGTGACCGATGCCAGCGTCGTGGTGGTTTCCAGCGCCGTTTCGCAGGATAACCCCGAACTGGTGGCGGCACGTGAACAGCGTATCCCGGTGATCCGTCGCGCGGAGATGCTGGCTGAGCTGATGCGTTTTCGTCACGGCATCGCCGTTGCGGGTACCCATGGCAAAACGACCACCACGGCGATGGTGTCGAGTATTTATGCGGAAGCGGGTCTCGATCCGACTTTTGTTAACGGTGGACTGGTCAAAGCAGCAGGCACCCATGCCCGTCTGGGTCACAGCCGGTATCTGATTGCTGAAGCGGATGAGAGTGATGCGTCGTTCCTGCATCTGCAGCCGATGGTGGCGATTGTGACCAACATCGAAGCTGATCATATGGACACTTATCAGGGCGATTTTGAGAACCTGAAGCAGACGTTTATTAACTTCCTGCACAACCTGCCGTTTTACGGTCGTGCGGTGATGTGTGTGGATGATGCGGTTATTCGTGACCTGATCCCACGCGTGGGACGCCATATCACCACGTACGGTTTCAGTGATGATGCTGACCTGCGCATTGAAAATTATGAACAGAGTGGCGCGCAGGGGCATTTCACCTTGATCCGTCAGGATAAAGCACCGCTGCAGATTACGCTGAACGCGCCGGGTCGCCACAACGCCCTGAATGCGGCAGCCGCCGTCGCCGTCGCCAGTGAAGAGGGCATTGAAGACAATGCTATCCTGGCTGCGCTGGAGAGTTTCCAGGGCACGGGCCGTCGCTTTGATCTGCTGGGTGAATTCCCGACAGAGCCGGTCAACGGACAGCCGGGCACCGCGATGCTGGTTGATGATTACGGTCATCATCCCACCGAAGTGGACGCGACAATTAAAGCCGCGCGTGCAGGCTGGCCGGATAAAAAACTGGTGATGGTGTTTCAGCCGCACCGTTACAGCCGTACCCGCGATCTGTTTGATGATTTCGCCAACGTACTGTCGCATGTGGATGTGTTGCTGATGCTGGATGTTTACTCTGCCGGTGAAACCGCTATTCCGGGTGCTGACAGCCGGTCGCTGTGCCGTGCGATTCGTAATCGCGGCAAGGTGGATCCGATTCTGGTGCCGGAACATGACGCGCTGCCAGAGATGCTGGCACCGCTGCTGTCAGGCAATGACCTGATTCTGGTGCAGGGAGCCGGTAACGTCGGCAAGGTTGCCCGCAAGCTGGCTGACACTAAGCTCCAGCCGGAACGCAAAGCGGAGGATCGTCATGGCGGATAAAGTTGCAGTATTAATGGGTGGCACCTCGGCAGAGCGTGAGGTTTCGCTGAAGTCGGGTCAGGCCGTCCTCGCCGGATTACGGGAAATGGGCATTGATGCGCATGGCATCGATACCCGTGATGTCTCTGTGCTGACGCTGAAAGAGCAGGGCTTTACCAAAGCCTTTATCGCGCTGCATGGCCGGGGCGGAGAAGATGGCACGCTGCAGGCGGTGCTGGAGTTCCTGCAACTGCCGTACACCGGCAGCGGCGTGATGGCATCGGCCGTGACCATGGATAAGCTGCGCACCAAGCTGCTGTGGCAGGGACGTGGTTTACCGTCAGGAAAGTTTGTCTGGCTGACGCGTCAGCAGTTTGATGCCGGTCTGGACGCAGAAAACAACGCGGCAATTGCGGCCCTTGGCCTGCCACTATTTGTGAAGCCAGCCTGTGAAGGCTCCAGCGTAGGCATCAGTCGGGTTAACGATCTGAGCGCGCTGCCGGCGGCACTGGACATGGCGTTTAAGCATGACAATGACGTGCTGGTCGAAGCGTTTCTCAGCGGCGCGGAGTACACCGTCGCGATTGTGGGCGATCGTATTCTGCCTTCGATTGAAATAAAGAGCGCCAGCGAGTTCTATGACTATGAAGCTAAATACATTTCTGACGATACTCAGTACGTCTGTCCGGCCGATTTAAGCGCTGAACGTGAAGCGGAATTACAGCAGCTGGTACTGGCGGCCTGGCGTGCGCTGGGATGTCGCGGCTGGGGACGGGTTGATGTGATGACCGACGGGGAAGGGCGCTTTCAGTTACTGGAAGCCAATACCTCACCGGGCATGACCAGCCACAGTCTGGTGCCAATGGCAGCGAAACAGGCGGGCATGAGCTTCCCGCAGCTGGTTGCCCATATTCTGGAGCTGGCCGACTGATATGTCACAGGCGGCGATGAGAGTTCGAAACCGTGAACCGCAGGAGCGTATTCGCACCGGGCGCAGTAACGGTGCCCGACTGTTCGGCATTATTTTTCTGCTGATCGTCATCGGGATTATGGTTGCTGGCGGGCTGGTGGTACTGAAGTGGATGAACGATGCGTCCCGGCTGCCATTGTCAAAACTGGTGGTGACAGGACAGACGCATTACACCACACACGATGATATTCGTCAGGCGATTTTGTCGCTGGGTCCGCCTGGTACGTTTATGTCTCAGGACGTGGACATCCTGCAGCAGCAGATTGAGCGGCTGCCCTGGATTAAGCAGGTCAGCGTACGTAAGCAGTGGCCGGACGAACTGAAGATCCACCTTGTGGAGTACACACCGGTGGCGCGCTGGAACGATTTGCACATGGTGGATGCTGAGGGTGTCTCCTTCAGCGTACCCGCCAGTCATGTCGGCAAAGAGACAATGCCGATGTTGTACGGGCCGGAAGGGAGTGAGAAAGAGGTCCTGGCGGGCTATCACAGCATGGATGATGTGCTGAAAGCCCGGAAGTTTACTCTGAAGGTGGCGTCGATGACGGCGCGGCGTTCATGGCAGCTGGTCACCAGCGACGATGTTCGTATCGAACTGGGCCGCAGCGACACCATGAAACGACTGAATCGCTTTATTGAGCTCTACCCGGTGCTGCAACAGCAAGGTCAGAACGAGAGCAAACGTATCAGCTACGTGGATTTACGATACGACTCTGGCGCTTCTGTTGGCTGGACACCGATCGTGATGGAGCCACAGGACAGTAATCAGCAACAGAACCAGGCACAGGCTAAACAACAATGATCAAGGCAACGGACAGAAAACTGGTAGTTGGACTCGAAATCGGCACTGCGAAGGTTGCCGCCCTGGTTGGGGAAGTTCTGCCCGATGGTATGGTCAACATTATTGGGGTGGGCAGCTGCCCTTCCCGCGGTATGGATAAAGGTGGCGTAAACGATCTTGAGTCGGTGGTGAAATGCGTTCAGCGCGCCATCGATCAGGCTGAGCTGATGGCAGATTGCCAGATCTCCTCCGTCTACCTTGCTTTATCGGGCAAACATATTAGTTGTCAGAACGAAATCGGGATGGTTCCGATTTCCGAAGAGGAAGTGACTCAGGATGATGTAGAGAACGTCGTACATACCGCCAAATCGGTGAGAGTACGTGACGAGCATCGCATCCTGCACGTCATTCCTCAGGAATACGCCATCGACTATCAGGAAGGGATTAAAAATCCGGTCGGGCTTTCCGGCGTGCGTATGCAGGCGAAAGTGCATCTGATCACCTGCCACAACGATATGGCGAAGAACATCGTTAAAGCCGTTGAACGTTGCGGGCTGAAAGTGGATCAGCTGATTTTTGCCGGTCTCGCCTCCAGTTTTGCCGTTCTGACTGAAGACGAACGTGAGCTGGGCGTGTGTGTTGTCGATATTGGTGGCGGTACAATGGACATAGCCGTATATACCGGCGGCGCTTTACGGCACACTAAGGTTATTCCGTATGCAGGCAACGTCGTTACCAGCGACATCGCCTATGCGTTTGGCACACCACCAACGGATGCTGAGGCGATCAAAGTGCGCCATGGTTGCGCGCTGGGCTCGATTGTCGGCAAAGACGAGAACGTTGAGGTGCCGAGTGTGGGCGGACGTCCACCACGTAGCCTGCAACGTCAGACGCTGGCTGAAGTGATTGAGCCGCGTTACACCGAACTTTTGAATCTGGTCAATGACGAGATTCTGCAGTTACAGGAACAACTGCGTCAGCAGGGCGTGAAGCATCACTTAGCCGCAGGCATTGTCCTGACCGGTGGTGCAGCGCAAATCGAAGGACTGGCGGCCTGTGCGCAACGCGTATTCCATACGCAGGTGCGTATCGGACAGCCGCTGAATATTACCGGCCTGACTGACTATGCGCAGGAATCGTACTACTCCACTGCCGTGGGACTGTTGCATTACGGCAAAGAGTCGCACATGAACGGTGATGCAGAGACCGAAAAACGGGTCTCAGTAGGTAACTGGTTCAAGCGTATTAACAGTTGGTTAAAAAAAGAGTTTTAATTTTTGTGAAAGGGGATCATGCTGTTTTCTTTAGTGATCTCCAGGCGACAGGCACATAACGGAGAGAAATCATGTTTGAACCTATGGAATTAACCAACGACGCGGTGATTAAAGTCATCGGCGTCGGTGGCGGCGGCGGTAACGCCGTAGAGCACATGGTACGCGAGCGTATCGAAGGTGTGGAATTCTTTGCTGTGAATACCGACGCGCAAGCGCTGCGTAAAACAGCTGTCGGCCAGACCATTCAGATCGGTAATAACATTACCAAAGGTCTGGGTGCGGGTGCGAACCCGGAAGTGGGCCGTAACTCTGCAGAAGAAGATCGCGAAGCACTGCGTTCTGCGCTGGAAGGGGCAGACATGGTCTTCATCGCAGCAGGTATGGGCGGCGGTACCGGTACCGGTGCAGCGCCTGTCGTGGCTGAAGTGGCTAAGGAGCTGGGTATCCTGACGGTGGCGGTTGTCACCAAGCCGTTCAACTTCGAAGGCAAAAAGCGCATGGCGTTTGCCGAGCAGGGCATCGCCGAACTCTCTAAGCATGTCGATTCACTGATCACCATTCCAAACGACAAGCTGCTGAAAGTGCTGGGCCGTGGTATCTCTCTGCTGGATGCGTTTGGTGCAGCTAATGACGTGCTGAAAGGCGCCGTTCAGGGTATCGCTGAGCTGATCACTCGTCCTGGCCTGATGAACGTCGACTTTGCTGACGTGCGTACCGTCATGTCCGAAATGGGCTATGCGATGATGGGTTCAGGCGTCGCGTGCGGTGAAGATCGTGCGGAAGAAGCGGCTGAAATGGCGATCTCCAGCCCACTGCTGGAAGATATCGACCTTTCTGGTGCGCGTGGCGTGCTGGTCAACATTACGGCGGGCTTCGACCTGCGTCTGGATGAGTTCGAGACCGTGGGTAACACTATCCGCGCCTTCGCCTCTGACAACGCGACCGTCGTGATCGGTACCTCATTGGATCCGGAAATGAATGACGAACTGCGCGTCACCGTGGTGGCAACCGGTATCGGCATGGACAAGCGTCCTGAAATCACCCTGGTGACCAACAAGCCAGCCAGTCAGCCAGTGATGGATCATCGCTATCAGCAGCACGGTATGTCACCGCTGCCGCAGGAGCAGAAACCTGCTGCCAAAGTCGTTAACGACCAGGCTGCGCAGTCGAACAAAGAGCCCGATTATCTTGATATTCCAGCCTTTTTACGTAAGCAGGCCGATTAGGATTAACCCTATAATTGGGATTCTCCGCTCTTTGTGCTAAAGTCTCTGTCCGCTGGTAAAGTATACTGGCGGTCGGACAGGTGATATTGCGAGATAATACGATGATCAAACAAAGGACATTAAAACGTATTGTTCAGGCGACTGGTGTCGGTTTACATACCGGCAAAAAAGTCACCCTGACATTACGCCCTGCGTCGGCTAATACCGGGGTCATCTATCGTCGCACCGACTTGAATCCACCGGTAGATTTTCCGGCTGATGCAAAATACGTGCGCGACACCATGCTGAGTACCTGCCTGGTGAATGATGAAGGCGTGCGTATTTCAACGGTTGAACACCTCAATGCCGCCCTGGCGGGTCTGGGTATCGACAACATTATTGTTGAAGTCGATGCGCCAGAAATCCCGATCATGGATGGCAGCGCAGCACCGTTTATCTATCTGCTGATGGATGCGGGCATCGAGCAGCTCAACAGCGCGAAGAAATTTGTGCGTGTTAAGCAGACCGTGCGTGTGGAAGAGGGTGACAAATGGGCCGAGATCAAACCGTTTAACGGCTTCTCGCTTGATTTCACCATCGACTTCAAACACCCGGCTATCGATTCCAGCTCACAGCGTTATGCGATGAACTTCTCTGCTGACGCCTTTGTTCGTCAAATCAGCCGGGCGCGTACATTTGGCTTTATGCGTGAAATCGAATATCTGCAGTCTAAAGGCCTGTGCCTGGGCGGTAGCTTAGATTGTGCGATAGGTCTGGATGATTTCCGCGTACTGAATGAAGAAGGCCTGCGTTTTGAGGACGAGTTTGTCCGTCACAAAATGCTGGACGCGATTGGCGACTTGTTTATGTGTGGTCACAACATCATTGGCGCATTCACTGCGTTCAAATCGGGCCACGCGCTGAACAACAAGCTGCTGCAAGCGGTTCTGGCTAAGCAGGAAGCCTGGGAATGGGCAACCTTCGAAGACGAAGCTGAACTGCCGCTGGCATTCAAAGCACCGAATCTGGTTCTGGCTTAATTACCCCGGAACGTGAAACGGCTGGTTATGCTGACACCCTCTCCGGTCAGCGGCGCCAGCCGTTTTTTATTGCCTCTTATCACACGCCTGATGACTGCGACCTCGCTCGCAAAGCGTTGTCTGTTCTGCTGATTTGCTGAACAATCACACGTGTTTTCTCTCGCCATCACTTTAATCCCAGGTGTAGATGCCCCACATTAATGATACTATCTGTGGCGCTTTTACAGGCCGAAATCCGTTGCGGCTCGCGGCGGGTACCAGAAAACAAGAGCGCAACAGAGCATGCGCGATGGAAAGGTTGTGATCGGGATTCTTCTGCGCTGGCGACAATTAGGTAGACGCTACTTCTGGCCTCATCTCCTGTTAGGGATGGTAGCGGCCAGCTTTGGCCTGCCAGCCTGTGCGCAAAGCTCCGAACTCAACGCGTCGTCTGAATCTCCGGCCATCAGTCTCTTTCTTGGCAGTGCCACACGCTTTGATCACCTGATCCGGCTGCAGGAAGCGTCCCGACGCCCGAGCTTCAGCGTGGATTACTGGCATCAGCACGCCATCCGCACCGTTATTCGTCATCTCTCTTTCACGCTGGCGCCCCAGGCGCAGGCGGAGCAACAGGCATTACCGCTGGCGGCACAAAAGCTGGCGCTGATCGACTCACTGCATAGTTTACTGACATCACATTCTGCGCTGCACACTGCACCGCAGCAGATCTCTACGCCGCCTCTTTTCACGGCCGTTACCCGTTCATGGGTAGAATGGCATGCCAGCGTGCATGGCATTCGTGCCGGACCTGCCCGATTGTTCTGCTAATATTTTTGGTTTTATTCACTCTGTTAAGATTTCGCAGTCCGGAATGCTCCGGCTGAATTGAGAATATATTTACTATGTTAAGCAAAATATTAACCAAGGTTTTTGGTAGCAGTAACGATCGTACCCTGCGTCGTATGCGTAAAGTGGTGGACGTCATCAATAAGATGGAGCCCGATTTTGAGAAGCTCTCTGATGATGAACTGAAAGCGAAAACTGATTTGTTCCGCGAACGCCTGAAAAAAGGTGAATCGCTGGAAAGCCTGATCCCGGAAGCGTTCGCAACCGTGCGTGAAGCGAGTAAACGCGTGTTCGGGATGCGTCACTTCGACGTGCAGCTGATCGGCGGCATGGTGCTGAACGATCGCTGCATTGCTGAGATGCGAACCGGTGAAGGTAAAACGCTGACCGCAACGCTGCCAGCCTACCTGAATGCGCTGTCCGGCAAAGGCGTTCACGTGGTTACCGTCAACGACTATCTGGCACAGCGTGATGCGGAAAATAACCGTCCGCTGTTTGAGTTCCTGGGTTTAACCATTGGTATCAACATGTCGGGCCTGCCGGCGGTGGCAAAGCGTGAAGCTTACGCAGCAGACATCACCTACGGCACCAACAACGAATATGGCTTCGACTACCTGCGCGACAACATGGCTTTCAGCCCGGAAGAGCGTGTACAGCGTAAACTGCACTATGCGCTGGTGGATGAGGTCGACTCCATCCTGATCGATGAAGCGCGTACGCCGCTGATCATCTCTGGTCCGGCGGAAGACAGTTCTGAGCTTTACACCAAAGTGAACAAGATCATCCCTCATCTGGTTCGCCAGGATAAAGAAGATACCGAAACCCATCAGGGTGAAGGCGACTTCTGGGTCGATGAAAAAGCGCGTCAGGCTCACATGTCTGAGCGCGGTCTGGTCAAAGTGGAAGAGCTGCTGGTCAGCGAGGGCATCATGGAAGCGGGCGAGTCACTCTACTCTCCGACCAACATCATGCTGATGCACCACGTCACTGCGGCGCTGCGTGCGCACGCACTCTTTACCCGCGATGTGGATTACATCGTGAAAGATGGTGAAGTGGTGATTGTTGATGAACACACCGGCCGTACCATGCAGGGTCGTCGCTGGTCTGATGGTCTGCATCAGGCGATTGAAGCGAAAGAAGGCGTTGAGATTCAGAACGAGAACCAGACGCTGGCCTCTATCACCTTCCAGAACTACTTCCGTATTTACGAGAAGCTGGCCGGTATGACCGGTACCGCTGATACCGAAGCATTTGAATTCAGCTCCATTTATAAGCTCGACACCATTGTCGTGCCGACTAACCGTCCGATGGTGCGTAAAGATCTGGCTGACCTGGTCTACATGACCGAGAAAGAGAAGATCGATGCCATTATCGAAGATATCCGTGAGCGTACTGCAAATGGTCAGCCGGTGCTGGTGGGAACCATCTCGATTGAGAAATCAGAAGTGGTCTCTAACGAACTGACCCGTGCCGGTATCAAACATAACGTTCTGAACGCCAAATTCCACGCCCGCGAAGCGGATATCGTGGCGCAGGCTGGTCAGCCGGGTGCGGTCACTATCGCCACTAACATGGCCGGACGTGGTACAGATATTATGCTGGGCGGCAGCTGGCACGCTGAAGTGGCCGAACTGGAAGAGCCAACTGAAGCGCAAATCGAAGAGATTAAAGCGGCATGGCAGATTCGTCATGATGCGGTTCTGGCGTCAGGTGGTTTACACATCGTTGGTACTGAGCGTCACGAATCGCGTCGTATCGACAACCAGCTGCGTGGTCGTGCAGGTCGTCAGGGTGACGCCGGTTCTTCTCGCTTCTACCTGTCGATGGAAGATGCGCTGATGCGTATTTTTGCCTCAGACCGCGTCTCGAATATGATGCGTAAACTGGGCATGAAGCCAGGCGAAGCGATTGAGCATCCGTGGGTCACCAAAGCGATTGCCAATGCCCAGCGCAAAGTTGAAAGCCGTAACTTCGATATTCGTAAGCAGCTGCTGGAATATGATGATGTGGCTAATGACCAGCGTCGCGCCATCTACAGTCAGCGTAACGAGCTGCTGGATGTGTCTGACGTTAGCGAAACCATCAACAGCATTCGCCACGACGTCTACAAAGTCACCATCGATACTTACATTCCGCCGCAGTCGCTGGAGGAGATGTGGGACGTGCCAGGCCTGGAAGAGCGTCTGCGCACTGACTTCGATCTGAACCTGCCGATTGCAGAGTGGCTGGATAAAGAGCCTGACCTGCATGAAGAAGTGCTGCGTGAGCGCATCATGACCCATGCTATGGAAAGCTACGCTGAGAAAGAAGAGATCGTTGGCGCAGAGATGATGCGCAACTTCGAAAAAGGCGTGATGCTTCAGACGCTGGATTCGCTGTGGAAAGAGCATCTGGCCGCGATGGACTATCTGCGTCAGGGCATCCATCTGCGCGGCTATGCGCAGAAAGATCCGAAGCAGGAGTACAAGCGTGAATCCTTCGCCATGTTTGCCGCGATGCTTGAATCACTGAAATATGAAGTGATCAGTACGCTGAGCAAAGTGCAGGTGCGCATGCCAGAAGAAGTTGAAGCGATGGAGCAACAACGTCGCGAAGAAGCTGAACGTCTGGCACAGCAACAGCAACTGAGCCATGTTGAAGAGGATCTGCTGGCAGCCGCAGAGCCTGTGGCGGAGCAGAGTGGTGAACGCAAAGTCGGCCGCAACGATCCCTGCCCATGTGGTTCCGGTAAAAAGTACAAGCAGTGTCATGGCCGCATCGCCTGAGACTGAATGCTAATAAAAAAGGAGCCGCTGGCTCCTTTTTTTATGTTCTCTGCCACCCAGGCAACAGCGACTCCGCTGAGCTAAAGCGGTTAACATCCGCTACGGCATGCTCTAAAATCAGGCTTCATTCACCCATTACTACCGGATAGTCTTCATGAAGCACCTGCAGGTTGCAGTTGGCATCATTCGCAATGCCAGTAAACAAATTTTCCTTGCCCAGCGCGCGGCGACCTCTTACATGGCGAACAAGTGGGAGTTTCCTGGCGGTAAGATTGAAGCGGGCGAAAGCGCCGAACAGGGATTGATAAGGGAACTTCAGGAAGAGACCGGGATTGAGGTCACCGAGGCACGCCCGATTGGTCATGCAGACCACAGTTATGACGATCTGCGCGTGACGCTGCATTTCTTTCTGGTTGAAGGGTGGAAAGGAGAGCCGTGGGGCAAAGAGGGTCAGCCACAGCGTTGGGTTGATCAGCATGCATTGGTCGCGGAGGAGTTTCCGCCCGCGAATCATCAGCTGATTGCGCGTCTGATCGCCGGCGAACTCTGAGCGGATGGGGCAGCGCGCCCCATCCGGTTCGGCTGTCAGCGATCTTCTTCACTCCAGTTGTCACTGTCGTTCATATCGTCGCGGCTGGGAATGCGTTTCTCTTCTGCGGCCCACTCACCTAAATCAATGAGCTGGCAGCGCTTACTGCAAAAGGGGCGCCACGGGCTGAGTTCATCCCAGATCACATCTTTGCCGCACTGCGGACAGGCAACGGTCATCACTTCTTGCTGCATTTTTACCTCTAACAACAGGCCAGTTGAAAATTAAGGCGGGCCGGAACTTCACCACGCTCACTATCAAGCGGCATAAAACGAATGGCGTAGCGGCTTTTATGTCCGGACACCTGTGGATAGAGCGCATCCTCCAGCGACAATTGCAGCCGCAGCAGATCGGCGCCTTCGGCATTATCCTGATAAAAACCATTAAGGCTGGTCTGCACATGAAACGCGCCGGACTGGCGGATCAGATCCAGTACCATCGCCAGCGCATGATACAGTGGCTCCAGCGTCAGCATCCAGGCTTCGACCTGCGCATCGCGTGCTTCCTGCGGCAGATGGAGCCAGATGTGCAGGCCTGGCAAATCAAAGCTGCAGCATCCACCAGGGATGCTCAGGCGCTGCCGCACCAGGGCAATCAGACGATCCTCGCGGAGTTGCTGGCCCATACGTGGGGCATTCATCAACTGCGTCGACTGGATTTTAAGTTTATCGCGCAGGGAATTAACCAGCGTCATATCAACACCTGGCACATCAGCCCATGCACGTAACTTTTGCTGCTGACGCTCCAGCTCTTTTAACAATTCAGTACGCATATCGCCACGCTCAAAAATGTCGAGCAGCTCGCTAATCAGGCGAAAAAAGGTCAGCGCATTAACGGTTTTATCCAGTGGGACAATTTCATCTAACTGATTGATCAAAAACTCAACCCGTAACCAGGTTCGCATTTTTTCATTCAGTGGGTGTTCAAACAGAACGGGTGTGCTCATGGTATTAATCCTGTTTCGTTGCCGCCAGCCTGAGATAGCGCTGATGGAGTTCGGCAACCTGCGGCAAGGCGTCGTCGGGCTCGCCACTGTTATCAATAATGTCATCGGCACAGGCGAGGCGCTGCTGGCGCGTCGCCTGTGCGGCAAGAATGCGTTTCGCCTGCGCGACGGAAAGATGATCACGCTGCCGGGTGCGCGCTAACTGCGTTGCCTCATCAACATCCACCACCAGTACCCGATCAGCCTGGTGCTGTAACTGATTTTCCACCAGTAGCGGCACCACCCAGAGCACATAAGGTGTGGTGGCTTCGGCGATCAATTGACGCGTCCGGACATTAATCAGTGGATGCAGCAGCGCGTTTAACCAGCTTTTTTCTTCCGGCTGCTGAAAAATAATGTCGCGAAGCCGGCTACGATCAAGCTTCCCCTCATCAGTCACTATCGACGTGCCATAGCGCGCCTGAATGGCCTGCAAAGCGGGTGTGCCGGGTTCGACAACTTCACGTGCTATCAGGTCAGCATCAATAATTTCCACGCCAGACGCTGCGAATGCCTGGGCAATCGTACTTTTGCCACTGCCGATCCCCCCTGTAAGCGCGACGATATAGGGCATGTTTCTCACCTGACTTCTCTTTTCGACAGGGCTTCAGGGTAATGATCTGTATAAAAAACGCAAAAATGCGCGTCAGATCACACCGATAAACCACAATTAAATTTAACGGATTGTAGCGTAAATAAAGTGAAATTCGCAGTCTTGTCGCGCAGCGAGAGGCGCGTATCATAACGTCACTGGAGCTGTGCTTACTTCGTGAACGACGATTCATTGCCACTTACCAGGACACTGTTTATGCGTATTGAAGAAGATTTAAAACTGGGCTTTAAAGATGTCTTAATCCGCCCCAAACGCTCCACGCTGCAAAGTCGCTCACAGGTTGAGCTGGAACGCAGCTTTACCTTCAGACATTCGGGCCTGAGCTGGAGCGGCGTACCGATTATCGCCGCCAACATGGATACCGTCGGCACATTTTCAATGGCTGAGGCGCTGGCCAGCTTCAATATCCTTACAGCAGTCCATAAGCATTACAGCGTAGATGAGTGGCGCGCGTTTATTCAGCGCGTCCCCGCGACGGTATTGAAACATGTGATGGTTTCAACCGGCACCTCGGAGGCCGATCTCAATAAACTGGTCGCGATTATGGCGCTGTCAGACGATCTGCAGTTTATCTGCATCGACGTGGCCAACGGTTACTCTCAGCATTTTGTTGATTTTCTGCAGCGCGCCCGTGAAACCTTCCCGGCTAAAACCATCTGTGCCGGTAACGTGGTAACGGGCGAAATGGTGGAAGAGCTGATTCTCTCTGGCGCGGATATCGTCAAAGTCGGCATTGGCCCGGGTTCGGTCTGTACAACCCGGGTGAAAACCGGCGTGGGCTATCCGCAGCTTTCCGCTGTCATTGAATGTGCCGATGCGGCGCATGGCTTAAGCGGACAGATTGTCAGTGATGGCGGCTGTTCAGTGCCTGGCGATATTGCGAAAGCGTTTGGCGGCGGTGCCGACTTCGTGATGCTGGGTGGCATGCTGGCGGCACATGATGAGTGTGAAGGGCAGGTGGTCGAAGAGAATGGCGAAAGCTTTATGCTGTTTTACGGCATGAGTTCCGAATCGGCGATGAAGCGTCACGTTGGCGGTGTCGCGCAATATCGCGCAGCAGAAGGTAAAACGGTGAAGCTGCCATTACGTGGCCCGGTTGCTGACACCGCGCGTGATATCCTGGGTGGACTGCGTTCCGCCTGCACTTATGTGGGGGCGGAGCGGCTGAAAGAGCTGACCAAGCGCACCACCTTTATTCGGGTTAATGAGCAGGAAAACCGCGTTTTCAACCGATAGTCATCCGGGGCGCAGCCTGCGCCCCTTAATGCATCGCATCACCCAGCCCGAACACCGGCAGATACATCGCAATCACCAGCGTGCCGACAATGCCGCCAATCACCACCATCATCATCGGTTCCAGAGAAGCAGCCAGTGTGTCAGCGCGCTCACGGGTTTCTGCCTCATGCCATTCCGCCAGACGAGCCAGCATTAAATCCAGCGCGCCCGCCTCTTCGCCGACGCGAACCAGCTGACCGCATAATGGTGTGAACAGCGGATGATGCATCAGCGCCTGATGCAGAGGATTCCCCTGAGCAATGTGCTGCTGCAGTCCGGCCATTGCTTCCCGCCATAGCAATGATGAGAGCGTCACTTCAACGGCAGCCAGTCCCTGTAGCAAAGTTAACCCGGCGCGCTGTGTCAGATTCAGAATGGTGTAGATCTGCGTCAGCTGTGTGCCACGCCATAACCCGGAAAGCAGCGGGATGCGCAGGAAAATCGCCTGCTCACGGCGCTGCCAGCCCGCAGAGCGTCGTCGTAACTGATGCCACGCCACCAGCATCAGCGATACGCCGATGGCTAACACAGCTCCCCACTCCTGAAGCGCGGCAGATAACTGCATTACCGCTGCCGTAAAGGCGGGCAGGGGGGCATCAAAGGAGTCATAAACGGCAACGAACTCTGGCAGAACGAACAGGAGCATGCCGCAGGTGACCGCAATCGCCACCAGCAGAATGAACAGAGGATAGCGCAGCGCCTTCGCCACCTGATGCCATAACTGCTGTTGCCGGATCTGCTGCCGGGCCAGCTCACTGCAACAGGTATCCAACTGACCGGTCAGTTCGCCCACCTCCATCAGGGCCGGATAGAGTGCCGGAAAAATCTGCGGCCATTCACGTAAAGCCTGCGAAAAAGGGGCACCGCTGAGTACCCGATGATGCAGGGCGAGCATCAGAGCACGCCAGCCTGCATGCGGATGGCCCTCAGCCAGCAAAGCCAGACTCTCTGCCAGCGGCAGTCCCGCTTTGAGCAGGGTTGCCAGCTGACGAATCAGATCGGTTTTGTGCTGCCACTTCCACTCCCTCTGACGCCACACTTTTTCTCGTTTCCAGCTCACCGGCAGAAGATCGCGCTGCGCCAGCATCAGCAGCAGGTTATCACTGTCGATAGCCAGTAGCTGGCCACTGACTAACTGGCCCTGGCTATCGACCGCCTGCCAGCGAAATAAAGACGCATCAGCCATCGTCCAGCCCAATCACCCGTTGCATCTCTTCCAGCGAGGTATCGCCCCGGCTTACCGCTTCCAGGCCAGAAACCAGCAGGGTGCGTAATCCCTGCTGTTTCGCCAGGCTGAGCAAATTCTCCAGCGGCATTTCGGCGGCGATCGCATTTTGCAGCCTGGCATTGATCGGCAGCAGTTCAAACAGCGCCAGCCGGCCAAAATAGCCGGAAAAACAGTGGTCGCAGCCGGGAGCTCGCCAGGTTTGCAAGGTACCGGGCCAGAGTTCCGCAGGATAGTGTGCCACCGCCTGAGCGGGCTGACGGCAGTGGGGACAGAGGCGTCGAACCAGGCGCTGAGCAACAATCAGTTTCAGCGCCGACCCCAGAAGATAACCGGGAATACCCATCTGTCGTAGCCGGGTCAGGGTCTCGGCGGTGGAGTTGGTGTGCAGTGTCGACAGCACCAGATGTCCGGTCTGTGCCGCTTTAACCGCAATCTCCGCCGTTTCAGCATCGCGGATCTCTCCTACCATGATCACGTCCGGATCCTGTCTCAGCAGCGCCCGCAACACGCGGTTAAAATCGAGGCCGTTTTTAGCATGGATCTGCGTCTGGTTAATGCCGGGCAGGGGGATCTCAATCGGATCTTCAACGCTGCACAGATTTTTTTCCGGCGTATTCAGGGCACTGAGTCCGCTATAGAGCGTAAACGTCTTGCCGCTACCGGTAGGCCCGGTGACCAGAATCAGCCCCTGCGGCTGCGCCAGCGCGGCGCAGAACAGGCGCAACTGCGCGGCGGGTAAGCCGAGCTTATCCAGCGACAGCGCCGCGCTTTCACTCTGCAACAGCCGGACCACCGCTTTCTCACCACCGTAGATGGGTAAGGTCGCCAGGCGAAAAGAGGCGGGTTTACCGGCGATCTCCAGACTGAACTGACCATCCTGCGGTAACCGGCGTTCGGCGATATCCAGTCCGCCGAGGATCTTCAGTCGCGCCAGCAGAGCAGCAGGCTGGGTGACGGGCAGGGAAGATAGAGGGTGCAATACGCCATCGATACGCAAACGCACCCGCAGGCCATCACGGCCGGGTTCGATATGGACATCAGAGGCGCGACGCTCCAGCGCCTGACGCAGGATCAGCTGTGTCGCTTCGATCGCTGATTCTGCTGGTGCCTCTTCGCGCGCTACAAGCGGTGTGCCAGCGTGCTGAAGCTGGTCGAGCCGGGCCTGCGGCCAGCACTCGATTTCAATCTGACACTGGCTGGCAAAATGGAGGGCTTCAGCCAGCCCTGGCGGCACGCTCTCCGCGACGGCAACACGCAGCTGGCTGGCATCATGGTGCAAAACCAGGGCGCGATAGCGCTGACATAATGCCGCGATCGCCTCATCAGGCTTGCTCATCGCTGGCTCCTTTATCCGCAAAGCGGAACTGCTGCAGGCAATTGTCACGCAGGCTATTGTTGCTGCTGGTGCAGCTGCGTTGCCAGCTGATGCCGCCCTCGGTGCTGTCCCAGAGAGGCAGCATTTCAACGCTCAGCCCATTCAGGCTCTCCTGGCCGGTCAGCGTAATGACCCCGTTGGTCACGCTCAGTGCTGAGACATAGCGCGATCCCCTGGCAGCAGGAATACCCGCTTCTCCGGCCTGGCACTGCGTCGGGCCGCCGCGCTCCATGGCGCAAAGCTCAACAGCGGTTTTATAGGGCACCATGGTTTGCAGCATGTCGGTAAGGGCAGCACGCTGCAGATAATTTTGATAAGCGGGCAGGCCGATGGCACTTAAGATTGCCACAATACCCACCACAATCATCAGTTCAACCAGCGTAAATCCACGTTGATAATTCATCACATCGTCTCCGTATTAAGAAGGCGACAGGTTAAAAATCGGGGGCAGTAAAAGACAGGCAGAGATGGGCAAACTGGAAAGCGTGATGTGAACAGATTTCAGACTTACAGCGCAGTCGAAACTGCGCCGGAAGCAGGGTCGCAAAATCACCGTGTTGAGTGACGGCGAGGCAGGCTATTTTTGTTTAAAGCGCATCGAGAGATCCAGCGCCCGCACATGCTTGGTCAGCGCGCCAACCGAAACATAGTCCACGCCGGTCAGGGCGATCTGTGGCAGGGTAGTTTCGGTGACGTTACCGGAGACCTCCAGCAACGCCCGACCCTGATTAAGTTCGACGGCGGCACGCATCGCTTCCAGGCTAAAGTTATCCAGCATCACGATATCGGCTTCCGCTTCCAGCGCCTGACGTAACTCCTCCAGCGATTCCACCTCAACTTCAACCGGCACATCGGGCTGCAGCCATTGCGCTCTTTCCACTGCCTGCCGAATCGAGCCGCTGGCAATAATATGGTTCTCTTTGATGAGATAAGCGTCAGAGAGGCCCAGCCGATGGTTGCTGCCACCGCCGCACAACACGGCATATTTCAGCGCAGTCCGCAGTCCGGGCAGGGTTTTACGCGTGTCCAGCAGTTGCGTCTGGCTTCCCGCCAGCAGCGCGACATAGCGGCTGACTTCGGTAGCAACGCCTGAGAGCGTCTGCACAAAATTAAGCGCCGTTCGCTCGGCGGTCAGCAGCAGCCGGGCAGGCCCCTCGATTTCAAACAGCAGCTGGTCAGCCTCGATCTGATCACCATCTTCGACATGCCAGATCAGGGTCGCGTTTGAGCCGAGCTGAATGAACACCTCTTCAACCCAGCGTTTACCACAGAAAACACCGGCTTCGCGGGTGATGACCTGCGCATCGGCCTGGGTATCGGCGGGTAACAGCTGCGCGGTGATATCGCGGTCAGCGTCGATCTTGCCTCCGAGATCCTCTTTTAACGCCAGCGCAACACTATCCGGAATGTCACTTTCAATGCGTTTAATCAGCGCCTGACGACGGCTGTCGGGATCATAACCACGGGATGACATAGGCGTTTTACTCCAGAAAGGGAAATGACAGAGGCGGTCACAATAGCCTGAACCGCCATTCGGTTCCAGCAACTGATAGCATTTTGTTTAGTATCCTTAACACGCAGTGCGTGAATGTCATCAGACCGGCACACTAAGAAGCAAGAATCCTTTATTATTCATGCTATTCTCAGCCAGGTGAAATAAGGAAAACCGCTATGAAAATCAAACAGGGCTGGCTGACCTGCGTGCGTCATGTGCCGTCGCCGCATTGCAACGAACGCCCTGATAATGAGGCACCTTCACTGCTGGTGATCCACAATATCAGCCTGCCACCCGGTGAATTTGGCGGGCCATGGATCGATAAACTGTTCACCGGCACCTTACCGCCCGATGCCCATCCCTATTTTGCGGATATCGCCGCGCTGAAAGTGGCGGCACACTGCCTGATTCGTCGTGACGGGGAGATCGTGCAGTATGTCCCCTTTGATAAACGCGCCTGGCATGCAGGCATTTCGCAGTTCGAAGGACGTGAGAACTGCAACGACTTCTCCATAGGCATCGAACTGGAAGGGACAGACAGTGAGCCTTATAGCGAGGCGCAATATCGGGCCTTGCAGCAGGTGACGCAATTACTGCTGCAACACTATCCGTTAACGCCTGCACGTATCACGGGGCACAGTGACATCGCACCGGTACGCAAAACCGACCCCGGACCTGCTTTTGACTGGGACTACTACAAACAGCTGTTAACGCAGCAAAAATCCTGATTTTTGCGGAGTCAGTATGACGTTGTTTACCTTGTTGTTGGTTTTAGGCTGGGAGCGCCTGTTTAAACTGGGCGAGCACTGGCAGCTCGAACACCGGCTGGAGCCGATCTTTCGCCAGCGCCACCATTTCTCAATGATGCGTACCCTGCTGATGACCGTGCTGGCGATGGCGCTGACCGCGCTGGTGATCTGGAGTCTGAAAGGGCTGCTGTTTGGCGTGCTGCAACTGCTCTTCTGGATTGTTGCCGGACTGCTCTGTATCGGTGCCGGGTCGGTGCGACAGCACTACCACGGCTACCTGAAAGCGGCCAGTCATGATGACGACGCTGCGCATCAGGCGATGGCGGCTGAACTGACGCTGATTCATGGCGTGCCGGTGGAATGCAGCGAGCGCGAGTTCCTGCGTGAGCTGCAGAATGCCCTGATCTGGATAAACTTCCGTTTCTACCTTGCGCCAATGTTCTGGCTGGTGGTAGGCGGTCCGTGGGGGCCGGTGCTGCTGGTGGGTTACGCTTTTCTGCGGGCCTGGCAAGGCTGGCTGGCAAAGCACGGAACACCGATGGCGCGTTCACAATCTGGCGTGGATGCCATTCTGCATCTTCTCGACTGGATCCCGGTGCGGCTGGCGGGTGTGGCTTACGCCCTGCTGGGTCATGGCGAAAAAGCGCTGCCCGCCTGGTTTGCTTCGCTGACCGATCGGCATCGTTCTCAGTATCAGGTGCTGACGACTCTGGCGCAGTTCTCACTGTCACGCGATCCGCACACCGATAAAGTCGAAACGCCACGGGTTGCCGTGGCGTTAGCGAAACGTACCTCACTGGTACTGGTTGTCGCTGTCGCGTTGCTGACGATTTACGGCACGCTGGTGTAATCGGCAGGCGGCACGCCGAAATCAGGCGTGCCATCTTCCCGCCAGCTGAAATATTTCAGTCGGGTATGGCGGTTCGGATCCCATAACGGATCGCCTTCAATTTCAGTGTAGTTACGCGCGTGGTACACCAGCACGTCGCGTCCCGCCTCATCCTGGGTAAAACTGTTGTGACCCGGTCCATACTGATGGTTGTCCCAGCTGGAGACAAATACCGGCCGTGCAGATTTCTGCCAGGCGGCAACATCGAGTGGGTCGGCATCAGCAGCAATCGACAGTATTCCCAGACAGTAATTCTCATCGGTGGCGCTGGCAGAGTAGGTCACAAACAGCCGATCCCCGTGACGGATAACCGCCGGTCCTTCATTAACGCTAAAGCCTGCGCACTCCCACTCATATTCTGGCCGGCTCAGCATCACCGGCGTGCCTTTCAGCGTCCAGGGATTAAGCAACTCAGCCAGATAGAGGTTAGAGTTGCCGGGAATCAATGGATCTTTCTGCGCCCAGAGATACCAGTTTTTACCCTGATGCACGAAGTGGGTGGCATCCAGTGAGAAGCTGTCGAACTGGCTGAACACCCGGCGACAGGGCTGCCAATCGCCCTGCAGCGGATCTTCCGCCTCACACACCAGCGCATACATCCGGTGCTGAAACAGTCCCTCTTTGATTTCACGCGTCGGTGCTGCCGCGAAATAGATGACCCACTGTCCGTCAATGTAGTGCAGCTCAGGTGCCCAGATTAACTCGCTAAAGGGGCCGCTCTCGGGCTTGCGCCAGACGACCACCGGCTCGGCGCTGCGCAGGCCAGCCAGCGTCGTGGCGCGACGGATCTCCAGCCGGTCATACTCCGGCACCGATGCCACAAAGTAATAGTACTGTTCATGACGCAGGATAAAGGGGTCGGCGCGCTGCTCGATAAAAGGATTCGGCCAGTCTGGGGTCATTTTACATCTCCTGTTTGCGGGGCAGCACCGTCGCGCAGGCGGACAGTGTGTAAATCATGGAAGTTTTCGCGGCGCAGCGCGAGATCCTGCTGGATGGTAATCATCATTTTGCGGTCGACCTTCATCAGTCGTACCACACCGGCGGTAATCAGATAGCCGACACCCGGAATAATGGTGAACAGCAGCATGATGCCGTTAATCGCCTCTGGGGACTGCTGCTTAGCGCCCGCATTGTAGCCATAGATCGACAGCAGAAAGCCGACCATCGCACCGGCAACCGCCAGTCCCACCTTGAGGAAGAACAGGTTGCCGGAGAAGCTGATGCCGGTGATGCGTTTGCCGGTTTTCCATTCGCCGTAGTCATCCACATCGGCCATCAGTGACCAGTGCAGCGGAGAGGGGATCTGATGCAGGATATTCAGCACAAAGTAGGCGACCACGACCATCACGGTGGCGTGGGGATCGATCCAGTAGAAACCGCTGGAGAAGAGTGCCAGCGCGATATTGGTCCAGAAGAAGACTTTGAGTTTGCACCAGCGATCGGTGAGCAGTTTCGCCAGCGTGCTGCCGACCATCATGCCAATCACACCCAGGCTGATAAACAGCGTGGCGAAGTGCGTTGACTGGCCCATGACCCAGGTCACGTAATACATGGTGGCCGCCATACGGATGAAGCCGGGACAGACGTTACAGAAGGTCAGCAGCAGAATGCGTACCCACTGGTCATTCTTCCAGACGTCACGCAGATCTTTTTTCAGGTCATCATTGCTCGGCACGGCAGGGCGGATACGTTCACGTACCGTGGCAAAGCAGAACAGAAACATCGCCAGGCCAATGGTTGCCAGTACCGCCATCGCCATCTGATAGCCGCGCGCTTTGTCTTCGCCACCGAACCACTCTGCCATCGGCAGCAGGGACAGGGAGAGTATCAGCGTAGCGATGCCGACCATGACAAAGCGATAAGACTGGCAGGAGACGCGCTCACCGGGATCGTTGGTAATCACGCCGCCCAGAGAGCAGTAAGGAATGTTAATCGCCGTATAGGTCAGCGACATCAGGAAGTAGGTGACGAAGGCCCAGATCACCTTGTTGTGATAGGTCCAGTCTGGCGTGGTGAACATCAAAACGCTGAACACCACATAAGGTACGGAAACCCACAGCAGCCAGGGACGAAAACGACCCCAGCGACTCTGGGTGCGATCGGCAATCGCGCCCATAATAGGATCGGTTACCGCATCGAGCACTCTGACCGAGAGCAGCAGGGTCCCCACCAGCGCCGGGGCCAGGCCGAAAACGTCGGTATAGAAGTAGTTCAGGAACAGCATGATGGCACCGCCAATCATGTTGCATCCGGCATCGCCCATGCCATATCCCAGTTTTTCCCGAAACGGGAGGGCTGTACCTTTCATGGTTTTCTCCTGCGCATCCAGTGTGAACAGGAATTATTGGCAGGAAATCAGCGAGATGAACGGGAGTAATTCGTTATGAAGATGGATAAAACAGTTGCGGGGAGAGAAGTGTGAACTGGATCGGGACAGTTGAGACGGTCAGAGAGGCGCGGGTGACGTGCTGCAACCCCGCAGGAGGTCGCAGCACGTGGTAAAGCATCAGGCTTTCTGTGTCTGGTTCTTGATAAAGTAACCCACGCCCAGAATCACCAGCCAGACCGGAATCAGCCAGACAGAGATCGCCATGCCCGGCGTGGTCGCCATCAGTACCAGAATCGCCGCCAGGAAAATCAGGCAAATCCAGTTACCCGCCGGATAGAGCAGCGCTTTAAAGCGGGTGGTTACGCCCTGCTGATCTTTCTTACGACGGAACTTAAGGTGCGCCAGGCTGATCATCGCCCAGTTGATCACCAGCGCAGAGACGACCAGCGACATCAGCAGACCAAATGCTTCACCCGGCATCAGATAGTTGATCAGCACACACAGCGCAGTGGCGACAGCAGAGACCAGAATCGTTAACACCGGCACACCGCGACGATCGACTTTCAGCAGCGCTTTTGGCGCATTACCCTGCTGTGCCAGACCAAACAGCATACGGCTGTTGCAGTAAACGCAGCTGTTATAGACCGACAGCGCCGCTGTCAGGATGACCACGTTGAGCGCATTCGCCACCATGGCATCGCCCAGTTCGTGGAAGATAAAGACAAACGGGCTGACTTCTGACGTGACACGCGTCCACGGCATCAGTGACAGCAGCACCGCCAGCGAACCAATATAGAAAATCAGAATACGCCACAGCACCTGGTTGGTCGCTTTTGGAATGCTCACTTCCGGGTTATCGGCTTCAGCGGCGGTGATACCCACCAGCTCCAGGCCACCAAACGAGAACATGATAATCGCCATGACCATCACCAGACCGCCGATGCCATGCGGGAAAAATCCGCCCTGTTCCCACAGGTTGCGCACGGTAGCCTGCGGACCCGCGTGACCGCTGAACAGCAACCAGCCTCCGAACAGGATCATGCCAATCACCGCAACCACTTTAACGATGGCGAACCAGAACTCCATCTCACCAAACACTTTAACGTTGGTCAGGTTGATAGCGTTAATCATCACGAAGAAGATGGCAGCCGAAGCCCAGGTCGGAAAGTCTGGCCACCAGAACTGGACATATTTGCCAACGGCGGTGAGTTCCGCCATGGCGACCAGCACATAGAGCACCCAGTAGTTCCAGCCCGAGGCGAAGCCTGCAAAGTTGCCCCAGTATTTATACGCGAAGTGGCTGAAGCTGCCGGCGACCGGCTCTTCCACGACCATTTCACCTAACTGACGCATGATTAAAAAGGCAATAAAACCGGCAATTGCATAGCCCAGAATTACGGCCGGTCCGGCGGATTCAATGACCGATGCACTGCCCAGAAACAGGCCGGTTCCCACTGCACCACCCAGCGCGATGAGCTGAATATGGCGGTTCTTGAGACCACGTTTCAGCGCTTCGCCTTGCTGTTGTTCCATACAAACCTCGTGATGTTTTTATTCTTCGTTCGCAGCGCAGGACGCTGTAATGAAGTAGTTACAATAACGTATTGATTATTTTACGGTATCTGGCGTGCTGAATAGTGCCATCTGCTACCCTGGCGACAAGAATAGTGATAAGCGAATCGCTTTGCACCTGCTTTCGCCTTTCGTGCTGAGAGTTGACTGAAAAAACGCCGTCCTGGTCACGTCTGCCCACAGCAACTTCTGCCATGAAATTCCGTTAATGACGAATAGCTTTCACTTATGTCTGCCGCTGCGCTAACGCGCTAAGCGGGTGTAAGGTTTGGTAAAAGTGAAATTATTTAACATTTGCGGTAACGCGAATTTTTCATTTTTTTAACCGCAAGTTAGCGCCAGCACAGGCTTTGGGGGCAGGTGAATGTCGCAGACACCATATAGACACAAGGTGAATACTTTGTTACTTTACCGGCACCTCTTTGCAATTGGTATTACCAATTTACTCCGGACGATTGGCTTAATAAGAAGGGACGATGGCTTACAGTAAGATTCGCCAACCTAAACTCTCCGACGCTATCGAGCAACAGCTCGAATCGCTGATTATGGAAGGGACCCTGCGTCCGGGAGAGAAGCTGCTGCCTGAGCGCGAACTCGCCAAACAATTCGATGTCTCACGTCCGTCTCTCCGCGAAGCGATCCAGCGCTTAGAAGCCAAAGGATTATTGCTGCGCCGGCAGGGTGGCGGAACGTTCGTGCAGGAGAATCTCTGGCAAAGCTTAAGCGATCCACTCGTTGAGCTTCTCGCCGACCATCCGGAATCACAGTTTGATCTGCTGGAAACGCGCCATGCCTTAGAAGGCATCGCCGCCTATTACGCGGCACTGCGCGGCACAGAGGAAGACCTGCTGCGCATTCGCGACTGCCATGTGAATATCCAGCAGGCGCAGGACAGCGGCGATTTAGACGCCGAAGCGGACGCAGTGATGCAGTATCAGATCGCTGTCACAGAAGCGGCCCATAATGTTGTGCTTTTACATTTGCTACGCTCAATGGGCCCTATGCTGGAACAAAACGTTCGCCAGAATTTCGAATTGCTCTACTCGCGCCGGGAAATGCTGGCAAAAGTGAGCGGTCACCGCGCCAGAATCTTTGAGGCGATTGTGGCTCGTGAGCCAGAAAAAGCGCGCGAGGCTTCACACCGTCACCTGGCGTTCATAGAGGAAATCTTGCTGGACAGAAGTCGGGAGCAGAGCCGTCGAGAACGCTCCCTGCGTCGTTTACAGCAACGTAAGGAATAACGTGCGACAAAGATCGTACTGACATCAGACGAGCCTGCCTGCATCTGCTTTAACAGGCTCCCGATTATTCAACGTATTAGACACAGATAAGGAACACACCCATGTCAGAACGTTTACACAATGACGTGGATCCGATTGAAACTCGTGACTGGCTACAGGCGATCGAATCGGTCATCCGTGAAGAAGGTGTTGAACGTGCACAGTATCTGATTGATCAGGTACTGGGTGCAGCCCGCAAAGGCGGCGTAAACGTGGCTGCAGGATCTTCTGCAATCAGCAACTACATCAACTCTATTGCCGTTGAAGATGAACCCGATTATCCGGGCAATACCTCTCTTGAACGTCGTATCCGTTCCGCAATTCGCTGGAACGCCATCATGTCGGTGCTGCGCGCATCGAAGAAAGATCTGGAACTCGGCGGCCACATGTCCTCCTTCCAGTCTTCTGCGACGATTTATGAAGTGTGCTTCAACCACTTCTTCCGCGCGCGCAGTGAGAAGGATGGCGGCGATCTGGTCTATTTCCAGGGTCACATCTCTCCCGGCATCTATGCCCGTGCGTTCCTTGAAGGTCGTCTGACCGAAGACCAGATGAATAACTTCCGTCAGGAAGTTGACGGTAAAGGCCTCTCTTCTTATCCGCACCCGAAATTAATGCCGGAATTCTGGCAGTTCCCGACCGTATCAATGGGTCTGGGTCCGCTGTCGGCTATCTACCAGGCGAAGTTCCTGAAGTATCTGGAACACCGTGGACTGAAAGATACTTCTGCTCAGACCGTTTACGCCTTCCTGGGTGACGGTGAGATGGATGAGCCAGAATCCAAAGGCGCGATCACCATCGCGACCCGTGAAAAACTGGATAACCTGGTCTTCATCATCAACTGCAACCTGCAGCGTCTGGATGGCCCGGTGACCGGTAATGGCAAGATCATCAACGAGCTGGAAGGCATCTTTGCCGGCGCTGGCTGGGAAGTGATCAAGGTCATCTGGGGCGGTCGCTGGGATGAGCTGCTGCGCAAAGATACCAGCGGCAAGCTGATTCAGCTGATGAACGAAACCGTCGACGGCGATTACCAGACCTTCAAATCCCGTGATGGTGCCTATGTGCGTGAGCACTTCTTTGGTAAATATCCGGAAACCGCCGCGCTGGTTAAAGATCTGTCCGATGATGAAATCTGGGCATTGAACCGTGGCGGCCACGATCCGAAGAAAATCTACGCGGCACTGAAAAAAGCGCAGGACACCAAAGGCAAGCCAGTACTGATCCTGGCGCATACCATCAAAGGTTATGGTATGGGCGACACCGCGGAAGGCAAAAACATTGCCCACCAGGTGAAGAAGATGAACATGGATGGCGTGCGCTATATCCGTGATCGCTTCAACGTGCCAGTTGCAGATGACAAAATTGAATCCCTGCCGTACGTGACCTTTGAAAAGGGCTCTGAAGAGCACACGTATCTGCACGGTCAGCGTGAGAAGTTAGGCGGCTACCTGCCAACACGTCAGCCGAAGTTCACTGAAAAGCTGGAAATGCCAGCACTCGAAGAGTTCAGTGCGCT
The DNA here is from genome assembly GCF_048452805.1 of Pantoea sp. K16. Lineage (NCBI taxonomy): Bacteria > Pseudomonadati > Pseudomonadota > Gammaproteobacteria > Enterobacterales > Erwiniaceae > Pantoea > Pantoea sp. K16. Next base: position 88,575 of record NZ_JBLWNV010000015.1, on the reverse strand, counting down.
GCTGGATGAGCAGAACAAAGAGATCTCAACCACCATCGCCTTTGTGCGTGCCCTGAACGTGATGCTGAAGAACAAGTCGATCAAAGATCGCCTGGTTCCGATCCTCGCTGATGAAGCGCGTACCTTTGGTATGGAAGGTCTGTTCCGTCAGATTGGTATCTACAGCCCGAACGGTCAGCAGTACACCCCGCAGGACCGCGAGCAGGTTGCTTACTACAAAGAAGACGAGAAAGGCCAGATTCTGCAGGAAGGGATCAACGAGCTGGGCGCAGGTTCATCCTGGCTGGCTGCGGCGACCTCTTACAGCACCAACAACCTGCCGATGATCCCGTTCTACATCTATTACTCGATGTTCGGCTTCCAGCGTATCGGCGATCTGATGTGGCTGGCGGGCGACCAACAGGCGCGCGGCTTCCTGGTCGGCGGCACCTCAGGTCGTACTACCCTGAACGGCGAAGGTCTGCAGCATGAAGATGGTCACAGCCACATTCAGTCGCTGACTATCCCGAACTGTATTTCCTACGATCCTTCTTACGCCTATGAAGTCGCTGTCATCATGCATGACGGTCTGGTGCGTATGTATGGCGAAGCGCAGGAGAACGTTTACTACTACATCACCACGCTGAACGAAAACTACCATATGCCAGCAATGCCCGCTGGTGCAGAAGAGGGTATCCGTAAGGGTATCTACAAACTGGAAACGGTAGACGGCAGCAAAGGCAAAGTGCAGCTGCTGGGCTCAGGTTCTATCCTGCGTCATGTGCGTGAAGCTGCGCAGATCCTGGCGAAAGATTACGGTATCGGCTCTGATGTCTACAGCGTCACCTCGTTCACTGAACTGGCACGTGATGGCCAGGATTGTGAGCGCTGGAACATGCTGCATCCGACAGAAGAAGCGCGCGTACCTTACATCGCTCAGGTGATGAACGACGCACCTGCTGTCGCCTCAACCGACTACATGAAACTGTTCGCTGAGCAGGTTCGTAGCTATGTCCCGGCCAGCGATTATCGCGTACTGGGTACCGATGGCTTTGGTCGCTCTGACAGCCGTGAGAACCTGCGTCATCACTTTGAAGTTGATGCATCTTATGTGGTGGTTGCCGCGCTGGGTGAGCTGGCTAAACGCGGCGAGATCGAGAAGAAAGTGGTGGCCGACGCGATCACCCGATTCAATATCGATGCCGATAAAGTTAACCCGCGTCTGGCTTAAGAGGTAATAGAGTAATGGCTATCGAAATTAAGGTACCGGATATCGGGTCTGACGAAGTTGAAGTCACCGAGATTCTGGTGAAAGTTGGCGACAAGGTGGAAGCCGAGCAGTCGCTGATCACCGTGGAAGGCGACAAAGCCTCAATGGAAGTGCCGTCGCCGCAGGCTGGCGTAGTGAAAGAGATCAAAATCTCTACCGGTGACAAAGTTGAGACCGGCTCACTGATCATGGTGTTTGATGCTGAAGGCGCTGCGGAAGCAGCACCTGCCGCCGCCGAAGAGAAAAAAGCGGACGTGGCGCCAGCGCCAGCCGCTGCTGCGGCCACTGCCAGCAAAGAAGTGGCTGTGCCGGATATCGGCGGTGACGAAGTTGAAGTCACTGAGATCCTGGTTAAGGTTGGCGACAAAGTCGAAGCCGAGCAGTCACTGATTGTGGTGGAAGGCGATAAAGCGTCGATGGAAGTCCCGGCTCCGTTCGCGGGTGTGGTCAAAGAGATCACTATTTCCACCGGCGACAAGGTCAGCACCGGTTCAGCCATCATGGTCTTTGAAGCAGAAGGCGCAGCACCGGCCTCTGACGCGAAGCCAGAAGTGAAAGAAGAAGCGGCATCGGCACCTGCCGCGGCTGCAGGCGCAAAAGACGTTAACGTCCCGGATATCGGCGGTGATGAAGTTGAAGTTACCGAGATCCTGGTCAAAGTTGGCGACAAAGTTGAAGCTGAGCAGTCACTGATTGTGGTTGAAGGCGACAAAGCCTCTATGGAAGTGCCTGCGCCGTTTGCAGGTACCGTCAAAGAGCTGAAAGTGGCGACCGGCGATAAAGTCAGCACCGGCTCACTGATCATGGTGTTCGAGGTCGAAGGTGCTGCTCCGGCTGCCCCTGCGGCCGCGAAACAGGAAGCCGCACCGGCCCCTGCTGCCAAATCTGAAGCTAAAGCCGCGGCACTCGCTCCAGCTAAAGCGGAAAGCAAAGGTGAGTTCGCAGAGAACGACGCTTACGTTCACGCTACCCCGGTGATCCGTCGCCTGGCGCGCGAGTTCGGTGTTAACCTGGCGAAAGTCAAAGGCACCGGCCGTAAAGGTCGCATTCTGAAAGAAGACGTGCAGACTTACGTGAAAGAGGCCGTGAAACGCGCTGAAGCGGCACCAGCTGCAGCCAGCGGCGGCGGTCTGCCAGGCATGCTGCCATGGCCGAAAGTTGATTTCAGTAAATTTGGCGAAATCGAAGAAGTCGAACTGGGGCGTATCCAGAAAATTTCTGGCGCGAACCTGAGCCGTAACTGGGTGATGATCCCGCACGTTACGCATTTCGACAAAACCGATATCACCGATCTGGAAGCCTTCCGTAAGCAGCAGAATGCTGAAGCAGAGAAGCGTAAGCTGGATGTGAAGTACACCCCGGTGGTGTTTATCATGAAAGCGGTCGCGGCGGCGCTTGAGCAGATGCCACGCTTCAACAGCTCGTTGTCTGAAGATGCGCAGAAACTGACGCTGAAAAAATATATCAACATCGGTGTGGCGGTTGATACACCAAATGGCCTGGTGGTTCCGGTCTTCAAAGACGTGAACAAGAAAGGCATCACCGAGCTGTCGCGTGAACTGATGGCGATTTCGAAGAAAGCGCGTGACGGTAAGCTGACAGCGGGCGACATGCAGGGCGGATGTTTCACCATCTCCAGCCTGGGCGGCCTGGGCACCACGCACTTCGCGCCGATCGTGAACGCGCCGGAAGTGGCTATCCTGGGTGTCTCTAAATCGGCGATGGAGCCGGTGTGGAACGGTAAAGAGTTTACTCCGCGTCTGATGATGCCGATTTCTCTCTCCTTCGACCACCGCGTAATCGACGGTGCTGATGGTGCGCGATTCATCACCATCATCGGCAATATGTTGTCTGACATTCGTCGTTTAGTTATGTAAATGTAAAGAAGGCCGGCGAAAGCCGGCCTTCCTGTAACGATTCGTCGCGCCGCGGTTGGCAGTTTGTTAACAATTCTGTAAACTCTTGCGGTGAAAGTCCCGGTGGAACAAGGGCATTATAAGAAAGTCTGACCCGCCGGATATCAATTAAGAGGTCATGATGAGTACAGAGATTAAAACCCAGGTCGTAGTACTTGGGGCAGGTCCTGCAGGTTACTCTGCAGCCTTCCGTTGTGCGGATTTAGGTCTGGAAACCGTACTGGTAGAGCGTTACAGCACCCTGGGTGGTGTTTGTCTGAACGTCGGTTGTATCCCATCTAAAGCGCTGCTGCACGTTGCTAAAGTGATTGAAGAGGCGAAAGCCCTTGAAGAGCACGGCATTGTGTTTGGCCAGCCATCTACTGATATCAACAAGATTCGCAGCTGGAAAGAGAAGGTTATCAACCAGTTGACTGGCGGCCTGTCAGGAATGGCAAAAGGTCGTAAAGTCACCGTGGTTAACGGCCTCGGCAAATTCACCGGTGCTAACACCCTGGTGGTTGAAGGAGAAGGCGGCGCGACCACCATCAACTTCGATAATGCCATTATCGCTGCGGGTTCACGTCCAATCGAACTGCCATTCATTCCACATGAAGATCCACGCGTCTGGGACTCTACCGATGCGCTGGAACTGAAAGAAGTGCCGAAGCGCTTGCTGGTCATGGGCGGCGGCATCATCGGTCTGGAAATGGCGACGGTTTATCATGCGCTGGGTTCAGAGATTGATGTGGTTGAGATGTTCGACCAGGTTATCCCGGCTGCGGATAAAGACGTGGCGAAAGTCTTTACCAAGAAAATCAGCAAGAAATTTAACCTGATGCTGGAAACCAAAGTGACCGCCGTTGAAGCAAAAGACGATGGCATTTACGTTTCAATGGAAGGTAAAAAAGCACCAGGCGAAGCGCAGCGTTATGACGCGGTGCTGGTGGCGATCGGTCGTGTGCCGAACGGTAAAGGTCTGGATGCCGGTAAAGCGGGCGTGGAAGTGGACGATCGCGGCTTCATTCGCGTCGACAAGCAGATGCGCACCAACGTGCCACACATCTATGCTATCGGCGACATCGTCGGTCAGCCAATGCTGGCGCACAAAGGCGTGCACGAAGGCCACGTGGCGGCAGAAGTGATCTCCGGTCTGAAGCACTACTTCGATCCGAAAGTGATCCCTTCAATTGCCTATACTGAGCCAGAAGTTGCCTGGGTCGGTCTGACCGAGAAAGAAGCGAAAGAGAAGGGCATCAGCTACGAGACCTCCACCTTCCCGTGGGCAGCCTCAGGCCGTGCTATCGCTTCTGATTGTGCAGACGGTATGACCAAACTGATTTTCGACAAAGAGACGCACCGGATTATTGGTGGCGCGATTGTCGGTACTAACGGCGGCGAGCTGTTAGGCGAAATCGGTCTGGCGATTGAGATGGGTTGTGATGCGGAAGATATTGCGCTGACCATCCACGCTCACCCGACCCTGCATGAGTCAGTCGGTCTGGCGGCAGAAATCTTCGAAGGCAGCATCACCGATCTGCCTAACGCGAAAGCGAAGAAGAAATAAGTTTCTGCTACTAAAGAAAAAAGCTCCCGTTTTGGGGGCTTTTTTTTCGCCTGGACTCTGGTGCTGTATGGCAAGAATCGATTTAGGTTAAGACTAAAGGTAACCCCAATAACCCTGAAAACGTTGCCTGTGAGAGTTATTAGAGTTATCGTGCTTTCATCGGGACGCGACAGGACACAGGGATGGATAGCAGCACGTTAATTTCCGAAATGAAGGCTGATGGCTGGGTTCTGACAGGGATAAACGGTAGCCATCACCATTTCACACATCCGACAAAACCGGGGCTGGTTACAGTACCCCATCCTAAAAAAGACTTACCGATCGGTACGGTAAAGAGCATCAGGAAACAAGCGAGAATTTAATCCCGCTTGCCCGTAGAGGTATGAATATGTTTTATCCAATCGCGATTGAAGCGGGTGATCACGAACACGCATACGGCGTAATCGTTCCCGATTTACCAGGGTGTTTCTCTGCCGGGGATACTCTTGATGAAGCCATTAAAAACGCCAAAGAGGCTATCACAGGGCATATCGAATTATGTGTAGAACTCGGTCATGAGATCCCTGCCGTGTCCACCATTGAGACTCTGGCCACGAATCCTGAATATCAGGGTTATATCTGGGCATTGGTTGATGTAGATGTCATTCGTTTGCTGGGCGGCTCTGAAAAAATCAATGTCACTTTACCCAGGTCGTTAATTGATCGGATTGATCGTTGTGTGGCTTCACACCCGGAATACAAAAGTCGCTCGGGCTTTCTGGCTCAGGTAGCGCTTGAGCGTATTACTGCTCCAATTAACAGGCCTCAAAAGTAAGTCTGAGCGATAGCTAAATTTATTGGTGGCAGAGGAATCAAAAGGCACCGTTTATGAGTTTTTACCCCTTAAGCCATTGCTATGATCTTTCTCCCGTATGGTCAGGTTGATGTCTTTGATGATGCTTTTATCCAGATTGATAAAACCGGCGTAAGAATGCATATTCCGGTGAATCTGGATGGACTGCTGCTGATTCTCTTCCTGACTCTTATAAATCAGTGAGTTACTGATCTTTAAATACGTGAATTTAGTGGTGATTTTTTTATGAAGGTAAAATCATCATATTTTACAGCTACATACATTAAGAGTGTTCCCCGCTCAAGCGGGGATAAACCGCATTGATGATGGAGGTGGCCAGACATCTGGCCTGTGATCCCCTACGAATGTGAATATCAGAGTCAGGCCCGATGAAAAAAAAGAACAGCACTCCCACACCTCACGATGCCACTTTCCGCCAGTTTCTCTCACAGCCGGACATTGCCCGCGACTTCATGGAACTGCATCTGCCCGCCGAACTGCGCGCTATATGCGACCTCAGCACCCTGAAACTTGAATCCGGTTCGTTCGTTGAAGACGATCTTCGCCAGTATTTCAGCGATATCCTCTACAGCCTGAAGACCAGTAACGGGGATGGGTACATACACGTCCTGGTTGAGCATCAGTCTACGCCGGACAGGCATATGGCATTCAGGCTGATGCGATACGCTGTGGCGGCTATGCACCGCCACCTTGAAGCGGGCCATAAGCAGCTGCCGCTGGTTATACCGGTACTGTTCTATACCGGCAAACGCAGCCCTTATCCGTATTCAACACGCTGGCTCGACGAATTTGAAGACCCTTCGCTGGCGGAAAACCTCTATGGCAGCGCCTTTCCACTGGTGGATGTCACGGTGATCCCGGATGAGGAAATCATGGGGCACCGCAGCATGGCGGCGCTGACGCTGTTACAGAAGCACATTCATCAGCGTGACATCGCGACTCTCACCGATCGGCTGGCCACGTTACTGATGGCTGATTATCTTTCTTCACCCCAGGTAACAGCGCTGATACACTATTTACTGCAGGCAGGCGAGTCGGCTGACTCCGAAGCCTTCGTGCGCGAACTGGCACAGCGAGTGCCGCAACACGGAGACGCACTTATGACCATCGCACAGCAGCTGGAGCAGAAGGGCATCGAGAAAGGTATTCAGCTTGGTGAACAGCGTGGAATCGAGAAAGGCCGAAATGAAGGCAAACTCGAGGTTGCCCGCACTATGCTGCAGAACGGCATCGACCGTAACACCGTCATGAAAATGACCGGTCTCTCAGAAGATGAACTTTCACAGATTCGTCACTGATTTTGATGTCAGAAAACGGCTCGGCAACGTTAAGCCCTGCACTACAGGGCTTAGCAAATTTAATGGAACGCAGGCGCTGCTCATCAGACAGTGCGCTGAAGCAGTCTCCCGGGTTGACTGACTATAAGTTCGAGCGTGCTTTTCTGCCATTCCCGAAACTCATCACAAAGCAATTCGACTGTTATGACAAAATTACCGGGGCTCCTGGCTTAAACATCAGGATAGGTGGAGTTCCTGGGAGGTAGCGAAGAGGGCTGCAGATCAGCAGGGCATAACCTTCCTGGATGCTAAAATTCAGGGGCCGGCTAAGGTCTGGCTTATCCCTTTCACTGTTTCCAGTAAACCCGGTCAAACAGAATATGGGATGCTGGACTGTGGCACTGTGGCACAGGGGCAGTCGAATTCTCAGAAGATTAGGCAGCAAGCTAACCTTCATCTAACCACGCATCTCCCATGCAGCCACTCGTTCAATAAACATCTGTGCCAGGGCAGTAATGGCGCTGTTGCCGGGCAGTCTTTCTTCATTGATATACATCACCAGCGAACTACTGCGTCGGCGGCCCTGTAACAGCGGCAGGGGACGGAGCTCACCGCTTTCTAACTGCGCGGTGATATTCTGTTCCGGCAGCCAGCCATAACCTAACTGATGCTGGACCGCTTCAATGGCTGCCGACAGCGTCGTGAATGACCAGTTCTCCGCCTGATCGCCATTGACCTCCGACTGCTGCTGTTGCTGACGATCCAGAATGGTAATGCAGGGCCAGCGTGCCAGCGTAGCAGCATTAAGCGGGGCGGGTTCGCGGTGCAGCGGGTGGTCGCGATGGGCGACGGCGACGAAATCGACACTCATCAGGCTTTCGCCTGCTAACGGCGTGTCGCCATATTGTGCCACCAGCCAGAGATCAGCCTGATTTTCCGCCAGTCTGTCAGGCGTTTCGCTTCGGACGATTTCGCTAAACCAGATGCGGACATGCGGATAGCGTTGCTGAAAGGTCTGAAGCACATCGAATAGCAAGGGTTTGGGTAGAGTCGCATCGACCATCAGATCGATGCGCGAACGCTCGCCGCGTTGCAGTGCACTGGCCTGCGCCTCAAGCGCGCCGAATCCCTCCAGCAGCGGACGCACCTGCGCGAGCAACTGATGTCCCTCTGCACTCAGGACAGCGCGGCGGCCCTCCTGCTGAAGCAGGGTCAAACCCAGCCGCTGCTGTAACAGGCTCAGCTGATAACTCAGTGAGGACTGGCTGCGATTGTTCTTCTCCGCTGCCAGCGCAAAACTCCCCTCATTCACTACTGCGTCGAGCAGATACCACTGTTCGAGTGTTGTCTTGTACATGCTCACTCATCTAAAAATTAAATTATTTAGTGCTAAAAATAGCGTTATTCATCTGTTTTGTAACGCGCAATAATCTCCTCAAGGAAAACAAATGAGGAATTAACCATGAGCACTTTCGATAAACATGACCTGTCTGGCATCGTCGGCAAACATCTGGTTTACACCTATGACAACGGCTGGAATTACGAGCTCTACATTAAAAATGCCAGCACCATCGACTATCGCATTCACAGCGGTATGGTCGGTAATCGCTGGGTTAAAAATCAGCATGTCTATGTCGTTCGTCTGGCGCAGGATGTCTATAAAGTTTCCTGGACTGAACCAACCGGAACCGATGTCAGCCTGGCCGTTAATCTGGCTGATAAAATTTTCCACGGCACCATCTTCTTCCCGCGCTGGGTAATGAATAATCCGGAGAAAACCGTCTGCTTCCAGAATGATCATCTGGAAGAGATGGCAAAATTCCGCGAAGCGGGTCCGGCTTATCCAACCGAAGTGATTGATGAGTTCGCAACGCTGACCGTAATCCGTGATGTGGGTGAAAATAACGAAAGCGTGATCGACTGTCCGCCTGACCAGTTGCCCGCCAATTTTCCGGAAAATCTGAAAAATTAAGCATGCACAGAAGAGGTCATGACGACCTCTTCTGAATAGCAGTTTCTGTCTTGTAGCTTCTGACGTGTAACTTGCGAGGATGGAAAAGAGATTTACCGACCAGGGTTTTATCAGTAGTAATCAGCAGGACAGATTCGGTGTCAGTTGCATCAGGCTGATTTCCGGCCTGGTGTTGTTATCCTCCTGAGCTCAACTCCGCTGTACCCCATAAACACGCCGGCTTCTATTCCTGCCAGTTATCTATTTCCCTGAATCACTTCGCTAAAGCCACGGCAAAACTGACATAAACCTGCAGCCATTTGTGTGGAATGCGGTACGCTGCAGAGAGACCCATTCAGCCGACTCAGCTGGCTGATGCAGGGAGTTAAGCGGGCAGAATGGCCGTAGTGGATTATGTTGTATTTTTGTAAACAGATTAACAAACAGACGAAATACTGCTATTCTGCCCTCCGCGAAACCGGGCACCTCAACCTGGACGAGAAAGGGAAGATTGTTCTCCATAAGTGAGCAAGGTGGTCGGAAAGCCCTACATAATGAGAGCGAGGATAACGTCGTGCTAGAAGAATACCGTAAGCACGTTGCCGAGCGTGCTGCCCAGGGAATTGTACCTAAGCCTTTAGAGGCTTCCCAAATGGCCGCGCTGGTTGAACTGCTAAAAAATCCACCTGCGGGTGAAGAAGAATTTTTGATCGATTTATTGGTCAACCGCGTCCCACCTGGCGTCGATGAAGCGGCGTATGTCAAAGCCGGTTTCCTGGCGGCTGTCGCCAAAGGCGAAGCAACCTCTCCTCTGATATCTTCTGAAAAAGCGGTTGAACTGCTTGGCACCATGCAGGGCGGTTACAATATTCATCCGCTGATTGAGGCGCTGGACGATAGCAAACTGGCTCCGATTGCCGCGAAAGCCCTTTCACACACGCTGCTGATGTTCGACAACTTCTATGATGTCGAAGAGAAAGCGAAAGCGGGTAATGAATACGCGAAGCAGGTGATGCAATCCTGGGCAGATGCGGAATGGTATCTGTCACGGCCTGAACTGGCAGAGAAGATCACGGTTACCGTGTTTAAAGTCACTGGCGAAACCAACACCGACGATCTCTCTCCGGCCCAGGATGCCTGGTCACGTCCAGACATTCCTCTGCACGCCCTGGCGATGCTGAAAAATGCCCGTGAAGGCATTGAGCCTGATGACGCGGGCAATATCGGCCCGATCAAACAGATCGAAGCTCTGAAGACCAAAGGTTTCCCGCTGGCGTATGTCGGTGATGTTGTCGGAACCGGTTCTTCACGTAAATCCGCCACCAACTCGGTGCTGTGGTTTATGGGCGACGACATCCCGAACGTGCCAAATAAAAAAGGCGGCGGCGTGGTGCTGGGCAGCAAAATTGCACCCATCTTCTTCAACACCATGGAAGATGCGGGCGCACTGCCCATTGAAGTGGACGTAAATAACCTGAACATGGGCGATGTGATCGACATCTATCCATTCAAAGGCGAAGTCCGCAACCACGAAACCAATGAGCTGCTGGCCAGCTTCGAGCTCAAAACCGAAGTAGTGATTGACGAAGTGCGCGCCGGTGGCCGTATTCCGCTGATCATCGGTCGCGGCCTGACCACCAAAGCGCGCGAGTCGCTGGGTCTGCCGCACAGCACCGTATTCCGTCAGGCGAAAGATGTCGCGGAGAGCACCCGTGGTTTCTCACTAGCGCAGAAAATGGTTGGCCGCGCCTGTGGCGTGACCGGCGTTCGTCCGGGTGCCTATTGCGAACCTAAGATGACCTCGGTTGGCTCGCAGGATACCACCGGCCCGATGACCCGTGACGAGCTGAAAGATCTGGCTTGCCTGGGCTTTTCGACCGATCTGGTGATGCAGTCGTTCTGTCACACCGCCGCGTATCCGAAGCCGGTGGATGTGAGCACGCACCATACGCTGCCAGACTTCATTATGAACCGCGGTGGTGTGTCACTGCGTCCGGGTGACGGCATTATCCACAGCTGGCTGAACCGTATGCTGCTGCCGGATACCGTCGGTACCGGTGGTGACTCGCACACCCGTTTCCCTATCGGCATCTCTTTCCCGGCGGGTTCAGGCCTGGTGGCGTTTGCCGCCGCGACTGGCGTAATGCCGCTCGACATGCCGGAATCGGTTCTGGTGCGCTTCAAAGGTAAGATGGAGCCAGGCATTACCCTGCGCGATCTGGTTCACGCCATTCCGCTGTATGCCATCAAACAGGGTCTGCTGACCGTTGAGAAGAAAGGTAAGAAAAACATCTTCTCTGGTCGCATCCTGGAGATTGAAGGTCTGCCGGATCTGAAAGTCGAGCAGGCGTTTGAGCTGTCCGATGCGTCAGCAGAACGTTCCGCTGCGGGCTGTACCATCAAGCTGGATAAAGCGCCGATTATCGAATACCTCAGCTCCAACATCGTGCTGCTGAAGTGGATGATCGCAGAAGGCTACGGCGATCGTCGTACGCTGGAGCGTCGCATTGAAGGTATGGAGAAATGGCTGGCCGATCCTCAGTTGCTTGAGCCGGATGCCGATGCTGAATATGCCGCCGTGATCGAAATCGATCTGGCTGAAATCAAAGAGCCAATCCTCTGTGCGCCAAACGATCCGGACGATGCACGTCTGCTCTCTGACGTTCAGGGTGAGAAGATCGACGAAGTGTTTATCGGCTCATGCATGACCAACATTGGTCACTTCCGTGCTGCGGGTAAACTGCTGGATAGCCACAAAGGCCAGCTGCCAACCCGTCTGTGGGTGGCACCGCCAACCAAGATGGATGCGGCACAGCTGACCGAAGAAGGCTACTACAGCGTATTCGGCAAAAGCGGTGCGCGTATCGAGATCCCGGGCTGTTCACTCTGCATGGGTAACCAGGCACGTGTTGCAGATGGTTCGACGGTGGTTTCGACTTCGACCCGTAACTTCCCGAACCGTCTGGGTAACGGCGCTAACGTCTACCTGGCGTCAGCGGAGCTGGCTGCGGTCGCGTCTCTGCTTGGCAAACTGCCAACGCCGGATGAGTATCAGCAATTCATGGCGCAGGTCGATAAAACGGCCAGCGACACGTATCGCTATCTCAACTTCGACCAGCTGACGCAGTACACCGACAAAGCTGATGGTGTGATTTTCCAGACCGCGGTCTGATTCTTCACCTTGCAGGCATGAATAAGGGGCGATGATTCGCCCCTTTTTTTCGTCTCAGCATGGGGTAGAGAGACGATCAAAAGCTGGCTTTCGGCAGACAGCCTGTAATAATGCGCGACGTGTCACACTTTGCCGCGAGAGCAGCACGGACACTTACCAGGTGAGACGACGACGTTGAGAGGAACGGGCGATGGAATATGAATTTTTACGCGATGTGACCGGACAGATTAAGGTTCGCATGTCGATGGATCATGAAGCGGTCGGCCACTGGTTCAACGAAGAGGTCAAAAACGATCCGGGATTGCTGGATGAAGTTGAAGCCGCCATTGAAGATGTCAAAGGCAGCGTACGTCAGTGGCAGCGGATCGGCAGCGAGTACACCATTCTGCTGGATGAAGAGGAGGTGATGATCCGCGCCAACCTGCTGGCTCTGGAAGATGACGGTATGGAAGAGGGGATGAACTACTATGACGAAGAGAGCCTCTCATTCTGCGGCATTGAAGATTTTCAGCTGGTGATCGCTGCTTATCGCCAGTTTATGAACCAGTACGGCAAACCCGTACGGTAAGACAGTAAGGCAATCCTTTACGGTTATAAGGCCGGGCGAACTCAGCAGCCCGGCTGCGCATCATGCCGATCATCGCCGATGTGGTGGCTACATACTGAATGCGTCCCATAGCCGTTCGGCTGCCCAGAAGCCCAATACTGTCGCCAGCCCCACCGGGGCGTAAAATAATTTACAGCGGCCACATGCAGTTGCCATAAGCGTGTGCGGGCGTTCAGAACCAGCTTCCCCAGCAGCGCGGGATTACGCTGGCGCTGACCTCCGCCTGAACAGAACGCGCCGTGTTGCTCTGACCTGATCAGCAGGACGAGAGCAGCACCGCGCGTTTATTTTTATCTCTCGCCGTTAAAACGCGCCGTTAACGCGCGTAGGTATCATTTTCTTCACGCGTAATCGCGGGTGCGTCCACCGTAACCCGTTCAAACCTCAGATTATTTACGCCCGCTATTTTGCCAAACTCCTGCGCCTGCAGCGTGATATCGCTGAAACTCAGCTGCTCAATCGGATTTTCCGGCGTGCCTTCAATAAAGAAGGCGCGGGAAAAGGTCGTGGGCTGAGTCAGGCTGCTGCTGATATGGCTGATGCGGATATTCTCTACTCTCGTCAGCCCGGCATCGCCCGTGACGCCCGCGGCCAGCTTACGCCAGTACGATGGCTGTTCTGTGTCGGCAGGCTGCTCGCTGTAGCTGTATTGCGGGAACCAGTTCAGCTGCAGCATAAACGGATAGCCGACATCTTCCATTATCAGATGGCGAACAATGATGTTTTTAATCCAGCCGCCGCGATTGCGGGCTGACTTGATGCGGAAGCCGACGCCGGTGCCGGAGAAGCGGTTATGTTCGATGATGACATTTTCGATACCGCCAGAGGTTTCGCTGCCCAGGGTGATGCCCGAGCCTTTCAGCAATGTGCAGTCGCGAATAATAATATCGCGCGCGGTTCTGGCCAGCTGTTGCGCTTCTGCGCCGCGCCCCGATTTTACGCAGATATTGTCGTCATTACAGGAGACCGTACAGCCCTCAACGCGAACTAACTGACTGGAGTCGATATCAATACCGTCAGTGCTGGGGCCGGTGGCGTTCATCACATTGAGTCTCTGCAAATTCACCTGTTTCGAGTAACAGACGTGCAGGTTCCAGAAGCCGGAATCCTTTGAGGTAAAGTCCTGTAGCGTCACGCATTCGCTCTGATAAACCACCAGATTACGCGGGCGCCTGCAGTCGTAATCCACCACCCAGCGCAGCCCGCGGCGGGTATAGTCCGCCAGCATTCCGCTGTTTTCATCGTCGCCCCAGAACTTATGCCACCAGACCGCGCCCTGGCCATCGAGAGTGCCGCTGCCGCAGACGGTGACATTGCGACACTGATTGATGTTAAGCATTGCTGTGGGCCAGACCATATCAATCCCCGCCACGCGGGTAGCGATTTCCGGGTAATCCTCCAGCCGCTGGCTGCCGAGTAATACGGCATCTTTTGCCAGCTCCAGCGTCATCTCACTTTTCAAAAACAGCGCACCAGTCAGAAAGCGGCCTGCCGGGATCAGCAACGTGTCGCCTTCTGCTGCGCTGTCGATCGCGTGCTGTATCGCCTGAGTGGAAAGTGAAGTGGCGTCCGGGACGGCATCGAAATCAATGATGTTAATTCTTGCCATTTTTTTTGCCTGTCGTGGATTAAGAAATAAGCGTTCAGCGCTGAAAGTAGCACGCCCGGACAGGAAAATTATTGCTGGCGATCAGGGAATTCCGGCGGTTGCCGTGATGAAAAAGCAGAAGTAACAAGAGGGAAGGAGACGCGCAGGTTATGATCTATAACGCTGCGCGCCTGATAATCAGAGGGTCTTCAGGCCCACTGAGGGGATATTTCTGCCGTAGTAGATCTCGCGCATCTCTTTCCAGAGCAGATCGGTAATGCGCTTGTGCTCCTGCGGAGTGAGATCTTCCGGGCGGGTGTTAAACAGGTAGTGTTTAAGGTCGAACTCTTTCAGCAACATCTTGGTATGGAAGATGTTTTCCTGATAGACATTCACATCCACCATGTCATACATCGCTTTCATATCTTCAGACATGAAGTTCTGAATCGAATTGATCTCGTGATCGATGAAGTGCTTCATCCCTTTCACGTCACGGGTAAAACCGCGCACCCGGTAATCGACGGTGACAATATCTGACTCCAGCTGGTGGATCAGATAGTTCAGCGCTTTCAGTGGCGAAATGACGCCACAGGTTGAGACTTCAATGTCCGCACGGAAGGTGCACAGGCCGCCTGCCGGATGGCTCTCCGGATAGGTGTGCACGCAGATATGACTTTTATCGAGATGAGCCACCACCGAGTTGGGCAGCGGACCGGGGTGCTCTGAGTTATCGATATCTTTCGGATCGATCGGCTCTTCGCTGACCAGAATCGTGACGCTGGCCCCCTGCGGTTCATAATCCTGGCGCGCAATGTTGAGCACGTTAGCCCCGATAATGGAGCAGGTCTCAGTCAGGATTTCCGTCAGACGGTTAGCGTTATATTGTTCGTCAATGTAGGCGATGTAACCATCGCGTTCAGCTTCAGTATTCGCATAGCAAATATCGTAAATACAAAAACTCAGGCTTTTCGTCAGGTTGTTGAAGCCATGTAGTTTTAGCTTTTGCAATTTCGTTCACCCCCTTAGAAATGCACTATCAGCACGCGGCAGATAACGCATTCAACAGATATTGCGGCAGGGCAAAGCTGCCGGTATGGATTGCTGGCGTGTAATAACGGCAGGTCAGGCCAGCGGCCTCGAAACGCGCCTTTAAGGTCGCGGTGTCGAGCTGGCGCAGCGCCGGATTATCACTCGCCCAGGCAAAGGTCATAATGCCGCCGTAGTAGGTCGGAATCGCCGCCTGATAGAAACTGACGTCCGCAAAGTAATGTCCCAGCTTGCGATGGCTGTTAACGGCCTCATCCTGCTGCAGGAAGCAGACGCCATTCTGCGCCACAAAGATGCCATTTTCATTAAGGGCCGCTTTGCACCCGGCATAAAATTCCGAGGTAAACAGACTCTCGCCCGGACCAATCGGATCGGTGCAGTCGGAGATAATGACATCAAACTTTTCCTGCGTCTGATTAACGAAGTTCACCCCGTCATCAATCACCAGCGTAAAGCGCGGATCGTCATAGGCACCCGCGCTGTGGTTCGGCAGATACTGGCGACAAAAGGTCACCACGCCTGCATCGATCTCCACCATGGTAATCTTTTCGATCCCGGGATGACGTGACACTTCACGCAGCATTGCGCCGTCACCGCCGCCGATAATCAGAACGCTCTTCGCCGCGCCGTGCGCCAGCAGCGGAACGTGGGTCATCATTTCATGGTAGATAAATTCGTCGCGTTCGGTGGTCTGAACGACGCCGTCCAGCGCCATTACGCGGCCCATCGCGGCATTTTCGAAAATGATTAAATCCTGATGCGCAGTCTTCTCACGGTACAGCTCTTTATCAACCGTGAAATACTGGCCAAAACCGGCATGAAGGGTTTCATACCACGTTTCATTGTGGGCCATGGTGCTCTCCTCTGATGACATCGCCATGAAGATGGGCGGCATATGATAGCTAACACTGACCGTGGTTGCACGGTCAATGTCCGGCTGCAGAGGGAAGAATCGTTACCTGACGTAGGCCAGCAGGCTCAGCGAATCGCGGGCCAGTGACTTGCACTTTTTATCGTTGGTGATGGCGATGCCGCTGAGATCGCGATAGCTATCTTCACCCAGCGCTTTCATGTTGTAGTTGCTGTAGTTGCTTAAATCCCAGCGGTTCTGCTGAGCAAAAAAGACCAGCGCTTTGCGAATCTGCGCGTCCGGTAAATCCTGATAGCCACAATCATTTTTCAGATAGACGAAAACCGCCGTCAGATCGGCCAGATCTTCCGCTTCGGATTCGCTCAGGGCAAAACTGGTGGAGGAGAAGCCAAGGAGTCCCGTCAGCAGCAGGATCCTGATACTTTGCTTCATAGTCGTTCTCTTCAATGGATATTGCTAATGACGTTAGCACAGTTGCTCTCAGGTTTTCGATTAATTTGCCGCTGTGGGCTGCTGCACCGCCTTTTTTCGTCAGATTCGCACGGTCAGGACTTGACCTTCCCATAAGGTCAGGGTTTAGGCTGTGCGCTCTGATGCCACAAGGATGATCACCATGCAACGTCGCCATTTCCTGAAACTCACTGCCGCACTGAGTGCAGCCGGAGCATTGCCGCTCTGGAGCCGTTCGCTGATGGCAGCCACCCGTCCGCTGCTGCCGATTCCGTCTCTGCTGGAACCCGATGCCAGGGGCAGCTACAGCCTCACCGCGATGCAGGGTACCACCCAGTGGAACGGCAAAGCGGTGCCGACCTGGGGCTATAACGGCAGCCTGCTGGGGCCGGTGCTGAAGATGCAGAGTGGTAAACCGGTGACGGTGAACATCCATAACCGGCTCAGCGAAGCGACCACCCTGCACTGGCACGGGCTGGAAATCCCCGGCGCAGTGGATGGCGGCCCGCAGGCGGTGATTGCGCCTGGCGGCTCGCGTCAGGTCTCTTTTACGCCCGATCAGCCCGCTGCAACCTGCTGGTATCACCCGCATCTGCATGGCAAGACCGGGCATCAGGTGGCTCAGGGGCTGGCGGGACTGATCCTGCTGGAAGATAAAGAGAGCGGAACGCTGCGTTTGCCCTCGCAGTGGGGTGTGGATGATGTGCCGCTGATTTTTCAGGATAAGCAACTGACCAAAGATGGCAGCCGCATTGATTATCAGCTCGACGTGATGCGCGCCGCGGTGGGCTGGTTTGGCGATATGATGCTGACCAACGGCGTGCACTATCCGCAGCATGCGGTGCCGCGCGGCTGGCTGCGTCTGCGCCTGCTCAACGGCTGCAATGCCCGTTCGCTGCATGTTGCCGCCAGTGATAAACGTCCTCTCTACGTGATCGCCAGCGATGGTGGCCTGCTGGCCGAGCCGGTAAAGCTCGACTCGCTGCCGATCCTGTCGGGCGAGCGTTTTGAGGTGATGATCGATACTTCTGATGGTAAGAGCTTCGATCTGGTGACGCTGCCGACAGAGCAGATGGGCATGACGCTGCCGCCGTTTGACCAGCCGCTGCCGCTGGTGCAGATCCTGCCGCTGCGGGTGATGGCCAGCGCCACGCTGCCGGATCAGCTGGCGACGCTGCCAGCGCTACCCTCAACAGACGGCCTGACGACACGCTGGCTGCAGCTGATGATGGACCCGCAGCTGGACCAGCAGGGCATGCAGGCGCTGATGCAGCGCTACGGCGAGAAAGCGATGGGCAAGGGCGGTCATCACACGATGCCGGAAAAAACGGCTGCCGAGCCGATGCCACCAATGGAAAATATGGATCACAGCATGCACGGCAATAAGCCGCCCGCCGGTTACGATTTCCGCAACGGCAATAAGATTAATGGCCAGGCCTTTGATATGACGAAGCCGTCGTTTGCGGTGAAGCTGGGTGATTACGAGAAGTGGACGATTTCAGGTGAAGGCGACGCGATGCTGCACCCGTTCCACATTCACGGCACCCAGTTCCGTATTCTTTCAGAAAACGGCAAACCGCCAGCCCCACACCGGCAGGGCTGGAAAGATATGGTGAATGTCGACGGCTGGCGCAGTGAAGTGCTGGTACGCTTCAACTATGTCGCCGCCGCAGAACACGCTTACATGGCCCACTGCCATCTGCTGGAGCATGAAGACACCGGCATGATGCTGGGCTTTACCGTCAGTTGATTACGCCTGATCCAGCGCCAGCTTCACATCTTCAATCAGGTCGCCGGCGTTTTCGATGCCAATCGACAGCCGCACCGTGGCGTCAGTGATCCCAATACGCTGACGCACCGCCTGCGGCACGCCGGAGTGGGTGGTGCTGCCAGGATGGCTGGCCAGCGACTCGGTCCCGCCCAGGCTTACCGCCTGCTTAAACAGCGACAGCGCATTAAGAAAACGGAACGCAGCGGGCTGATCGCCGACGATATCAAATGAGAAGGTCGAACCGGCACCGCTGCACTGCTCGCGATAAGTTTTCCCTTCGGCGCTCTCCGCATCCAGATAGGGCAGCCAGTGCAGCTTCGCCACTTTAGGGTGATCGCGCAGAAACGCCGCGACCGCTTCCGCATTCTGCCAGGCTTTCTCCATGCGTAGCGACAGCGTTTCCAGCGAGCGGCTGAGCATCCAGCTTGAGTGTGGATCCAGCTGCGTGCCGATAGCGCTGCGCAGGGCGCGCACTTTCGCCATCAGCGCTTTACTGCCCATCGCCGCGCCTGCAATCAGGTCAGAGTGACCGCCAACATACTTGGTCAGCGAGTAGAGCGACAGGTCAGCGCCCAGCGTCAGCGGCTGCTGGAACAGCGGGCCGAGCAGCGTGTTGTCACAGGCGATAATCGGTCGTGAACCCTGCTGCTGATCAATCTCATCAGCGATACGCGCCATCAGACGGATATTAACCAGGCTGTTGGTGGGATTCGCTGGCGTTTCAATCAGGATCACCGCTACCCGGCCCTGGGCCATCGCCTGCTGAGCGGCTTCACGCACTTTGACTTCATCATTGCCGTCGCTGAAACCCACCGCTTTGATGTCCAGATTGTGCAGCGTCTTGCTAAGCAGGGTTTCGGTGCCGCCATACAGCGGCTGGGAATGCAGGATCACCTCGCCCGGACGGGCAAACGTCAGCAGGGCAGTGGAGATGGCGGCCATACCGGAAGAGAAGAGCGAACAGCTCTCCGCCTGCTCATAGACCGCCAGCCGATCTTCTACAATTTCGCTGTTAGGGTGGTTAAAGCGGGAATAGACCAGCCCACCCGATTTGCCTTCCGGCGGCTCACGTCGGCCAGAGACGTAATCAAAGAAATCCCGTCCCTCTTCGGCGCTGTCAAAGACAAAGGTTGATGTCAGAAACACCGGCGGCTTCACCGCACCCTCAGAGAGGCGGGGATCATAGCCATAGTTCAGCATCTGGGTTTCAGGGTGCAGCGGCCTGTCGCCGATATGCGTTTTTTTGCTTGAAGATGAAGTCATTGTGATCTCCGGCCAGCGGCGCGAGTAGGGTAACGATCTGTTGGATAAAGGCTACCATGCAGCGAATCATGCTGGTAAATGCCAGAATGTTCTAAGGTAATGCGCATTTCAGCGAGCCGCAGGCGGCGGGTAATAATTTTCGCGACGTAATCGTTTGCTTATGGGGCCGCGCAGCCGTCGCTGCTGCGTCTGTGATAGACTCCGGGGCTTTTCTGACGTAACCGGGCTGAACGCAATGAAACACACTGTTGAAGTGATGATCCCTGAAGAGGCAATCGCCACGCGCATCGCTGAACTGGGCAAAGAGATTAACGACCACTACCGCGACAGCGGCAGCGATATGGTGCTGGTGGGGCTGCTGCGCGGCTCCTTTATGTTCATGGCTGATCTCTGTCGCGCCATCGATGTGCCGCATGAAGTCGACTTTATGACGGCTTCCAGTTACGGCAGCGGGATGTCCAGCACGCGTGATGTGAAAATCCTGAAAGATCTGGATGAAGACATCCGTGGCAAGGATGTGCTGATCGTCGAAGATATCATCGACTCCGGCAACACCCTGAGCAAAGTGCGTGAGATTCTGCAACTGCGTCAGCCAAAATCTCTGGCGATCTGTACCCTGCTGGATAAGCCAGAGCGCCGTGAAGTCGAAGTGAACGTCGAATATGTCGGCTTTGCGATTCCGGACGAGTTCGTGGTGGGCTTTGGTATCGACTATGCTCAGCACTATCGCCATCTGCCTTATATTGGCAAAGTGGTGCCGCTGGAATCCTGATACCGCTCTACCGCACATTCTTCCAAGGCCTGCACCGGTTGCCTGGTGTAGGCTATGCCGCGCTTTACGCTGCGATCGGCTCAGGCCTCGCCGTTCTTCCGCAGATTAGCAATGCCGTGGCGGTAGCGCTGTTCGAGGATCTCCCGGCTGTTTGCCGTCACATCAAGGTTACGCAGACAGCCGTCCTGAATGCCGTATACCCAGCCGTGCAGGGAGACATCCTTTCCGCGTTTCCAGGCAGATTGCAGTACGGTGGAGTGCCCCAGGTTATAGACTTGTTCAATAACGTTGATTTCGCACAGTTTGTCCAGGCGCTTATCCGGCGGGAGTTCCCCCAGCAACACGCTATGCTTGTACCAGAGGTCGCGGATGTGCAGCAGCCAGTTGTCGATTAATCCCAGTTCCGGGTTATCCATCGCCGCCTGCACGCCGCCGCAGCCGTAATGGCCGCAGACGATAACGTGTTCCACTTCCAGCACTTCGATAGCGTACTGCACCACGGACAGACAGTTCAGGTCGGTGTGGATTACCAGATTGGCCACGTTGCGGTGAACGAAGAGTTCGCCGGGTTCGAGCCCGGTCAGACGTTCGGCAGGAACCCGGCTGTCAGAACAGCCAATCCACAGGAAGCGCGGTTTTTGTGCCTGGGCGAGCCGCTCAAAAAAGCTGGGATCTTCTTCAACCAGTAATTTTGACCATTCGCGGTTGTTTCTGATCAGGGTGTTGATGTCTGTCATGGTGTAGAGCGACCGGTTACTGCGCAGAGTGCGCGCGCGTACTATATGACAGGGCCTGATAAATTTAAACGGCATTGCAATGCCATCAAAACAGGGTATGGATGCAGAATGACTTATGCACTGGAACTTTCCCGGCTGACCAAGACCTATCCCGGCGGCGTGCAGGCGCTGAAGGGCATCGATCTTAACGTTGAAGCGGGTGACTTTTATGCGCTGCTGGGGCCAAACGGTGCCGGTAAATCGACCACCATCGGAATTATCAGTTCGCTGGTTAACAAATCCGAGGGCAGCGTGCGGGTGTTTGGCTACGATCTCGAAAAAGATGTGGTGAATGCCAAGCGCCAGCTCGGCCTGGTGCCGCAGGAGTTTAACTTCAACCCGTTTGAGACGGTGATGCAAATCGTTGTTAATCAGGCGGGTTACTACGGCGTTGAGCGTCGTGAAGCCAATGAGCGGGCAGAAAAGTATCTGAAGCAGCTCGATCTGTGGGGAAAACGCGCTGAACGTGCACGCATGCTTTCCGGCGGGATGAAGCGTCGCCTGATGATCGCCCGTGCGCTGATGCATGAGCCTAAGCTGCTGATTCTGGATGAACCCACCGCTGGCGTGGATATCGAACTGCGACGCTCAATGTGGGTGTTCCTGAAAGATCTCAATGCCAAAGGCACGACCATTATTCTCACTACCCACTATCTGGAAGAGGCGGAGATGCTGTGCCGCAACATCGGCATCATCCAGAGCGGTGAGCTGGTGGAGAACACCTCAATGAAAGGGCTGCTCTCCAAGCTCAAATCAGAAACCTTTATCCTGGATCTGGCACCCCGCAGTCCGCTGCCCACGCTGGAAGGGTTCCAGTACCGGCTGACCGATACCTCAACGCTCGAAGTGGAAGTGCTGCGTGAGCAGGGGCTCAACAGCGTCTTCAGCCAGCTTAGCGCGCAGGGTGTGCAGGTGCTGAGTATGCGCAATAAAGCCAACCGTCTTGAAGAGCTGTTTGTGGGACTGACGACGCAGGGAAAAACAGGAGCAAAAGCATGACACATCTCTACTGGGTGGCGCTGAAGAGCATCTGGGCCAAAGAGGTTAACCGTTTCGCCCGCATCTGGATCCAGACGCTGGTACCGCCGGTCATCACCATGACGCTCTATTTCATCATTTTTGGCAACCTGATCGGGTCGCGCATCGGTGAAATGCACGGCTTCAGCTATATGCAGTTCATCGTGCCGGGATTGATCATGATGGCGGTCATCACTAACGCCTATGCCAACGTGGCGTCGTCGTTCTTCAGCGCCAAGTTCCAGCGCAATATTGAAGAGCTGCTGGTCGCGCCGGTGCCGACCCACATCATTATTGCCGGCTATGTTGGCGGCGGCGTGGCGCGTGGTGTCTGCGTGGGTATTCTGGTGACGGCCATCTCGCTGTTCTTTGTGCCGTTCCACGTGCATTCCTGGACGA
This sequence comes from Pantoea sp. K16, assembly GCF_048452805.1. NCBI lineage: Bacteria > Pseudomonadati > Pseudomonadota > Gammaproteobacteria > Enterobacterales > Erwiniaceae > Pantoea > Pantoea sp. K16. The sequence continues at coordinate 66,050 of NZ_JBLWNV010000015.1, read as the reverse complement.
TGGTGGCGGTCACGCTGCTGCTGACCGCGATTCTGTTTTCACTGGCAGGTCTGCTGAACGCTGTTTTTGCGCGCACCTTTGACGATATCAGCCTGATCCCGACCTTTGTGCTGACGCCACTGACTTATCTGGGCGGCGTATTCTATTCACTGAGTTTGCTGCCGCCGATCTGGCAGGCTGTCTCTAAACTCAATCCAATCGTTTATATGATTAGCGGATTCCGTTATGGCTTCCTCGGCATTAATGATGTGCCGCTGGTGTTTACCCTCTCGGTGCTGGTGGCCTTTATTCTGGTGTTCTACTGGCTGGTCTATGCGCTGATACAGCGCGGACGCGGATTACGCACCTGACTGTTAAGCTGAATGGTAAGGGCCACGCTGCGATAAGGGCGTGGCTTTTTTTTGGGTGGAGAGCAAATCACGCTGACTACGGTTCTGCCTGGCCTTAAAAATCACCTTAAAACCCGCCTCATTCGTTATATTTTGCCTCTGAAGCCGCCTGACGCCTCGCTTACACCCTTACTCACAAAAAATAACCCTAAGTATTATCTGATAATACTCTGACATCTTTCGCTATCTGAATGATTCTTAACTATTAAATATTTTTTAAGAATAGCCTTAAAGTCTGGCTGTTGTTTATTTGATTATGAATTATCAGAATAGCGCCGGAATAAGGTTATTCCTCTGCTCAGGGACGAATGAGTAGGCTAAGAGTCTTCTTAATAAGAAAAATGGCAACCGAATCAGGGCCAGTTTTTAATCAAAGGCAGGAAAAGATGAATCGTATAACGTGGATCGATAATCTGCGGGGATTGAGTATTCTCGCAATCATTTTTTTGCACAGCACTATTGCCGTACATAATAACGCCGGACATTTTACCGCCTTCAGCGGCCTGTTAAATGAGATGCTGGCACCGGTAAGGCTGGGGCTGATGTTCTTTGTTTCAGGTTTATTTGTCGATGCCGGGTTAAGAAAAGGCCTGGGTCCTTTTTTTAATAACAAGGTGCGCAGTATTCTCTATCCATTTGTGGTCTGGGTTGCAGTCTACGGCGGGTTGAAAATCCTGTTCAGCTCGATGGCTAATACGCCGCAATCACCGATGAATATTATTCTTTCCCACCTGACCGGTGGCGGTGATATGACCTGGTTCCTGCATTCGCTTTTTATCTTCTTTATTGTGATTATCTTTGCCCGTCACTTGCCGTTCCTGCTGGTGTTTGCCATCTGTATGACGCTGAGCTGGGCGCTGCCAGCGATTGAGGCGGATGGGGTGTTTGCCAGCTTCGACAATACCCACATCAATAAATCGCTTTATCTGTTTGTATTCTTCTATCTCGGCGATTACGTCGTGAGGAAGCAGGTGGATATCGCAGAGAAAGTGCAGCATGGCCCGACGCTGTTTATCTCGGTAATTAGTTTTGTGCTGCTCTCCTGCCTGAATATCTTTGTACTGGAGCGTCATTCCCAGGCGTTATTGTCACCGCTGGCACTATTATCGGTTCCGTTCTTTGTCTGGATTGCGCTGAAACTGAAGTCTGAACTGGTCTACTACATAGGCGTCAATTCTATCGTCTTCTATCTGTCGCATTATCTGGCGATTCAGTTCTTCAGTAAGATTGTGAAGTTTGAAAGCCCGTCAGCCTGGGTAAATGACCTGAAGTTTATTTCGGCGTTCCTGGTGGCGCTGGCGTTACCGTGGACATTATGTCTGATGAGAAAACGCGGCTGGTTTAATTTCCTCTTTACGATGAAAAAGTCATCGAAGCCGATGACAACCAAACCGGTTTAATTACTGCAGCAGAAATAAAAAGGGCCGCCCGTTTTACCGGCGGCCCTTTTTTAATCAGGTTGTAATCAGGCAATCTGCACCGGCAGCGCTTTCGCCAGACGCTTCATCTGGTTGTCACCTTCAAAATAGGCGACCTTAGGCTGCCACTGACGCGCTTCGGCATCGTCTACCTGCACATAGGAGCAGATAATTAAAATATCGCCTTCGCAGGCACAGCGGGCGGCCGCACCGTTGACCGAGATGATTTTCGAGCCACGCTCAGCCGCGATAGCGTAGGTGGAAAAGCGCTGACCGTTGGTGACGTTATAAATATCGATCGCTTCATATTGCAGAATGCCGGAAGCATCCAGGAAATCCTGATCGATAGCGCAGGAACCTTCATAATTGAGGTCCGCCTGCGTCACCTTCACGCGGTGCAATTTGCCTTGCAGAACTGTGCGAATCATAGCCAGAAACCTTGTCAGAGAAATAAAATAACCTGCAGCGGGATTGATTACTGCGTCAGGTCAACGGTTTGATTATCAATCAGGCGGGCCTTGCCCAGCCAGGCGGCCATCAGCACCACCGCGCGCTGGCTGTCCACCGTCAGCGGTTGCAGCGTTTCCGCATCACAGATCGCCAGGCCATCAGGGCGTAATCCCTGCGCCAGCAGTGCCTCACTGGCTGCCTCAATGATCTCGTCAATATGACGCTCGCCATTCTCCAGCTGCGTCGCCATCTGATGCATCACCTGGCTCAGGACCGGTGCCAGCTTACGCTCATCTGCCGTCAGGTAGCCGTTGCGCGAACTCAGCGCCAGGCCATCTTTAGCGCGCACCGTAGGCACACCAACAATCTCAATGTCGAAGCCCATATCGGCCACCATCTTACGAATGATAGCCAGCTGCTGAAAATCCTTTTCACCGAAACAGGCAATATCGGGCTGTACCAGATTAAACAGTTTGCTGACGATAGTGGCCACACCGCGAAAATGACCTGGACGTGTGGCCCCTTCCAGCAGGGAAGAGAGCACCGGCACCTCAACAAAGGTCTGATTCTGCGCGCCCTGCGGATAGACTTCAGCAGGTGAGGGGGCGAAGACCACGTCAACCTGGTGGCGATTCAGCTTTTCACAATCTTCCTGCAGCGTGCGCGGGTAGCGCGCTAAATCATCGGCGCGATCGAACTGCATCGGATTGACAAAGATCGAGACAATCACGATGTCGCCGCGCGCCCGTGCTTCATCCACCAGCGTCAGGTGACCTTCATGCAGGTTGCCCATGGTCGGCACCAGCGCAATGCGTTTACCCTGCTGGCGCCAGCGTCGGACTTCCTGGCGCAGCATCAGCAGCGTTTCAATGATCAACACGGTGACTCTCCTGGATTACTGGAAACTGTGCTCTGCCGCCGGATAGGTTCCGGCCTCGACTTCGGCGATATAGTGGCGAATCGCCGCGCGAACATCGCCGGTCTCCGCCAGGAAATTTTTGGCAAATTTGGGAATGTGGCCGCCGGTCACGCCCAGCGCGTCATGCATCACCAGAATCTGACCATCGGTGACATTGCCGGCACCGATACCGATCACCGGGATGGTGAGCGCGTCGGTAATCCGCTGCGCTACCGACACCGGCACACACTCCAGCACCATCAGCTGTGCACCTGCGGCTTCCAGCGCCAGCGCATCGGCCAGCAACTGCTCTGCACCGGCTTCATCCCGGCCCTGTACTTTATAGCCGCCAAAGATATTGACCGACTGCGGTGTCAGGCCCAGATGACCACATACCGGAACGGCCCGCTCGGTCAGCATCTGCACGGTCTCAGCCAGCCAGCTGCCGCCTTCCAGCTTCACCATGTTAGCACCCGCACGCATCAGCTGCGCGGCGTTGTCAAAGGTCTGCTGTGGCGTGGCATAACTCATAAACGGCAGGTCGGCGAGCAGCAGTGCCTGTGGTGCGCCACGGCGCACGGCGGCGGTGTGATAGGCGATGTCGCTGACCGTGACCGGCAGGGTGGAATCATGCCCCTGCACCGTCATCCCTAAAGAATCACCAACCAGCAGCACCTGAATGCCTTCATCGGCAAACAAGCGGGCGAAACTGAAATCGTAGGCGGTCAGGGTCGCGAATTTTTTACCGCTGGCTTTCGCCTGACGCAGATGTGAAATCGTGGTGGGTTTCATGGCGCTCTCAACTCAGGAATTCTGATGGGCGCAGTTTACTGGATAGCGTGAAAGAGCGGAATCAGAGATGTGCGTTTGTCTGCTCAGCCGTGCCACAGCACGATGCTGCTGCTGTCGAGGTTAGCCAGGATTGTGCTGAGTGCGCGGCCGTCGGGCAGGCGGGCGTCTGGCGCAATCGCCAGCAGGGGCACCAGCATAAACGCACGATTCAGCAGATCATAGTGCGGCACAATCAGCCGCTCCGTGTTGATGTGCGCCTCGCCAAACAGCATCAGATCGATATCCAGCGTGCGCGGACCCCAGCGTTCTGCCTTGCGCACCCGGCCATGCTCCCGCTCGATCCGCTGGGTATGGTCAAGCAGCGCTTCGGCACTGAGATCGGTCTCCAGCGCCACGGCGGCATTGAGAAAATCGGGCTGATCGGGCGGGCCATAAGGCGGCGTTCGGTAGAATGGCGAGGTAGCGATGCGTTGCGTCTGCGGCAACGCATCCAGTGCGGTCAGCGCTGCATCAACCTGATGCAGCGGATCGGCCAGATTACTGCCTAACGCGAGGTAAACCCGTGTCATGAGACGTTCTGGTTGTCACGACGTGGTGCGGAAGGACGGCGGCGCGGACGACGCGATTTATTACGCGGCACCGGATCGTCACCCAGGTTATTGAGCATGTTTTTCTGATGCGGCGGCGCAGCCACCTGGAATTCACCCCACCACTGGCTCAGGCGCAGCAGTTCCGGGTTATTTTCCACTTCCGCCCGCAGCGCCAGCAGATCGTAAGCGGCGCGGAATTTCGGATGCTCCATCAGTTTCCAGGCGCGTTTACCGTGACGGCGGGACATGCGTAACTGCAGCAGCCAGATATCGCGGATTAGCGACGTAATACGTTTCGGAATCGCCAGCGCACGGCAGGCTTCGTCCAGCGTATCGTTCATCGCCATCGCAAAAGCTTCGAAGTAGGTCAGGCCACTCTCCTGCGCAATGCGTTCTGCCGTTTCAAGCTGCGGATACCAGAACATCGCGGCAAACAGGAACGCCGGGTTAACGCGCATGTCGTTGTGAATGCGGTTATCGGTGTTTTTCAGCACCTGCGCCAGCATCCGCTCCATGTGACTGTCGCTGTTTTCGGTGAAGTTGCGCGCCAGCGTCGGGAACAGGGGCTGGAACAGCTGATATTCACACAGCTTGAGATATGTGCTGTAGCCGTAGCCAGCCTGCAACATCTTCAGCGACTCTTCAAACAGGCGAGCAGGCGGAATATCACGCAACAGCGAGGCCAGACGTGGAATCGGCTCGGCGGTTTCCGGCGCAATGCTCATATTGAGTTTGGCGGCAAAGCGTGCGACGCGCAGCATGCGGACCGGATCTTCGCGGTAGCGGGTTTCCGGATCGCCAATCAGGCGAATGATGCCCTGTTCGAGATCGCTGATGCCGCCGACATAGTCACGCACGCTGAAATCAGCCACGCTGTAGTAGAGGCTGTTGATGGTGAGATCGCGTCGCTGGGCATCATCTTCGATTGAGCCGAAGATGTTGTCGCGCAGCAGCATGCCGCTCTGGGCACGCTGCGAGCTGTTGCGATCCTCTTCCGGCTCTTCCGCCTGATGGTGTCCACGGAAGGTGGCGACTTCGATCACTTCCGGGCCAAACATCACGTGCGCCAGACGGAAACGACGGCCAACCAGGCGACAGTTGCGGAACAGCTTACGCATCTGCTCAGGCGTGGCATTGGTGGTCACGTCGAAATCTTTGGGTTTTTGCCCCAGTAGCAAATCGCGCACGCCACCGCCTACCAGATAGGCTTCATAACCGGCTTTGTTCAGGCGATAGAGCACTTTGAGGGCATTTTCGCTGATGTCTTTACGTGAGATGGTATGGCTTTCACGAGGAATGATGGTCATCAGACGCTCTGGTTCAACCTCTGCTGGGGCTTCCTCTTCATCACGCTTCAGGACTTTCCGGCAAAAATTAGCTACTCGGGTAAAAATGGGACACCTCGACAGTGGCAATTAGGGTGTAGGTAAAATCAGCGGCTAATCATAGCCTGTTGAGAACCGTTTGAGAATGCTGTTGTCTATGCATCCGGTTTCAGGGCGTTCTCTTGCGGCATCAAAGCGATATTCCACTGCGACACCGCATCAGACAGCAGTTTGTCCTGCGTTAAGTCCTGCCAGCCGCCTGAAACCGGCTGTCCGAGGAAGCGTAACGCCGCCACCAACAGGGGTCTGGCATCGCCATCCGGCAGCGCAGGTGCATGATTCTGCTTCGACAACTTATGGCCATCGTGGTTAAGCGCCAGCGGCAGATGCAGCCATTCAGGCACCGGCCAGCCAAATTGCTGGCAGAGCGCAATCTGTCGCACCGTCGGCTCAATCAAATCTGCGCCGCGAACCACTTCGGTAATGCCCTGAAAATGATCATCGACAACGACCGCCAGGTTATAGGCAAACAGACCATCACGGCGGTGAATAATAAAATCTTCCTGTGCCAGACGCCTGTCCGCCTCCACACGGCCACGCAGACGATCGTCAAACGCAAAGACCGGCGCATGCTGGCGTAAACGCAGCGCGGCATTCTCCGGTCCGCGTTGCCGTTCACGGCAGTAACCATCATAGAAACCGCCAATCTGCTGAATGCGACGCCGGGGGCAGGTGCAGTAATAGCTCTGACGATGCTGCTGCAGCCAGGCCAGCGCGTCACGGTAGGCCTCATGACGTTGTGACTGCCACAGAACCTCGCCATCCCACTCTAAACCGTAGTGCTCCAGCTGATGCAGGATACGGCTGGCGGCACCCGGTACTTCCCGTGGCGGATCGATATCTTCAATTCTCACCCGCCAGACGCCGTTTTGCGCACGCGCGCTCAGGTAACTGCCCAGGGCAGCAATCAGCGATCCGAAGTGGAGTTCACCAGAGGGAGAAGGGGCGAAGCGACCGATACAGGAGGATGACATAGGTTTCAGAAGTGACCACGCAGCGGACAAAACAGCAGTTGTTCCACTGCGTGGTAACAGGCTGGACGCGGCATCAGCCGGCCATTTGTTTCTCACGAATTTCTGCTAACGTCTTACAGTCGATGCAGAGATCGGCAGTAGGACGGGCTTCGAGACGGCGGATACCAATCTCAACGCCACAGGAATCGCAATAGCCGAAGTCGTCATCTTCAACTTTCTTCAGCGTCTTCTCGATCTTTTTGATCAGTTTACGTTCGCGATCGCGGTTACGCAGCTCCAGGCTGAACTCCTCTTCCTGCGCGGCACGGTCAACCGGGTCCGGGAAGTTAGCGGCTTCATCCTGCATATGAGAAACGGTACGATCGACTTCGTCCCGTAATTGATTACGCCAGGCTTCCAGAATCTTGCGAAAATGGGTCAGCTGCGCATCATTCATATACTCTTCGCCAGGCTTCACCTGATAAGGTTCGACGCCAGCAATAGAGAGAATACTCAGGGACGATGTTTTACGGTTTTGACCTTCTTGCATGTTGCTTCTCCTGGATAACACGCACTATACCCTTCGAATTTCGTCTCGCAGGGGCCTTGCTGCCAGCCTGCATTTGACGTCTGCGGGGTACATCGATCCCCCATTGGGGAAAAAAACAGGCCGCTATAAATAACAGAAGCAGTCAGGGTTGGCAATTCTTCATGAACACACCTTGACAAGCCTGTGAGGAACAGCGTAATTGGCCCTTAGCTCAGAACATTCTTAACACATAAAATTGCAAAAGATATTACAAGGTTACGTTGATCGGCGATTTAAGAAACATTCCCTCCGCCGATAAGTCTGCCTGATACGCTAAAACCTCTACGCCCTCCTGCTGCGCCTGAGCCAGTTGTTCTGCATACGCCACATCAATGTGACGTGCCGGAGAAACGTCCTCAATCCCCGAGTGCAAAACGGCAAACAACAAAACGGCCCGATGACCCTCTGCCGCAACTGTCGCCAGTTCACGCAGGTGTTTCTGTCCTCGAATCGTCACCGCATCCGGAAAATACCCTTTTCCTTCATGTAGAAGGGTTACGGATTTCACCTCAATATAGCAGTTGCGCCGGGCCTCTGCTTTGAGCAGGAAATCAATTCTGCTTTTTTCAGTGCCATATCTCACTTCCGCCTGACGATGCGTATAACCGGCCAGCGCCGGCAGCCGATCCTGCTCCAGCGCCTCAGCCACCAGCTGGTTGGCGCGCAGCGTATTCACGCAGATCCAGTGGCCCTGTTGTGTTTCGGTCAGTTCCCAGCTGTGGGGGTATTTGCGCGTCAGGCTGTCGGACGTCGAGTACCAGACCCGATCGCCCGGCGTGGCGCAGCCGGTCATGGCGCCGGTATTGGCGCAGTGAATTGTCAGAACGTCGCCCTCTGGCGTCACCACATCGGCCAAAAAACGTTTGTAACGGACGATCAGACGGGCGGGTTTAAGGGGCGGAGAGAAGTGCATGTGGATCCTGAGAATGTAATGGCCAGCTAGCCAGGGCGCGATAGCGGGTGCGGCCCCGGGCATATTCAGAGGCGAACAGAGAAAAGGTGGAGACGCGAAAACGCCAGTGAAAGCCGCGCGGCGGTAACGTCACCGGCTGCGTGGCGTGGCGTAACAGCGTGATGTGCGGATGAAACGGCTGGGGGCTCTGGTAACAGCCATGCCGGGCGGCCTGGGCCCGCAGCAGGCTGGCGAGCTGCAACAGACCGCGTGGCGCGCGCTGGCAGCCGAGCCAGACCACGCCGGGGCGCGGCCAGTGTCCGGCATCATCCAGGTCGAGATCAAAACCGGGCTGCACAATACGGGAGGCCAGCGTCTGCAGGCGCTGTGAGGTTTCCGGCGCAACTTCACCCAGAAACGCCAGCGTCAGGTGCAGATTCGCCGCGACCACCGGCTGGCCCGCCTCCGCAGGAAAGGTATCGGCCCGCCAGCGCACCAGCTCTTGCTGCATCTCGTCAGGCAGGCTGATGGCAAAAAATAAGCGTTGTGTCGCCATGGCGCTCTCCGGCAAATATCACGGATGGATGCTACAATGCGCGCCATCTTAGCACAGGCAGAAGCGGAGTTTGCTGTGAGCGATTTACCGGTCAGCGCGGTGCTGCCTGACATCCTGGCGGCGCTGAGTGACGCCCCACAAATCCTGCTGGCTGCACCAACCGGCGCGGGCAAATCGACCTGGCTGCCGCTGCAGTTGTTACAGCAGGCGGCGCTGCCAGGACGGATCATCATGCTGGAGCCACGTCGGCTGGCGGCGCGTAATGTGGCGCAGCGGCTGGCGGAGCAACTCGGCGAGCAGCCGGGCGGCACGGTGGGATTCCGGATGCGTGGCGAAAGCTGCGTCGGGCCACAGACCCGGCTGGAGGTAGTGACCGAAGGGATGCTCACCCGTATGCTTCAGCACGACCCGATGCTGGAAGGCGTGTCGCTGGTGATCCTCGATGAATTTCACGAGCGCAGCCTGCAGGCCGATCTGGCGCTGGCGCTGCTGCTTGATGTGCAGCAGGGGCTGCGCGACGACCTTAAAATCATGCTGATGTCCGCCACGCTGGACAACGCCCGGCTGGCGGCGCTGCTGCCGGATGCGCCACTGATCGTCTCAGAAGGGCGCAGCTATCCGGTTGAGCGGCGTTACGCGTCACTGAATCAGAATGTGCGTTTTGAAGAGGCGGTCGCGCGTGAAGTCGCCCAGCTGCTGCGGGATGAGAGCGGTTCGCTGCTGCTGTTTCTGCCGGGTGTGGCGGAGATCGAACGGGTGAAGCGCGAGCTGGAATCACGCATCAGTGACGACGTTGATCTGACGCCGCTCTATGGCGCACTGCCGCTGGCGGCGCAGCGCCGGGCAATTCTGCCTGCTGCCGACGGCCGCCGCAAAGTGGTGCTTGCCACCAATATCGCCGAAACCAGCCTGACCATTGAGGGGATTCGGCTGGTGGTCGACAGTGCGCTGGAACGCAGCGCACTGTTTGATGCCCGCAGCGGCGTGACGCGTCTGCAGACCCAGCGAGTCAGCCAGGCATCGATGATCCAGCGAGCGGGTCGCGCCGGGCGACTGATGCCGGGGCTCTGCCTGCATCTGGTGCCGCAGGAGCAGGCATCACGAGCGGCGGCGCAGAGTGAACCGGAAATCGTTAACAGCGATCTCTCGTCACTGTGGCTGGATCTGCTGCAGTGGGGCTGTACCCAGCCGCAACAGCTGCAGTGGCTGGACCAGCCGCCCGCCAGAAATCTGGATGCGGCGCAGCAGCAGCTGACCCGACTGGGAGCACTGGACAACAACGGCCTGCTCAACACGCTGGGACGGCGCATGGCGCAGCTGGGATGCGATCCCCGACTCGCCGCCATACTGTGTGCCGCAGGCGATGAGCCGGATGCGGTCGCCAGCGCCGCGCTGCTGGTGGCGATTCTGGAAGATCCTCCCCGCAGCGGCAGCGCCGACCTGCGTGATGCGCTGCATCGGCCGCAGGCGCAATGGCAGCGGCGGGCGCAGCAGTGGCAGCAGCGGCTTAAAATCCGTGGCGGGCGCATCGATGAAGATCGTTTCGCCGGATTGCTGGCGGTGGGCTTTGGCGATCGGCTGGCGCGGCGACGCGATCAGAGCGGTCGCTATCAGCTGGCCAACGGGCTGGGCGCCAGACTCGATGAGCAGGATGGCCTGACGCGTAATGAGTGGCTGATTGCGCCTGCTCTGTTGCAGGGCAGTGCCACACCGGATGCCCGGATGTTGCTGGCACTGCCGGTCGATATTGAAACGCTGTGCCAGCAGCAGCCCGCCCTGATTGAGCGCCGGACCGAAGTAGAGTGGGACGAAGAGAAAGGCACGCTGCGTGCTTTCAGACGTGAGCAGATTGGCGCGCTGATACTGAAAACCCAGCCGATGGCGCGCCCGGAACCGGAGGTGCTGCACGCGGCCATGCTGCGCTGGATCGTCGAAAAAGGTCTGTCGGTACTGGGCTGGACACCGGAGGCCGAACAGCTGCGTCTGCGAATCCAGTGTGCGGCCCGGTGGCTGCCGGAAGAGAGCTGGCCCGCGACCGACGATGAAACGCTGCTTGAGAGCCTGTCGCAGTGGCTGTTGCCGCAGATGTCAGCGGTACGCGATCTCCGCAGCCTGCAGGCGGTGAACCTGACCACGGCACTCTTACATTTACTCACATGGTCACAGCGTCAGCGGCTGGATACTGTGCTGCCAACTCATTACACTGTGCCCACCGGAAGCCGGCTGCCAATCCGCTACGATGCGGAGAAGCCGCCCGCGCTGGCGGTAAGGATTCAGGAGATGTTTGGCGAGGCGCAGAATCCCACCGTGGCGGAAGGACGCATTCCGCTGGTGCTGGAGCTGTTATCGCCCGCCCAGCGCCCGTTGCAGATCACCCGCGATCTGGCGGCGTTCTGGCGCGGTGCCTGGCCGGAGGTCAGGAAAGAGATGAAGGGACGTTATCCTAAACATCCCTGGCCCGAGGATCCGGCCACCGCCTTGCCAACAAGGCGAACCAAAAAAATGTCCCCGCAGGGTTGAGTCCGCTGGATCGAATTCAGAGGGTTCTGCCATGCGGCACGCGAGAAAGCAGTTAGAGTAGCGGCGCTGCCGTAAGCACTGCCTGGAGAAGAAAAGTAATGTCTGGGAACGATCGCGAACCAATAGGGCGCAAAGGTAAACCGTTGCCGCCGCGCAGCAGTGCGGGCCGGGGACGACGCAGGGATATCGAACAGGATATCGATCAGGACGATTTTAATGATGACGAGGAGGAAGCGCCGGTGCCACGTAAAGGTAAAGGTGGAAAACCGCCGCGCGGCAAACGCCGTTGGCTGGGATGGGTAATCAAACTGTTCCTGGTGTTTGTGGTGGTCATGGCCGCGTGGGGCATCTACCTCGACTCGGAAATTCGCAGCCGGATTGACGGTAAAGTGTGGCAACTGCCCGCCACCGTCTATGGCCGCATGGTCAGCCTGGAACCCGGCATGGCCTACAACAAAAGTGAAATGGTGGCGCTGCTGGAAGGTACTCAGTATCGCGAAGTCTCCCGTATTACCCGCCCTGGCGAGTTTTCGGTGAAGGGCAACACCATCGATCTGCTGCGTCGCCCGTTTGATTTCCCCGACAGTAAAGAGGGGCAGATCCACGCGCGCATGAGCTTCAGTAAAGATGAGCTGAGCGAGATTAAAAACCTCGAAACCGGTCGTGATTTTGGCTTTTTCCGCCTCGATCCGCGTCTGATCACCATGCTGCAGTCGCCGAACGGTGAACAGCGACTCTTCGTACCGCGCGCCGGTTTCCCGGATCTGCTGGTCGATACGCTGATCGCCACCGAAGATCGCCATTTCTATGAGCATGATGGCATCAGCCCTTACTCCATCGGCCGCGCCTTCCTGGCGAACATCACGGCCGGGAAAGCGGTGCAGGGCGGCAGTACGCTGACGCAGCAGCTGGTGAAGAACCTGTTCCTCACCAACGAGCGTTCGCTGTGGCGTAAAGCGCGTGAAGCCTACATGGCGGTGATCATGGATGCGCGCTACAGCAAAGATCGCATCCTGGAGCTCTACCTGAACGAGGTCTATCTCGGTCAGGCTGGCAGCGATCAGATCCGCGGTTTCCCGCTGGCCAGCCTCTACTACTTTGGCCGTCCGGTTGATGAGCTGAGTCTGGATCAGCAGGCGATGCTGGTCGGCATGGTGAAAGGTGCGTCGCTCTATAATCCGTGGCGTAACCCGAAACTGGCGCTGGAACGACGCAACCTCGTGCTGCGCCTGTTGCAGCAGCAGAAAGTAATCGACCAGGAGCTGTATGACATGCTGTCGGCCCGTCCGCTGGGCGTGCAGCCGAAAGGCGGCGTGATTACGCCGCAGCCGGCCTTTATGCAGATGGTGCGTAACGAGCTTCAGGCAAAACTGGGCGACAAGGTGAAAGATCTCTCCGGGGTGAAAATCTTCACCACGCTGGATCCGGTGTCGCAGGATGCGGCCGAAAAGGCGGTGATCGATGGCATTCCGACGCTGAAAAAACAGCGTGGTCTGAAAGATCTGGAAACCGCGATGGTGGTGGTTGACCGTTTCAGCGGCGAAGTCCGCGCTATGGTCGGCGGTGCCGATCCACAGTATGCCGGTTACAACCGTGCGCTGCAGGCACGCCGCTCTATCGGCTCACTGGCGAAACCGGCGACTTACCTGACCGCGCTGAGTCAGCCAAACAGCTACCGGCTGAACAGCTGGATCGCCGATGAACCGATTGCGCTGAAACAGCCAAACGGCAGCATCTGGAAACCGATGAACGACGATCGTCGCTTCAGCGGCAAAGTGATGCTGGTAGATGCGCTGACCAACTCAATGAACGTGCCGACCGTAAACCTCGGCATGACGCTGGGGCTGGATGCGGTGGTGGATACCTGGAACAAGCTGGGCGTGCCGAAAGAGCAGCTGCATCCGGTGCCATCGATGCTGCTGGGTGCCTTAAACCTGACGCCGGTTGAAGTGGCTCAGGCGTTCCAGTCGATTGCCAGCGGCGGCAACCGCGCGTCGCTGTCAGCGGTGCGTTCGGTGATTGCGGAAGATGGCAGCGTGCTCTATCAGAGCTATCCGCAGGCGCAGCGTGTTGAGCCGGCGCAGGCCGCTTATCTGACGCTCTACACCATGCAACAGGTAGCTGACCACGGTACCGCCCGTGCGCTGGGCGCGCGTTTCCCGAATGCGCATCTGGCGGGCAAAACCGGTACCACCAACGATCTGGTGGACAGCTGGTTTGCCGGTATTGATGGTAAAGAAGTGGCGATCACCTGGGTGGGACGCGATAACAACCAGCCGACCAAACTCTATGGTGCCAGCGGCGCGATGCAGCTCTACCGTCGCTACCTGGACATTCAGGCCCCGATGCCGTTACAGCTGACGCCGCCGGAAGATGTGTCGCTGATGAATGTGGATTCTGCCGGTAACTTTGTCTGCGGCACAGGCAGCAGCACCTGGCGTTCTCTGCCAGTGTGGGCGCTGGATCCGAATGCGCTGTGTCAGCAACAGCAGCAGCAGGTTCAGCAGCAACAACAGCTCTTCGATCAGCAGCAGCAACAACAGCAACAGCAGCAGCCGCAACAACCGGCCCAGCAACAGCAACAGCAGGAGCAGAAAGATAGCGACGGCGTAGCAGGGTGGATAAAAGATATGTTTGGCAAATAAATCAGTCAGACAGGTTAAAAAGGGCGCTTCGGCGCCCTTTTTTTGTTCCTGATCAATACGCGTCAATCGGCCTGCAAACGGCGTCACTACTGGGATTTCTTCTTGCAGTGCCTGCTGAATTTCGCATATTATCTAAGCGTTATAATAATCATTATCGTTTCGATTCGCCTGCCTGAGCCTATTGTTAAGAGACACTTTTATGAATGCGCGAACGACTTTTTCTGACAACACCAAAAAAACATTTTCCCGACCGCTTCTGGGCATCATGATCTCACTGAGCCTGAGCTCCTCTCTTTACGCCGCGCAGGCGGAGACGATGGTCGTCTCGGCTGATGGCGGCAGCGGCGTCGAGGCGGAAAGCGCCTGGGGACCGGCACCCACCGTGGCAGCGAAACGCAGCGCCACCGGGACCAAAACTGATACCCCCATTGAAAAAAATCCGCAGTCCATCTCCGTGGTCACCCGTGAAGAGATGGAGATGCGTAACGTAACCAGCGTGAAAGGGGCGTTTAACTACACGCCTGGCGTGCTGACCGGTAACCGGGGCAGCTCAGACGTGATTGATGCGCTGTCGATTCGCGGTTTCAGCGAAACCAACACCAATCAGTATCTGGATGGTCTGAAACTGCAGGGTGATAACTACTCTGAGTTTGCCATCGATCCTTACTTCCTGGAACGCGCTGAACTGCTGCGCGGCCCGGTTTCGGTGCTCTACGGTAAGAGCAATCCCGGCGGCGTGGTCTCGCTGGTGAGTAAGCGTCCGACCCAGGAAACCCTGCGCGAAGTGCAGTTCCAGATGGGCAACGATAACCTCTTCTCGACCGGCTTTGACTTTGGCGGCGCGCTGGACGACGACGGCGTCTACAGCTATCGCCTGACCGGCCAGGCGCGCAGTCAGGATGCGCAGCAGGCGATGAACAAAGAGAAGCGCTACACCATCGCACCGGCTTTCAGCTGGCGTCCCGACGATCGCACCCGCATTGACCTGCTGACCTATTTCCAGAACGAGCCAGAAACCGGTTATTACGGCTGGCTACCGCGTCAGGGCACGGTGGTACCGATCACCCGCGCTGATGGCAGCCAGTACAAACTGCCAACCAACTTTGATGAAGGCGAGCAGAGCAACAAGATTTCACGCAACACCAAAATGGTCGGTTATAACGCCGAGCACAGCTTTAACGACACCTGGACGCTGCGCCAGAACCTGCGTTATGCCGACCTGCGCACCGATTACCGCAGCATTTACGGCAATGGTTTCCTGCCGGAGACTCAGCAAATCACGCGCGGTTCGGCGGTTTCAGAAGAGAAGCTTAACCAACTGGCGGTCGATACCCAGGCGCAGGCGAAATTCGCCACCGGCCAGGTTGATCATACGCTGCTGCTGGGCGTCGATTATCAACGGACCCGTAACGATATTGATGCTGCCTTCGGCACTGTTACGCCACTTAATGCGATCAATCCCCAATATGGCAATGACACTGCAATCGGTACGCCATTCCCTTATCACTATCTGAATAAACAAGAACAAACCGGTCTTTATGCACAGGATCAGATGGAGTGGAATCGTTGGGTACTGACGTTAGGTAGCCGTTACGATTACGCCACAACCTCTGCGCTTAACCGCAGCAGCAGTACCGAAGTGAAAAATCACGACCAGGCATTCACCTGGCGCGGTGGTCTGAACTATGTGTTTGATAATGGTGTGGCTCCCTACTTTAGCTATAGCGAATCATTCATTCCCAACACCGGCACTACGTCCGGCGGTCAACCGTTTGATCCTTCGCGCGCAAAGCAATATGAAGCTGGCGTGAAATATGTTCCCAAAGAGCGTCCGGTGGTGCTTACCGCCGCAGTTTACCAACTGACCAAAACCAAAAACCTGACGGCTGAACCCGGTAATGTCAATTTCAGCGTTCAGAGCGGTGAAATCCGGTCACGGGGCGTAGAGCTGGAAGCTAAAGCGGCGCTGAATGCCAACGTTAACCTGACGGCGTCCTACACCTACACCGATGCGGAATATACCGAAGACACCCAGCTCAAAGGCAAAACGCCGGTGCAGGTGCCGAAACATATGGCCTCACTGTGGAGCGACTACACCTTCCACGAGACAGCCCTTTCGGGCGTAACGCTGGGCGCGGGTGTGCGTTATGTCGGTGAGAGTCAGGGCCTTTACAGCACTGGCACTGAGCAGAACCAGAACTTTAAAGTTGCCGGTTACACCACGGTGGATGCGGCGCTGAAATATGATCTGGGTCGTTTCGGTTTGCCGGGTTCGACAGTGGGCGTCAACGTCAACAATCTGTTTGACCGCGACTACGTCGCCAGCTGCTACCGTGAATACGCCTGCTACTGGGGTGCGGAACGCCAGATTGTCGGCACCGCGACCTTCAGATTCTGATTTAACCGGGCGCTTCGGCGCCCGTTCACAGGGATAACCATGCCGCATCCGCACGCAGAAGAGGCGACCTTTACGCTGAAAAACGCCAGTTTTGAAGTGCCGGGCCGGACTCTCCTTCAGCCACTGTCGCTGACCTTTCCGCCGGGAAA
The DNA here is from genome assembly GCF_048452805.1 of Pantoea sp. K16. Classification (NCBI taxonomy): domain Bacteria; kingdom Pseudomonadati; phylum Pseudomonadota; class Gammaproteobacteria; order Enterobacterales; family Erwiniaceae; genus Pantoea; species Pantoea sp. K16. The sequence continues at coordinate 49,426 of NZ_JBLWNV010000015.1, read as the reverse complement.
AGTGACCGGGTTGATCGGTCACAACGGCTCGGGCAAATCAACACTGTTAAAAATGCTGGGTCGTCACCACGCAGCCAGCAGCGGAGAGGTGCTGTTGAATCAGCAGCCCGTCGGGCGCTGGAACAGCAAAGCCTTTGCCCGTCAGGTAGCCTATCTGCCGCAGCAGTTACCGGCAGCCGAAGGGATGACGGTGCGTGAACTGGTGGCGATTGGCCGCTATCCCTGGCACGGCGCGCTGGGGCGCTTTGGTCAGGAAGATCGCGACCGGGTAGAGGATGCGATTGCCCAGGTCGGACTTAATGCCTTTGCCGGACGGCTGGTAGATAGCCTGTCGGGCGGCGAGCGTCAGCGCGCCTGGCTGGCGATGATGGTGGCGCAGAACAGCCGCTGTCTGCTGCTGGATGAACCGACGTCGGCGCTGGATATTGCCCATCAGGTTGAGGTGCTGGCGCTGATAAAAGCGCTGAGCCAGCAGCGCGGCTTAACCGTGATTGCGGTGCTGCATGATATCAATATGGCAGCACGCTACTGCGATCATCTGGTGGCGCTGCGTCAGGGCGCGATGATTGCCGAAGGTGACGCAGAGGCGATTATGCAGCCTGAGGTGCTCGGTGGAATTTATGGCATTCCGATGGGCATTTTACCGCACCCGCAGGGCGGCGCGCCGGTCAGTTTTGTCTGTTAAGGAGAGGATGATGCCCGATCTTAATCGCCGCCGACTGATGCTGGCGCTGGCAGTCTCTCCGCTGTTTTGTGCGCTTCCCCTGCGTGCCGCCACGCCAAATCCGGGTCGGATTATTGCACTGGAGTGGTTACCCACCGAACTGCTGATAGCACTAGGCGTCACGCCCTGGGGCGTGGCCGATCTGCACAACTACAACATCTGGGTAGGGGAGCCGCCGCTGCCTGAAGGCGTGATCGATGTAGGTCTGCGCACCGAACCCAATCTTGAGCTGATGGCGCAAATGCAGCCGTCGCTGATCCTCTGCTCCAACGGCTACGGCCCGCCTAAAGAGAAACTGACGCGCATCGCGCCCATTATGGGCTTCGACCTCCACAGCGGCGACGGGAAACCTCTCACTGCCGCGCGTGCATCGCTGCGTCAGCTGGCGGCGCGCCTTGGATTAAGCGCGCGAGCGGAACAGCATTTGCGCGAGGTCGATGATCAGCTGGCGGCGGCGCGCCAGCGGCTGGCGCCCTATGCCGGACGCACTATCCTGCTGATGTCGCTGCTCGACAGTCGTCACGCCATTACCTTCGGCAAAAACAGTCTGTTTCTGGAAGTGATGACTCTGCTGGGCCTGAAAAATGGCTGGCAGGGCGAAACAAATTTCTGGGGCAGTGCGGTGATCGGCATTGAAAAGCTGGCGCAGGTCGGGGATGTGGATGTCATCTGTTTTGATCATGATAACGATGCGGAGATGCAGCAACTGATGCGCAGCCCGCTGTGGCAGTCGCTGCCGTTTGTACGCACCGGACGCTTTCAGCGCGTCCCGGCCGTCTGGTATTACGGTGCGACGCTCTCGGCGCTGCACTTTGTTCGCGTGCTGGAACGCGCGCTGGAGTCGCACTGATGCGCCATGCTCTGTTTCCCGCAGGCCTCCTCAGCCTGCTGTTTCTGCTAGCGCTCAGCCTGACGCTGGTCAATCTGCATCAGGCGTTGCCACAGGCTGAATGGTGGCAGGCACTCTGGTCACCGGCGGTCGATAGCCTGCCGCAGATGGTGTTTCACCACAGCCTGCTGCCGCGTATCGTGCTGGCGCTGCTGGTGGGGAGTGGACTGGGGTTAGCCGGTCTGCTGTTTCAGCAGATATTGCGTAATCCGCTGGCGGAGCCAACCACGCTGGGCGTCTCTTCCGGCGCACAGCTGGGCATTACCGTGGCGACGCTGTGGCATCTGCCGGGCGGGGCGCTGACACAGCAGTTTGCCGCGCTCAGTGGCGCGCTGCTGGTGGGCGCGCTGGTGTTTGGTGTGGCCTGGGGCAAACGTCTGTCGCCGGTAACGCTGATTCTGGCCGGGCTGGTGCTGAGCCTCTACAGCGGCGCGGTGAATCAAATCTTCGCTATCTTCAATCACGATCAGCTGCAGAACATGTTTCTGTGGAGCACCGGCGCGCTGAATCAGATGAGCTGGGAAAATGTGCAGCAACTCTGGCCGCGCCTGCTGCTGGCGTTTGTGCTGGCGCTGGCGCTGCTGCGTCCGCTGACGCTGATGGGGCTGGATGATGGCGTAGCGAAAAACCTTGGCCTTGCGCTCTCCGTGGCGCGTGTCGGTGGCCTCGGGCTGGCGATCCTGCTCAGCGCACAGCTGGTCAACGTCGCCGGTATCATCGGCTTTATCGGGCTGTTTGCGCCGCTGCTGGCGAAGATGCTGGGTGGACGACGGCTCATCACCCGGATGCTGCTGGCTCCGCTGACTGGCGCGCTGCTGCTGTGGCTGGCGGACAGTTGCGTGTTGTGGCTCAGCACTCACTGGCGCGATATCCCGACCGGCACCGCCACGGCGCTGCTCGGCGTACCGATTCTGCTGTGGCTGCTGCCGCGACTGCGCACCGGTTCGGTGCCGCCCGCGCTGAATCAGGGTGATAAGGTGCCCGTCGAGCGACAGAACCTGCTGCGCTGGGCGCTGACGGGACTTGCCATCCTGGCACTGCTGGGGTGGGGCGGTCTGGCGTTTGGGCGAGATGCGCAGGGCTGGGTCTGGTCAGCGGGTGAGATGCTGCAATCGCTGCTGCCGTGGCGCGCACCGCGCGTGCTGGCCGCGCTGGTGACCGGCCTGATGCTGGGCGTGGCGGGGAGTCTGATTCAGCGGCTGACCGGCAATCCCATGGCCAGTCCGGAAGTGCTGGGCATCAGTTCGGGTGCCGCTTTTGGCGTGGTGATGATGATGTTCTTTGTGCCGGGCGATGCGCTGGCCTGGCTGCTGCCCGCCGGTGCGCTGGGCGCGGCGCTGACGTTGCTGGTGATCATGGCGGTAGCCAGTCGGGGCGGCTTTTCGCCGGAACGAATGCTGCTGGCGGGCATGGCGCTTAACAGCGCCTTTGTCACCCTGCTGATGCTACTGCTGGCGAGTGGCGATCCGCGTATGGGCGGGCTGCTGAGCTGGATCTCCGGCTCGACCTATAACATCAGCGGCACTCAGGCGGTTCAGAGCGCAATCTGCGCGCTGGTGCTGGTGTCGCTGGCACCGCTGGCCAGTCGCTGGCTGACGTTGCTGCCGCTGGGAAGCGCTACCGCACGCTCGGCCGGTATGGCGTTGACGCCTGCGCGGCTGAGTCTGCTGCTGCTGGCGGCCGCGCTGACCGCCAGCGCGACACTGACTATCGGTCCGCTGAGTTTTGTCGGACTAATGGCGCCCCATATGGCGCGCATGCTGGGATTCCGGCGGGCGTTACCGCAACTGCTGCTGTCAGGATTACTGGGGGCGGGATTGATGGTGCTGGCTGACTGGTGCGGACGGATGCTGGCATTCCCGGATCAGATCCCAGCCGGGCTGATGGCGACCTTTTTAGGCGCGCCTTACTTTATCTGGCTGCTGCGGCGTTCAGGTTAAGAGGAAAAAGCAGGCTGGTTTCAGACGCCGGCCAGATCCAAAGTAGGGTGAATCTGACAACAACGAAGAAGCTCAATGCGCAGGAAATTGGGTCAGAGGAGGAAAGCGTCCCGCGCCAGGGACAAAAACGCCGGGAGCGTTTTTGAACAACGCGAAGCGTTGGCCCGGCAACGGGCGCACCTCATGGATGAGGTGCGTAATCGCGCGGGCCGAGCGAGTCATGGATGACGGCTTTCGCGCCTTTCCGATCTGACCCTGTTTCCTGTGCGTGCACCCTCTCACAACAGAGCGGGGCAAGCCTCATCAATAACAAAAGACCGGCTGCTGCCGGTCTTCATCTTTAACGCTGCCGCAATTACAGCTTCGCGAAACAACGACGCGCGGCGTCGACAGTGCGCTGAATATCCTCTTCGCTGTGCGCCAGCGACATAAAGCCCGCTTCATAGGCTGAAGGCGCAAAGTAAACGCCCTCTTCAAGCATCAGGTGGAAGAAGGTTTTAAAGCGCTCCACATCGCAGCGGGTCACATCGGCGTAACAGGTCACACTGTCAGCATCGGTGAAGAACAGGCCGAACATCCCGCCAACATGGTTAATCACCAGCGGGATATTTTGCTGTTGTGCTGCTTCACGCAGACCCTCTGCCAGCTTGCGGGTCAGGGCATCCAGCTTCTCATGGGTGCCCGGCTGCGCGATCTGCGTCAGGCAGGCGAAACCCGCCGCCATGGCGATTGGGTTACCAGAGAGCGTTCCCGCCTGATAAACCGGACCGGTCGGGGCCAGCGCTGCCATCACTTCGCGACGGCCACCGAACGCACCGACGGGCATTCCGCCACCAATGATTTTCCCAAGGCAGGTCAAATCAGGGCGCACATTGTAATGAGCCTGCGCGCCACCCAGCGCGACACGGAAACCGGTCATCACTTCATCAATAATCAGCAGTGCGCCGAACTCATCACACAGTGAACGCAGACCCGGCAGGAACTCCGGCTGAGGTGGGATGCAGTTCATGTTGCCAGCCACCGGCTCAACGATGATGGCCGCAATCGACTCGGGATATTGCTCAAAAGCGCTGCGCACTGAGTCGAGATCGTTAAAGGTGCAGGTCAGAGTATGTTTAGCGAAATCGGCCGGTACGCCCGGCGAGTTCGGCTGACCCAGTGTTAACGCACCGGAGCCGGCTTTCACCAGCAGATGATCGGCGTGGCCGTGGTAGCAGCCTTCAAACTTGATGATTTTATCGCGGCCGGTAAAGCCACGCGCCAGGCGGATAGCGCTCATGGTCGCTTCGGTGCCGGAGTTGACCATCCGCACCATCTCCATGCTCGGCACCAGCTCACACACCAGCTGCGCCATGGTCACTTCCATTTCGGTCGGTGCGCCAAAACTTAGGCCGCGCTGTGCCGCTTCAATCACGGCGTTACGAATCGCCGCGTTGTTATGACCCAGCACCATCGGACCCCATGAGCCGACATAGTCGATATAGGCTTTGCCGTCAGCGTCATAGAGATAGGCGCCATCAGCGTGTTCAATAAACAGCGGAACGCCGCCCACACCGGTAAATGCGCGTACTGGCGAGTTTACCCCACCCGGGATCAGGCGTTGTGCCTCGGCAAACAGTTGTTCGGACTTACTCATTTTCGGCTCCAGCGGTTCAGAAAAATATTGCGCCATTCTACGGAAGAGGGGCAGCAGACGAAAGGTGGATTCGCCCCCTGTGCCCTTAACAGGAGTGAAAGCGGCACAGAGTGCGAAGGGCAGAGCTTGATTGCGCTGAGGTGCTGGCTGATAATAGTGTAATTAAGGTCGTTTTCTGACCTGGGCGTTTACCGGAGTAAAACATGAGTGATGAAGTAGTAGCACTGCCGTTGCAGTTTACCGACGCCGCAGCCACCAAGGTGAAGAACCTGATTGCCGACGAAGAGAACCCGGCGCTGAAACTTCGCGTCTATATCACCGGTGGCGGTTGCAGTGGTTTCCAGTACGGCTTCACCTTTGATGACCAGATGAATGATGGCGACATGACGATTGAAAAGCAGGGCGTCTCACTGGTGGTTGATCCGATGAGCCTGCAATATCTGGTGGGCGGTTCAGTGGATTACACGGAAGGTCTGGAAGGCTCACGCTTTATCGTGACCAACCCGAATGCCAAAACCACCTGTGGCTGTGGCTCTTCCTTCAGTATCTGATAATGCAGGCCGTCATACAGACGGCCTCGTTTACCATTCTATTGTGACCAGCCGGTTACTTTGCTTCACACTTCCCTGCGATTGAATCTGGCCGTTTGTTACGCGCGGCTGCGCGCTTGCCTGTCTGCCGCAGTTGATCTGCGGCGCGGGCTGGCCGTTAGCCGTGTTGATTTCACAGCGTGAATAGATGACAAGTCTGGCGCCAATAGAGCCATTTATCGATCCTGCAAAGGCAGAACCGGCGATCGACAGCCCTATGGCCAGCAGCAGTGCTCTGGTCATATAAGGTTCCTGGTGTTTTAAAAAAGCGCCGGAGCGCTAAAAGGACGGCGAGCATACGTGGCGCGTTCGTCTCTGGTATTGATCAACGGCAAAAATCGCAGTGACTTTAATCAATTCGCTGATTTATTCATCGGGATGCAGGGCCGCACAGAGTTGCTGCGCGGCCAGCAGCAGTCGCGGGCCTGGCCGGCTAAGCCAGTCCTCGTTGATGGCAATCACCGGTACATCCAGCTGCGGTCGCCAGAACACCCGGATGTTTTCCGCCTGCTGCGCACTGCCACCCGTCACAACGGCCTGAGGATGGCGCATCAGCACCTGCTCACGGCTGACCTGCGGCCAGCTGACGCGGCTGTCAGCAAAGATGTTCCTGCCGCCACATAACGTAATAATTTCATTCTGCAGCGTGGCTCTGGCGGCGGTAAACAGGGGCTGCTGACCAAATTGCAAAAAAAGCGGAACCGCAGTCAGATGAGCATAGCGCTGACGCAGCGCGGCTTCCTGCTGACGTAACTGGCGGGCAGCGCGAGTTGCCTGCTCCGGTCTGGGGCTCCAGTGGCCCAGATCGGCCAGCGCCGTGAACATCTCATCCAGCGTCAGCGGATCAATCCATTTAACCGGCACGCCGAGCTGCTGTAGCTGGTCAATCTGCCGCTGCGGATTACCGCCTCGCCAGGCTAACACCAGATCCGGCTTAAGCTGCAGAATACGTTCAGCCTTGATGCCCTGCCAGTTTGCGACCTGCTCAATCTGTTTCGCCTGCGGCGGATAGTCGGACCAGGCGCTGACCGCAATCGGGGTAATCCCGGCAGCAAAGGCGAGTTCGGTAAGGTGAGGGGAGAGGGTAATCACGCGTGGCGGTGAAGCCAGCAGGCTGCCGCTTAACAGCAGCAGCCAGCAGAGGAGTAGCGTTTTAGCCACGCGCCAGATGCGCCAGCAGGTTCTCCACCATCAGCGAAGATTGCTTCGCCGCAACGCTTAAGAACTCATCAAAGCTGAGGTGAGATTGCTTATCGGCCACGTCGGAAATGGCGCGAACGACCACAAAAGGCACCTGGAACTGATGACAGACATGGCCGATAGCGGTGGCTTCCATCTCAACGGCAATCGCCTGCGGGAACAGATTACGAATGCGCGCCAGCGGTTCGGCACCATTGATAAAGGCATCACCGCTGACTACCAGACCGCGTACGGCTTTCAGATCCAGCTGCTGAATACAGGCTTCTGCAGCGGCGATAAGCTTGCTGTCTGCCACAAACGCGGCAGGACAACCCGCCATCTGACCCGGCTCATAACCAAAAGCGGTGACGTCAGCATCGTGATAACGCACTTCTTCTGACACCACGATATCACCGACGCTGAGCGACGGCGCTAAACCGCCAGCCGAACCGGTGTTGATCACCACATCCGGCTTGCAGAGCTGCAGCAGCAGCGTGGTACCCAGCGCGGCAGAGGTTTTACCAATGCCCGATTTCAGCAGAGCCACCTCAACGCCCTGCAGGGTGCCGGTATAAATTTCACAACCCGCCAGCGACAGCGTTTGACGGTTTTCAATTTTGTCGCGCAGCAGTGTGACTTCCTGCTCCATCGCGCCAATAATGCCTGCTTTCATAGTGAGTTCCGCTAATGTAAAGAATCAAAATTTAGGGCATAGTCTACCATGGCATTCAGGGGATTAATTCACGAAAAAATAAGGGGTAATCCATGTCAGCGATCAATTTCAGGAAGAAGATCAGCTTCTCGCGCCCTTATAACAGCCGCAAGGAACCGGAAGGCGAATATTACATTACGCGCCATTTTGAGAGCGATCGCGGACGGATTATAAACTCCGCCGCTATCCGGCGTTTGCAGCAAAAAACGCAGGTGTTTCCGCTGGAGCGTAACGCTGCCGTTCGTTCCCGCCTGACGCATTCGCTGGAGGTGCAGCAGACCGGGCGTTACATCACCAAAGAGATTCTGCAAACCCTGAAGATGCAGGGCGGGCTGGCGCAGTATGGTCTTGATGAACTGGAAGGCGCCTTTGAAAGTCTGATTGAGATGGCCTGTCTGATGCATGATGTCGGTAATCCACCTTTTGGCCATTTTGGCGAGGCGGCGATTAATGACTGGTTTGAAGAGAACCTCTCTGCCGAGCTGGTTGATCCGCTGGTGGCCAGCGTGGAAGGAGAAGCACAGCGTAAAGCCTTTGATCAACTCAACGCCATGATCCGCCAGGATCTCTGTCACTTTGAAGGCAATGCGCAGGCGATCCGGATGGTGCATACGCTGCTGCAACTGAATCTCAGTTATTCTCAGGTCGCCTGCATCCTGAAATATACCGCGCCTGCCTGGTGGCAGGGGGAAAAGCCCGCCGAATTTAGCGTACTCATGAAGAAGCCTGGGTTTTATCTCTCTGAGCAGGATTATATTGCCGACCTGCGTGCTGCCACCAATATGGAAGAACACCACCGTTTTCCGCTGACTTATATAATGGAAGCTGCGGATGATATCTCCTATTGTATTGCCGATTTGGACGACGCTGTAGAAAAAGATATCTTTAATGTTGAAAGTTTGTATGAGTTTCTCAATAAAGCCTGGGGGCCGGTTAAAAATAATGACGCTTTCAGTCGGACTATTGGCGAAGCCTGGCGTGAAGCCTGCAGTAAAAAACGCCGAAGCCGCAGCGATCAATTTTTTATGTCACTCCGCGTAAATGTTCAGAGCGTACTGGTAAGCTATGCGGTGAAACGTTTTGTTGATAATCTTCCTGCTATATTCGATGGAAGTTTTAACCATGCGCTACTGGAAGATGAGGGTGAAGAGGGCCGCTTACTGCAATTGTTTAAAACCGTTGCGCGCCAGCAGGTCTTTAATCATTCTGAAGTAGAGCAGCTGGAGTTGCAGGGTTACCGGGTGATTAAAGGGCTGCTGGAGATCTATCAGCCGCTGATGCGCCTTAATTACGAAGCCTTTACCACGCTGATAAATGAAGATTTCCTGCGTCAGCATCCGATCGAAACCCGGCTTTTTCATAAGCTCTCGGGTAAACACCGTAAAGCCTATTTGCATAAGATGCGTAATCTGGTTGTAGAACATAAATATCAGCGTCTGTTGTGGGAACGTTATTATCGCTTCCGGCTCATTCAGGATTATATCAGTGGTATGACCGATCTCTATGCCTGGGATGAGTACCGACGACTGATGGCGGTAGAATAAGCCGCCAATTGTAAAGAGCGCGAATAAATTTTTACTTTTGCCTTAAACTTTTAAAGGAACTTCGCGCTAAAACATTTATCTCACCTTTCGACCACAGCAATGGTCTGAACAGTAATCTTATTGAGAAACGAAAAATGAAAAAAAAGACCTTAATGTTAAGTGCGCTGGCGTTGAGCCTGAGCATGGCGCTCGCCCCTGTTACTGTTTCTGCTGCGCAAACGGCCTCTTCCGATAGCCTGCAACAGCCAAGTCTGGCACCGATGCTGGAGAAGGTGATGCCGTCTGTGGTCAGTATCAGCGTTGAGGGGACCACCACGGTGAAAACCCCGCGTATGCCGCAGCAATTTCAGCAATTCTTTGGCGACAATTCGCCATTCTGCCAGGATGGTTCCCCGTTCCAGGGTTCACCGATGTGCCAGAACGGCGACGGTGCAGGCGGTAACGGCGGCGCGCCAGTGCCTGATACACAGCAGGAAAAATTCCGTGCTCTGGGATCGGGCGTCATCATTAACGCTGACAAAGGCTATGTGGTAACTAATAACCACGTCGTGAATAATGCCACCAAAATTCAGGTACAGCTCAGCGACGGTCGTCGCTATGACGCCAAAGTCATCGGTAAAGATCCCAGCTCTGACATTGCCCTGATTCAGCTGCAGGAAGCCAAAAATCTTACCGCAGTCAAAATCGCTGATTCTGACAACCTGCGCGTCGGCGATTATACCGTGGCGATCGGCAACCCTTATGGTCTGGGTGAAACGGTCACCTCAGGTATCGTCTCCGCGCTGGGACGCAGTGGCCTGAACGTGGAAAACTACGAAAACTTTATCCAGACGGATGCGGCCATTAACCGGGGCAACTCCGGTGGTGCGCTGGTTAACCTCAACGGTGAACTGATTGGGATTAACACCGCCATTCTGGCGCCTGATGGCGGCAACATCGGTATCGGCTTTGCTATCCCCAGCAACATGGTGAAAAACCTGACGGCACAGATGGTCGAGTTTGGTCAGGTGAAACGCGGCGAGCTGGGCGTGCAGGGGACTGAGCTGAACTCCGAGCTGGCAAAAGCGATGAAGGTCGACGCACAACGTGGTGCCTTTGTCAGCCAGGTGCTGCCAGACTCAGCGGCCGCCAAAGCCGGTATTAAGGCGGGCGACGTCATTGTCTCGATGAACGGTAAACCGCTGAGCAGCTTTGCTTCGCTGCGTGCGGAAGTGGGCTCACTGCCGGTTGGCACCACCCTGAAACTGGGGCTGCTGCGTGACGGCAAACCGGTCGATGTCTCTGTTAAGTTGCAGCAGAGCAGCCAGTCAAAAGTGCAGTCCGCGACCATCTACACTGGCATTGAAGGCGCCGATCTCAGCAATATCGAAGCGGGTACCAAAGGTGTCCGGGTTGATAACGTGAAACCGGGCAGTGCTGCGGCGCGTATCGGCCTGAAAAAGGGCGATGTGATCCAGGGCGTTAACCAGCAGGTAGTGACCAACCTGGGTGAGCTGCGCAAAGTTCTCGACAGCAAGCCGTCCGTTCTGGCGCTGAATGTGAAACGCGGCGACAGCAGTATCTATCTGCTGATGCAGTAAGCGAACAGCAACGGATGAAGAGGCGGACTGCGGTCCGCCTTTTTTATGTCCACTTTCTGCCTCGTCAGAGTGTGATGCTCACCGCAAATTCGGCAAATGACGGCCTGGCTCTGTGCAATTGCACAATGTTCTGCGTGCTGTGCATGCGTATTCTGTTTCTCCCCCCTCTTTTCAGGAGTAATGGATGGCTACCTATCACCTTGATGCCCGGCTGGCACAGGATATCGTGGCGCGCACCATGAAAATTATTGACAGCAATGTCAACGTGATGGATGCGCGGGGCCGGATTATCGGCAGCGGTGACCGGGAACGTATTGGGGAGTTGCACGAAGGTGCACTGCTGGTGCTCTCTCAGGGGCGCGTTGTCGACATCGATGAGGCCGTGGCTAAACATCTTCATGGCGTGCGGCCTGGCATTAACCTGCCGCTGCGCATTGATGGTGACATCGTCGGGGTGATCGGCCTGACCGGCGAGCCGCTGGCGCTGCGGCATTATGGCGAGCTGGTCTGCATGACCGCGGAGATGATGCTGGAGCAAGCCCGGCTGCTGCATATGCTGGCGCAGGACAGCCGTCTGCGTGAAGAGCTGGTGCTGAACCTGATCCGCAGCGATACCCTGTCGCCACAGCTGACCGAATGGGCGCAGCGGCTCGGGATCGATCTCAATCAGCCGCGTGTGGTCGCCGTGGTGGAAGTGGATAGTGGTCAGCTCGGCGTCGACAGCGCGATGTCAGAGTTACAGCAGTTGCAAACGCTGCTGACCACGCCGGAGCGGGACAATCTGATCGCGATTGTGTCACTGACCGAAATGGTGGTGCTGAAACCGGCCCTGAATGGGCATGGGCGTCACGATCAGGAAGATCATCGCCGCCGCGTAGAGCAGCTACTACAGCGGATGAAAGAGAGCGGTCATCTTCGGATGCGTATCGCGCTGGGCAACTTCTTTACCGGACCCGGCAGCATCGCACGCTCTTACCGGACGGCGCGCACCACGATGATGGTGGGCAAGCAACGTATGCCCGAGGTGCGCAGCTATTTTTATCAGGATCTGGTGCTACCCGTGCTGCTCGACAGCCTGCGGGGTGGCTGGCAGGCCAATGAGCTCGCCCGGCCACTGGCGAAGCTCAAGAGCATGGATAACAACGGCTTGCTGCGCCGTACGCTGATCGCCTGGTTTACCCATAACGTCCAGCCGAGCGCCACCGCGCGTGCGCTGTTCATTCATCGTAATACGCTGGAATACCGGCTGAACCGGATTTCTGAACTGACCGGACTGAATCTTGGCCATTTTGATGACAGGCTGTTGCTCTATGTTGCTTTGCAACTGGATGAGCAGGGCTGAAGTGAAGATTTGCGGCATAAAAAAGGCCAGCAATGCTGGCCTCTCTGGTCGGGCAGGAAATTAACGACCGTTACGGGTTAATTTTTCCAGATCCGATTCAATTTCAGTGATCTTATGTGAAACCACGCTTTCCAGGTGACGCAGGTCATCCAGAATTTTGCGTTTCAGATCCACTTCAACCTGATCGCGCTGGCAAATCTGGTCCAGTTCATCGATGACATAACGCAGATTCGGGCTGATTTCCTGAACTTCTTTGTAGCCCTGGGTCGCGTGATCGGCAACAACCGTTTTGCGCTGGCGCGGATATTTGAATTTAACGCTCTTCGCGAAAAACTCACCTTTATCTTTGCGGAAGTAGATTTTCAGAATGTCGTTATTGGCTTCCTGACGCAGGCTATAGCGGTCAATGTCGTCCGGGTTACTGATACCTAAGCTTTTCAGATTGTCATACATAGCGTTGTTTCCATCAAAAGTGAGAAGCGCGCAGACTTGTTCATGACGTCCGTCAACTGTAGACATAAATAAGCGGGATGAACATTGCGCGACAGGATTTAACTGGCGCGGATTATGACCTGGATAAAAACTAAACGCACCAGTTAATTCGCGACGCGAAGCATGTTATTCAGGAATCACTGTAAAGAAAAGATGACGGGCTGGAAACCAGCCCGTCGCTTAAATCAGTCGATGGTGCGCAGCAGTTCGTTGATGCCTGTTTTGCCAAGCGTTTTCGCATCCACTTTCTTCACGATCACGGCACAGTAGAGGCTGTAGCTGCCATCTTTAGAGGGCAGGTTACCTGAGACCACCACGGATCCCGCAGGAACACGGCCGTAATGCACTTCGCCGGTCTCGCGGTCATAGATTTTGGTGCTCTGACCGATGTAAACGCCCATTGAGATCACGGAACCTTCTTCAACAATCACGCCTTCAACGATTTCAGAGCGCGCGCCAATGAAGCAGTTATCTTCGATGATGGTCGGGTTCGCCTGCAGCGGCTCCAGCACGCCACCGATACCCACGCCGCCAGAAAGGTGAACGTTTTTACCAATCTGCGCACAGGAACCAACGGTTGCCCAGGTGTCCACCATGGTGCCTTCATCCACAAAGGCGCCAATGTTGACGTAAGAAGGCATCAGCACCGTGTTGCGGGCGATATAGGCACCCTGACGCACAGCCGCAGGCGGCACGACGCGGAAACCGGCTTCTTTGAAACGTGCTTCATCCCAGCCAGCAAACTTCATCGGCACTTTGTCGTAAAAGCGGGTTTCTGCACCTTCCATCACCTGATTGTCATTGATGCGGAAAGAGAGCAGTACGGCTTTCTTCAGCCACTGATGCGTTACCCACTCGCCGTCGATCTTCTCAGAAACGCGCAGTGCACCGCTGTCCAGCAGGGCGATCACCTGGTTGATGGCATCACGGGTTTCGCTGTCGACGCTGGCGGGTGTGATGTCAGCGCGACGTTCGAAGGCGGATTCAATAACGCTCTGTAACTGTTGCATATTTTTTTCCTGATCTGTCATGTGCGATGCCGGGCAATACCCCGACACAAGTAAAGAGATTAATGTTTACAAATCGAGTCTGGTCACACTTTATCGTTTGGATTAAGGGCCTCTGTCAACCGTTGTCGCAACGCTTTTCGCATTTCTTCGTCCAGTGCCTGACGTTCACTGTTGGCCAGAATAAACAAATCTTCGACCCGCTCGCCGATGGTGCTGATGCGTGCGCCATGCAGTGAGACTCCGAGATCGGCAAAGACTTCACCGACCCGCGCCAGCAGGCCTGGCTGATCCAGCGCCACCAGTTCCAGATAGCTGCGACGATCGGTATGCGTCGGCAGGAAATTGACCTCGGTATCGACGCTGAAATGCCTGAGTTTGGCCGACGGACGGCGGGTACGCGGCGGCGCCCACTCTGACTGGGTTATCGCCTGCTCCAGCGCCTGAATGATCATCGGATGGCGATCCGGAGAGAGCGGGCTGCCATCCGGCTCCAGCACAATAAAGGTATCCATCGCCATGCCGTCGCGGCTGGTAAAGATTTGCGCATCGTGCACGCTGAGATTACGGCGATCGAGTTCACCCGCAACGGCGGCAAACAGGTGCGGGCGATCGGGACTCCAGATAAAGATTTCGGTCCCGCCGCGCGTGGCCTGCGGACTGACCAGCACCAGCGGTTTTTTCAGGTCGTGAACCAGCAGGTGGCGGGCATGCCAGGCGATCTGATTCGGCGTATGGCGCAGGAAGTAGTCAGCGCGGCAGCGATTCCAGATCTGGTGCAGACGCTCTTCATCGATGTTGTCCATCCGCAGCAGCGCCAGCGCCTGCAGGCGATGATGACGCACCCGCTCACGCAGATCCGGACTGTTTTCCATGCCGCGTCGCAACTGCTTCTCGGTGGCGAAAAAGAGCTCACGTAACAGGCTCTGCTTCCAGCTGTTCCACAGACTTTCATTGGTGGCGCAGATATCGGCTACGGTCAGGCAAACCAGATAGCGCAGCCGGTTCTCATTCTGCATCACCTCGGCGAACTGCTGTATCACCGTCGGGTCCTGAATATCGCGCCGCTGTGCTGTCACCGACATCAGCAGATGATGACGCACCAGCCAGGCCACCAGCTGGGTTTCACGTGAGTTGAGGCCGTGCATTTCAGCAAAGTCGAGCGCATCCTGCGCGCCGAGAATAGAGTGATCGCCGCCGCGCCCTTTGGCAATGTCATGCAGCAGCGCGGCCATCAGCAACAGCTCCTGTTGCGGCAGGCGCGGCCATAACTCGACGCACAGTGGATGCTGCGGGCGGGTGCTTTCATTGGCAAAACTTTCCAGCTTCTGCAACACCCGAATGGTGTGCTCATCCACGGTGTAGGCGTGAAACAGATCGAACTGCATCTGTCCGACGATATGGCCCCACAGCGGCGTATAAGCCCACAGCACGCTGTAGCGATGCATCGGCACCAGCGCCCGGCTGACCGCGCCGGGATGTCGCAGAATCGACATAAAGGTGCGGCGCGCTTCCGGAATCTGACACAGCGGCTGTTTAAGATGACGACGCGCATGGCGCAGGTGACGCAGGGTGGTGGAGTAGATCCCTTTGATGCTGTCGTTACGCACCATGACGTAGAACATGCGCAGGATTGCCTGCGGCTCTCGCCGGAACAGCGTTTCGTCGCGCAGATCGATCAAATCGCCACGCAGCTGGAAATCGTCATCAATAGGCCTGGGCTTTTCGCTGGTGGAGAGCGCCAGAATCGCCTCATCAAACAGCTGCAGCAGCATCTGATTCAGTTCGCCGATACGCCGCGTGACCCGATAGAAATCTTTCATCATCCGCTCGACCGGCTCATTGCCCTCGCCCTGATAATTCAGGCGTTGTGCCACGCTGAGCTGGCGATCAAACAGCAGGCGATTATCGTAGCGGGGCAGGGAGAGGTGCAGGGCAAAGCGGATGCGCCAGAGAAATGCCTGACATTCGTTGAGTTCGCTGCGCTCGGCGTCGGTGAGGAAACCAAAGCCGACCATCTCATCCAGCGTGGTGGCGCCAAAATGGCGTCGGGCGACCCACTGCAGCGTATGAATGTCCCGCAGGCCACCGGGGCTGCTTTTAATGTCCGGTTCAAGGTTATAGCTGGTGCCGTGATAACGCTTGTGGCGCTCCTGCTGCTCTTCAATTTTGGCGGCGAAAAAGCAGGATGAGGGCCAGAAACCATCGCTGAAGATGTTTTTCTGTAATTCCAGAAACAGCGCCACATCGCCGGTCAGCATGCGTGACTCAATCAGATTAGTGGCAACGGTCAGGTCAGATAACCCCTCCAGCAGACACTCTTCCAGCGTGCGGACGCTGTGACCCACTTCCAGCTTAAGGTCCCACATCAGCGTTAACAGATCGCTGGTGCGCTGCGCAGCCTGTTCATTCAGCGGCTGGCGGCTCAGGATCAGGACGTCAATATCAGAGAGCGGATGCAGTTCGGCACGGCCATAGCCGCCAACGGCGACCAGCGCGATAGCCGGCATCTCATCAAAGCCAAAGAAGCGCCACAGGCGACGCAGCAGCCGATCGATAAACAGCGTGCGGGCATCAATCAGCGGCTCAACGGGTTCACCGGCATCAAACGCGGCGGCCAGATGTTGCTGAAACTGCTCCAGCCGCGGCTTCAGAATGTCACGCGTCAGCTGGTCGTCACCCCATTCGGCTGGCGAATCGACCAGACCGTTTTTCACATCTTCTGACAGACTCACGCTCATGCAGCTCTTCTCTTTTTTAGCCAAAAAAAAGCCGGCTCAGCGCCGGCTTGATCTGTAATGGGGGAATTACCCTTCGGCGACAAGCACAGCGGGCAGCGTGTCGTCTTTGCGCAGGGTTAAAATCTCACAGCCGTTCTCCGTCACCACAATAGTATGCTCATACTGCGCGGACAAGCTGCGATCTTTGGTTTTTACCGTCCAGCCATCTTTCATGGTGCGGATGCGGTAATCCCCGGCGTTGACCATCGGTTCTACCGTAAAGGTCATACCTGCCTGGAGTACCACGCCGCCATCATCGGCATCGTAATGCAGCACCTGAGGCTCTTCATGGAAACCCTTGCCGATACCGTGACCGCAATATTCGCGCACCACAGAGAAGTCGTTGGCTTCGACATATTTCTGGATGGCGCGACCCAGTTCGCGCAGGCGGATGCCGGGCTTGATCAGACGCAGTGAGAGATAGAGGCTCTCCTGCGTGACACGGCACAGGCGTTCACCCTGAATGGTCGGCTTACCGACGATAAACATCTTTGAGGTATCGCCGTGGTATTCATCTTTAATTACGGTGACATCGATATTCACTACATCACCATCTTTTAACGGACGATCATCGCTGGGGATCCCGTGGCACACCACTTCATTCACCGAGATGCAGACCGACTTCGGAAAGCCGTGATAGCCGAGGCAGGCGGAGACAGCCTGCTGCTTTTGAGTAATGTGATCGTGGCAGATACGGTCCAGTTCACCGGTGGTCACACCCGGTTTTACGTAAGGCTCGATCATCTCCAGCACTTCGGCGGCCAGTCGGCCCGCGACGCGCATTTTTTCGATTTCTTCAGGGGTTTTAATTGAAATTGCCATTAAATTAATCCGCAGTTGTCGAAATTTTCGACAATAATAAGTTCTGTGCTGTCATGTTAGCAGCCAGCAAATGGGCTGCCAAATAGAGAACGCGCTGACCTCCGTCAGCGATCATTTATTGGCGTCCCTGGGCTGGTTGTGGTATAAAGCGCGCCGACGATTCTCTGTATGGCCGTTTCGGTCAGCAGGAAACGCATAACTCTCATTATGTGTAATAAAACACACATGTATCGACACATACGCCGGGGTGCCTTGAAAGAGGTCGGTCGTATGGGATACATGGAGGCCCAACCCCAATCAAACTTTAGAGGTTTTATCATGGCAACTGTTTCCATGCGCGACATGCTCCAGGCTGGTGTTCACTTCGGTCACCAGACCCGTTACTGGAACCCAAAAATGAAGCCATTCATCTTTGGTGCTCGTAACAAGGTTCACATCATCAACCTGGAAAAAACTGTACCTATGTTCAACGAAGCTCTGGCTGAACTGAACAAGATCTCTTCCCGTAAAGGTAAGATCCTGATCGTAGGTACTAAGCGTGCTGCTGCTCAGGCGGTAAAAGAGTCTGCACTGAGCTGCGACCAGTTCTTCGTAAACCACCGCTGGTTGGGTGGCATGCTGACTAACTGGAAAACCGTGCGTCAGTCAATCAAGCGTCTGAAAGATCTGGAGATTCAGTCTCAGGATGGTACTTTCGACAAACTGACCAAAAAAGAAGCGCTGATGCGTGCGCGTGAGCTGGCCAAGCTGGAAAACAGCCTGGGCGGTATCAAAGATATGGGCGGTCTGCCAGACGCGCTGTTTGTTGTCGATGCTGACCACGAACACATCGCAATCAAAGAAGCAAACAACCTGGGTATCCCGGTATTTGCTATCGTTGATACCAACTCAGATCCAGATGGCGTTGATTTCGTTATCCCAGGTAACGACGATGCGATCCGTGCTGTAAACCTGTACCTGACTGCCGTTGCGACCACCGTTCGCGAAGGCCGCTCTCAGGACCTGGCTGAGCAAGCTGAAGAAGCGTCTTTAGAAAACGCTTAATAAGGTTTGCTCTGCATAAGAGCCCTTAGCATTCAGATGTGATCTGTAAGGGGCCTATACTGGCCCCTTTATTTTATCTAAGTCTGTTACGCCCCCAACCGGACGGCGGGACAGAGTAAATTTTCCGCAAATAAGTGTCTGCTGGTGCAAACGTACACAGGCACGAACCGAGGATTCTGGAATGGCTGACATTACCGCTGCATTGGTAAAAGAACTGCGTGAGCGTACTGGCGCTGGCATGATGGATTGCAAAAAAGCGCTGACTGAAGCGAATGGCGACATTGAGCTGGCGATTGAGAACATGCGTAAGTCTGGCGCAATCAAAGCAGCGAAAAAAGCAGGCAACGTTGCTGCTGATGGCGTAATCAAAACCAAGATCGTTGGCGACTACGGCGTGATTCTGGAAGTAAACTGCCAGACTGACTTCGTTGCAAAAGATGGCGGTTTCCAGGCGTTCGCAGACAAAGTTCTGGATGTGGCTGCAGCTGATCGCGTTACCGACGTTGAAGTTCTGAAAGCGCAGTTCGAAGAAGAGCGCGTTGCACTGGTTGCTAAAATCGGTGAGAACATCAACATCCGTCGCGTTGCTATCCTGGAAGGCGCAGAGCTGGGCAGCTACCTGCACGGCGCACGTATCGGCGTTCTGGTTTCAACCAAAGGCGCTAACGAAGATCTGATCAAACAGATCGCGATGCACGTTGCGGCAAGCAAGCCTGAATTCGTTAAGCCAGAAGACGTTTCTGCTGACGTGGTTGATAAAGAGTACCAGGTTCAGCTGGACATCGCGATGCAGTCTGGCAAGCCAAAAGAGATCGCAGAGAAGATGGTTGAAGGCCGTATGAAGAAATTCACCGGCGAAGTCTCTCTGACTGGTCAGGCTTTCGTTATCGACCCAAGCAAAACCGTTGGCCAGGCTCTGAAAGAGCAGGGCGCTGACGTTATCAACTTCATCCGCTTCGAAGTCGGTGAAGGCATCGAGAAAGTTGAGTCTGACTTCGCTGCAGAAGTTGCAGCAATGTCCAAACAGTCTTAATGCTTTGAAAGAACCGCCAGATGGCGGTTCTTTTTTGTCTGTAAATCGCAACAGATACGTTTTCAGTTTCATCCCAATAGCAATTTCATTGCGGTAAGCGGATGATCGATCAGAATTTACTTCTCCTTTACACCCAATCTTCCAGGAAGAACTGACCATGGCGACCAACGCAAAACCTGTTTATCAACGTATCCTGCTTAAACTCAGCGGCGAAGCCCTGCAAGGCGCTGAAGGTTTTGGTATCGACGCGAGTGTGCTTGACCGCATGGCACAAGAGGTAAAAGAGCTGGTTGAACTGGGCATCCAGGTTGGCGTGGTGATTGGCGGAGGGAACCTGTTCCGTGGAGCGAGCCTGCAGCAGGCCGGCATGAACCGCGTTGTGGGTGACCACATGGGTATGCTGGCAACCGTGATGAACGGCCTGGCGATGCGTGATGCACTGCACCGCGCCTATGTGAATGCACGCCTGATGTCAGCGATTCCACTGAATGGCGTCTGTGACAACTACAGCTGGGCAGAAGCAATCAGCCTGCTGCGTAACAACCGCGTGGTGATCTTCTCCGCCGGTACCGGTAATCCGTTCTTCACCACTGACTCTGCAGCGTGTCTGCGCGGCATTGAGATTGAAGCGGACGTCGTGCTGAAAGCGACCAAAGTGGACGGCGTCTACTCTGCGGATCCGGTGAAAAGCCCGGACGCAACGCTGTATGAGCAACTGACCTATGCTGAAGTGCTGGATCAGGAGCTGAAAGTGATGGATCTTGCGGCCTTTACCCTGGCGCGTGACCACAAATTACCTATCCGTGTTTTCAACATGAATAAGCCTGGCGCACTGCGTCGCGTAGTGATGGGTGAAAAAGAAGGCACCCTGATTACGCATTAATACCCGAGGCGAGATAAAATAAGGTATATTCTGTCAGCGCGATGATAATGCATCGCGCACCAGTCAGGATTATCGATGATTATCGATCCCGCTTCCGGTTACGCCGGAACTGGCCAGGTCAAACCGAATCCAAGGGTTTCAACGTGATTAACGACATCAAAAAAGATGCTGACACGCGCATGGAAAAATGCGTTGAAGCATTCAAAACCACCATCAGCAAAGTGCGCACCGGTCGTGCTTCACCTTCGCTGCTCGACGGCATCGTCGTCGAATATTACGGCACGCCGACGCCACTGCGTCAGCTGGCTTCTGTCACTGTGGAAGATTCACGCACGCTGAAAATCAACGTGTTTGATCGGTCACTGAGTCCGGCAGTCGAAAAAGCGATCATGAAGTCCGATCTCGGTCTGAACCCAAGTTCAGCCGGTACCGACATCCGTGTTCCGCTGCCTGCGCTGACAGAAGAGCGTCGTAAAGATCTGATTAAAATCGTGCGCGGCGAAGCCGAGCAGGGCCGTGTGTCGGTACGTAACGTCCGTCGCGATGCCAACGATAAAATCAAAGCGCTGCTGAAAGATAAAGAGATCAGCGAAGACGACGAACGTCGTGCGCAGGATGAAGTGCAAAAAATGACCGATGCGTACATCAAGAAAGTTGATGCTGCACTGTCAGAAAAAGAGACGGAGCTGATGGATTTCTAATCCCATCACTGCCGGACAAAACGCCGTACAGAGAGGTATTCGTATGAATGCGACATCTGGCGGCGTTTTACATTGTGCCTTTGGGCACGCTGACTTCACACGGATAGCTTCATGAAGCGATTAACTCTGCTGGGATCCACCGGCTCTATCGGCACCAGTACGCTGGCGGTGGTGCGCGCCAACCCGGCGCTTTATCAGATTACGGCGCTGGTTGCCGGCCATAACGTGGCGCTGATGGCCGAGCAGTGTGCGGCCTTTACACCGCGCTTCGCCTGCATGGCAGACGAGGCATCCGCCGCTGCGTTGCGTGAGCGACTGAGAGCAATCAGGGTCAATACTGAAGTGCTCTCCGGCGTTCAGGCAGCCTGTGAGCTGGCTGCGCTGGATGAGGTGGATCAGGTGATGGCGGCGATCGTCGGCGCATCGGGTTTGCTGCCAACGCTGGCGGCCATTCGCGCCGGAAAAACGGTGCTGCTGGCCAACAAAGAATCGCTTGTCACCTGCGGCCGTTTGTTTATGGAGGCCGTGCGTCATCATAACGCACAGTTGCTACCGGTCGACAGCGAGCATAACGCCATTTTTCAGAGTTTACCGGCTACCATCCAGCATCAGTTAGGTTACGCTGACCTGCGGGATAATGGCATTGAGTCGATTATCCTTACGGGATCGGGTGGTCCTTTTCGTGACACAGATTTAGCGGATCTCAGCGCCATGTCGCCAGATCAGGCCTGTGCACATCCGAACTGGTCGATGGGGAGAAAAATCTCTGTCGATTCGGCCACCATGATGAATAAAGGTCTTGAGTACATTGAAGCCCGTTGGTTGTTTAATGCCAGCGCAGCGCAGATGGAAGTGATACTCCACCCACAGTCGGTGATTCACTCCATGGTGCGATACTGCGATGGCAGCGTGCTGGCTCAATTAGGTTCTCCTGATATGCGTACGCCGATTGCCCACAGCATGGCCTGGCCTTCGCGCATCAATGCAGGCGTGACGCCGCTGGATTTTACCCGCATGTCGGCGCTCTCCTTTGCAGAACCTGATTTTAGTCGCTACCCCTGTCTGAAACTGGCCATTGATGCCTGTGATGCAGGGCAGGCGGCGACCACCACGCTGAATGCAGCCAACGAGGTTGCCGTCGCGGCTTTCCTGAATCACCAGATCCGCTTCACCGACATTGCCGCGCTTAATAGTGAGGTGATGGCGGCACAAGTGTGTCCGGAGCCGGATTCGGTGGACGCTGTCCTTGAAATCGATCGCACTGCGCGCGCGCTGGCGACAGAAATGTTGCCGCGTTTCACGTCGTGATGCCGATCGTTATGAGGCCATTTGTTCGCTTCAGGTGAAAATGATATAGTCGCTGGCTCGCGTTTCACGGTCTGTCACCGAATTCGGTGTGGCCCGGCACTGAGAGTGTGTCGGGATTTGAATCGGGCGCAATGTATTCAGAAACCACAGCATTTCTGATGAAAGGAATTGGTTAAGCGTTATGTCGTCTAACAATCACAACAACACTGATGACCAGCAGGGAAACGGTCCGCGCCACGTCGCTATCATCATGGATGGCAATGGCCGCTGGGCCAAAAATCAGGGAAAATTGCGCATTTCAGGCCACAAAGCTGGCGTTAAATCGGTACGCCGTGCCGTCAGCTTTGCGGTCAGTAACAATCTTGAAGCCCTGACGCTTTACGCCTTCAGCAGTGAAAACTGGAGTCGTCCGCCGCAGGAAGTCACCGCGTTAATGGAACTCTTTGTCTGGGCGCTTGATAGTGAAGTGAAGAGCCTGCACAAACACAATGTTCGCTTACGCGTCATTGGCGATACCAGCCGTTTCAGCCCGCGTATTCAGGAACGTATTCGCCGTTCTGAGACGCTGACCGCAAATAATAGTGGCCTGACGCTCAACATTGCTGCCAACTATGGCGGCCGTTGGGATATTATCGAAGGCGTGAAAAAACTGGCTGAACAGGTTCAGGAAGGATTACTGCGACCTGACCAGATTACCGAAGAGAGCCTGACGTCGCAGCTCTGTATGCAGGAGCTGGCGCCAGTGGATTTAGTGATAAGGACCGGGGGAGAGCATCGGATTAGCAACTTCCTGCTGTGGCAGATTGCCTATGCTGAATTCTATTTTACCGATGTGCTCTGGCCGGATTTCGATGAACACGTTTTTGAAGGTGCACTGAATGCATTCTCTCTGCGGGAGCGTCGTTTTGGCGGCGCTGCACCAGGCGGCGCCTGAGCAATCTGGGGGTAACCTTTGCTGAAGTCTCGTCTGATTACCGCGTTGATATTAATTCCGCTGGTAATAGCTGCACTGTTCTGGTTACCGCCTGTTGGCTTCGCCCTGACAACCATCGTTATCTGCATGCTGGCAGCCTGGGAATGGGGCCAGTTTGCAGGGATGGCATCACGGCAACAGCGCGTCTGGCTGGCTGTACTTTGTGGTCTGCTGCTGGCGCTGATGCAGTTTACGCTGCCACCTTATCAACACACGGTGCATCTGCCACAGATCGCGACATCGCTTTGGGCGTCGCTGGTGTGGTGGATCGTTGCACTGCTGCTGGTGCTCTCCTATCCCGCTTCTGCGGCCTTCTGGCGCCATTCGCGTCCACTTCGCTTACTCTTTGGCGTGTTAACGCTGGTCCCTTTTTTCTGGGGCATGGTGGCGCTGCGCCAGTATCACTATGACACCGACCACTTCGCCGGTGCCTGGTGGCTGCTGTTTGTGTTGCTGCTGGTATGGGGAGCGGATTCAGGTGCCTATATGTTTGGCAAGATGTTCGGCAAGCACAAGCTGGCGCCAAAGGTCTCACCAGGCAAAACCTGGGAAGGCTTCCTGGGCGGTCTGGTCACCTCGGCGCTGATTGCAGTGCTGTTTGCGACGCTGGCGCCACTGACGGTTTCCACCGGTACGCTGGTGATTTGCGCGATTATCGCGACGCTGGCCTCTGTGCTGGGCGACCTCACTGAGAGCATGTTTAAACGTGAAGCGGGCATCAAAGACAGTGGTAATCTGATTCCTGGTCACGGTGGCATTCTTGATCGTATTGATAGTCTGACTGCGGCGGTGCCGGTGTTTGCCTGTTTATTGCTGCTGGTGTTTCGCACCCTTTAAGGACAGGCAAAGATGTTGAGCATACTCTGGAGTTTCGTCGCCTTTATCGTTGCGCTGGGCGTATTAATTACCGTTCATGAGTTTGGCCATTTCTGGGTCGCTCGTCGCTGTGGCGTCAAAGTTGAGCGCTTTTCCATTGGTTTTGGTAAGTCGCTCTGGCAGCGCCGTGATCGCCACGGCACCGAATTTGTCATCGCGCTGATTCCCCTTGGCGGCTACGTTAAAATGCTCGACGAGCGTGTTGAAAGCGTGCCAGCCGAATTTCGTCATCAGGCTTTTAACAACAAAGCCGTCTGGCAACGCGCCTCCATCATTGCGGCAGGTCCTGTCGCTAATTTCATCTTTGCCATCTTTGCCTACTGGGTTGTGTTTATTCACGGCGTGCCCGGCGTGCGCCCGGTAATCGGTGAAATTTTAAACGGTTCGGTGGCTGCGGAAGCTCAAATTACGCCCGGCATGGAACTTAAGGCTGTTGACGGTATCGAAACGCCTGACTGGGATGCTGTGCGTATGGCGCTGGTGGGTAAAATCGGCGACAGCAGCACCACCTTAACGGTGGCTCGATTTGGCGAGGACGCGACCCAGCAGAAACAGCTGGATTTGCGTAACTGGCAGTTTGAGCCTGATAAGCAGGATCCGGTCGTCGCGTTAGGGATTCAGCCACGCGGTCCGCAGATTGAGACCACGCTGGCAGAAGTGCAGGCGAACTCGCCAGCCAGTGAAGCCGGTTTGCAAGCAGGCGACAGGATCGTTAAAGTCGATGGTCAGCCATTATCGCAGTGGCAGACTTTTGTCACGCAGGTCCGGGATAACCCCGGCAAAAGCATGGCGCTTGAGGTGGATCGCGGCGGTGAGTCTATTGCGCTGACGATGACGCCAGAAGCGAAATCTGGCAGTAAAGCGGGATTTGCGGGTGTCATTCCGCGCATTGTTCCTCTGCCAGAAGAGTACAAGACGGTAAGACAGTATGGCGCGTTTGCGGCTATCGGTGAGGCTAGTGTAAAAACCTGGCAACTGATGAAGCTCACCGTCTCCATGCTGGGCAAGTTAATAACCGGTGATGTGAAGCTGAACAACCTGAGCGGGCCAATTTCGATTGCGCAGGGTGCAGGGTTGTCAGCAGAGTATGGGTTGATTTACTACCTGATGTTCCTGGCGTTGATTAGCGTCAACCTGGGCATCATCAACCTGTTCCCTCTGCCGGTTTTAGATGGTGGGCACTTGCTCTTCCTGGCGATCGAAAAGATCAAGGGTGGACCGGTGTCCGAGCGAGTTCAGGACTTTAGTTATCGCATCGGTTCAATTTTACTGGTGCTGTTAATGGGGCTTGCACTTTTCAATGATTTCTCACGTTTGTAACCGCTGGAACGCGAACATTCGAGGGATGTGTTAGGAAAACGCATAACAACGATGGCGATGAAAAAGTTGCTCATAGCGTCGCTGCTGTTTAGCAGCGCCACCGTTTACGGTGCAGACGATTTCGTAGTGAAGGATATTCATTTCGAAGGGCTGCAGCGAGTCGCCGTCGGCGCGGCTCTGCTGAGCATGCCAGTACGGGTTGGCGATACGGTGAATGACGATGATGTCAGAAATACCATTCGCTCGCTGTTCGCTACTGGCAACTTTGAGGATGTTCAGGTCCTGCGAGACGGTACAACGCTGATTGTCCAGGTCAAAGAACGTCCTACCATTGCCAGCATTACCTTCACCGGTAACAAAGCGGTGAAAGAGGATCAGCTCAAACAAAATCTGGAAGCCTCAGGTGTCCGTGTCGGCGAAGCGCTGGACCGTACCACCATCTCCTCTATCGAGAAGGGACTTGAGGATTTCTACTACAGCGTAGGTAAATATACCGCCAACGTGAAAGCCGTGGTCACGCCACTGCCGCGTAACCGTGTGGATCTGAAGCTGGTCTTTACTGAAGGTGTCTCTGCAAAAATTCAGCAGATCAACATCGTCGGTAATAAAGCCTTTAGCTCCGATGAGCTGATTTCCCGCTTCCAGCTGCGCGATGAAGTGCCATGGTGGAACGTGGTCGGCGATCGTAAATATCAGAAGCAGAAACTGGCGGGTGACCTTGAAACCCTGCGCAGCTTCTATCTGGATCGTGGCTATGCACGCTTTAACATCGATTCAACGCAGGTCAGCCTGACGCCTGATAAAAAAGGCATCTACATCACGGTGAACATCACCGAAGGTGACCAGTACAAAATCGCAGGCGTGATCGTCAATGGCAGCATGGCGGGCCATTCAGCAGAAATTGAACATCTGACCAAGATTCCGGCGGGCGAGCTTTATAACGGCGCCAAAGTCACGAAAATGGAAGATGACATCAAGAAACTGCTGGGCCGCTACGGCTATGCTTATCCGCGCGTGGCAACACAGCCAGAAATCAACGACGCCGACAAAACCGTAAAACTGCATATTAATGTGGATGCGGGTAATCGTTATTATGTCCGTAACGTCCGTTTCGAAGGCAATGACACGTCGAAAGACTCCGTGTTACGTCGCGAAATGCGTCAGATGGAAGGCGCGTGGCTGGGCAGCGATCTGGTTGAACAGGGTAAAGAGCGTCTGAACCGTACCGGTTACTTTGAAACCGTTGATGTGGATACTCAGCGTGTGCCAGGTTCGCCAGACCAGGTTGACGTGGTCTACAAGGTTAAAGAGCGTAACACCGGTACCTTTAACTTCGGCGTCGGCTACGGCACCGAAAGTGGTGTGAGCTTCCAGGTCGGCGTCACGCAGGATAACTGGCTGGGCACCGGTAATACCGTGGGCATCAGCGGGACCAAGAACGATTACCAGACCTATGCTGAATTCTCGCTGACTGACCCTTACTTCACCGTTGATGGTGTCAGTCTGGGTGGTCGTCTGTTCTACAACGACTTTAAAGCAGATAACGCGGACCTTTCTGACTATACCAACAAAAGTTATGGTCTGGATGGCACGCTTGGCTTCCCGGTTAACGAAAACAACACCCTGCGTGTCGGTCTGGGCTATGTCCACAATGACCTGTCAAACATGCAGCCTCAGGTGGCGATGTGGCGTTATCTTGACTCGGTCGGCAAGCCGCAGCAGCTCAATGATGAAGGTGATTTCTCAGCAGATGACTTCACCTTTAACTACGGCTGGACTTATAACACCCTGGACCGCGGCTTCTTCCCGACGTCCGGTAACCGTACCAACCTGAACGGTAAGGTGACGATTCCGGGCTCGGATAACAGCTTCTATAAGGCCACGCTGGATACTCAGCAGTATGTGCCGATTAACCAGGATCGTACCTGGGTGCTGTTAGGCCGTGGTCGCGTAGGTTATGGCGATGGTCTCGACGGCAAAGAAATGCCGTTCTACGAGAACTTCTACGCCGGTGGTTCAAGCACCGTGCGTGGCTTCCAGTCCAACACCATTGGACCGAAAGCAGCCTACTTAAATAACAACTCGTCGAACTGCCGAATCGCCGATCCAAATGGCGTCTGTAAGTCTGACGATGCGGTGGGCGGTAACGCCATGGCGATTGCCAGCCTTGAGCTGATTACGCCAACGCCGTTCCTGAGCGAGAAGTATGCTAACTCGGTTCGTACCTCGGTGTTTGTCGATGCCGGTACAGCGTGGGATACCCATTGGGAAAATACCGCAGAAACGCGTGCGGCGGGCATTCCTGACTACAGCGATCCAAACAATATCCGTGTATCCAGCGGTGTTGCGCTACAGTGGATGTCACCGCTCGGCCCGCTGGTGTTCTCTTACGCCCAGCCGATGAAGAAAGTCGATGGAGACAAGTCAGAGCAGTTCCAGTTTAACATTGGTAAAACCTGGTAATGTTCTGAGCATGGATGCATAGCTGAAGTATTGCTGCCGGACAGCACCTGTTGCTGTTCCGGGGCAAACACTGTGTCGCTGACACAAACGTTGATGGTAAGGAGTTTATAGTGAAAAAGTTGTTGTGTGCCGCAGGTCTGGGTCTTGCTTTAGCGGTCTCCGCTGGTGTTCAGGCTGCCGACAAAATTGCAGTGGTAAACGTGTCCAGCATTTTCCAACAGTTACCGCAACGTGCGACTGTTGCTAAACAGCTGGAAAACGAGTTCAAAGGCCGTGCAACTGAGTTGCAGAGCCAGGAGCGCGATCTGCAAACCAAAATGCAGCGTCTGCAGCGTGACGGTTCTACCATGAAGGCGAGCGAACGCAGCCGTATGGAAAAAGATGTCATGTCTCAGCGTGAAGCTTTCTCTACAAAAGCCCAGTCTTTTGAGCAGGATAATCGCCGTCGTCAGATGGAAGAGCGTAACAAGCTGCTGAGCCGTATTCAGGATGCCGTGAAGAAAGTCGCTGACAGCGATGGTTACGACGTCGTGATCGACGCTAACGCGGTGGCTTATGCGTCAAACGCAAAAGACATCACTGCTGACGTGCTGAAACAGGTTAAATAATTCATGTCATCTATTCGACTGGCTGATTTAGCCCAGCAGTTGGATGCAGAATTGCACGGAGATGGCGATATCGTCATCTCCGGCATTGCTTCTATGCAATCCGCCACAACTGGCCAAATCACTTTTCTTGCAAACAGCCGTTACCGCGAGCAACTCGCCCTGATTAAGGCCTCAGCCGTGGTGCTGACGGAAGCGGATCTGGAGTGGTGCAATACCGCAGCGCTGGTGGTGAAAGATCCCTACCTGACCTATGCGCGTATGGCACAAATACTCGATACCACGCCACAGCCAGCGCAAAATATTGCCCCCAGTGCAGTGATCGATCCCTCAGCCCGACTCGGGAGCAACGTCGCCATTGGCGCCAATGCGGTGATCGAAGCGGATGTTGAGCTGGGCGATAACGTGGTCATTGGTGCAGGATGTTTTGTTGGCAAAAAAACCCGTATCGGCAGCGGTACCCGTCTCTGGGCCAACGTCTCTGTTTATCACGAAATTGAAATCGGTCAGGATTGCCTGATTCAGTCAGGTACCGTCATCGGTTCTGATGGTTTCGGCTATGCCAACGATCGTGGTAACTGGGTGAAAATCCCGCAGTTAGGCGCAGTGATAATCGGCGATCGCGTAGAAATAGGTGCCTGCACCACTATCGATCGCGGTGCGCTGGATAACACTCTGATCGGCAATGGTGTTATCATAGACAACCAGTGCCAGATCGCTCACAACGTAGTTATTGGCGACAATACTGCGGTTGCAGGCGGTGTGATCATGGCGGGTAGTTTGAAAATTGGGCGTTACTGTATGATTGGCGGTGCCAGCGTCATTAACGGCCATATGGAAATCTGTGACAAAGTAACGGTGACCGGTATGGGTATGGTCATGCGTCCTATCACAGAGCCTGGTGTCTATTCATCAGGCATTCCGCTGCAACCCAACAAAACCTGGCGCAAAACTGCAGCGCTGGTGATGAACATCGATGACATAAGCAAACGCTTAAAAGCCATCGAGCGCAAGGTCGGCAAAGACGACTAACCGCCATCCCAAAACTGACCGGCTTTCATAATAAAAATGTTAAGCAGGGAAGCCCGGCGCCACAGAACCTATTTGCGGCCTGCGGAAGATCATTTTGATCTGTGCAGGCCGTGTTATTGATGTCATCAGATTTTTAGGACAGGAAGAGTATTTTGACTACTGAAACTCATACTCTGAAAATTGAAGAGATTTTAGAGCTGCTGCCGCACCGCTATCCGTTTCTGCTGGTAGACCGCGTGCTGGAATTTGAAGAGCACAAATACCTGCGTGCAGTGAAGAACGTTTCTGTTAATGAACCGTTTTTCCAGGGGCACTTCCCTGGTAAACCGATTTTTCCTGGCGTTCTGATCCTGGAAGCGATGGCGCAGGCTACCGGTATTCTGGCGTTTAAAAGCGTAGGTAAACTGGAGCCAGGCGAACTCTACTACTTTGCCGGTATCGACAGTGCCCGTTTCAAGCGCCCTGTGGTACCAGGCGACCAAATGATCATGGAAGTCACTTTCGAGAAAACCCGCCGTGGTCTGACCCGCTTTAAAGGCGTGGCGACTGTCGACGGTAAAATCGTTTGTGAAGCGACCATGATGTGTGCCCGCAGCCGGGAGGCATAATTCGTGATTGATCCAACAGCCACTATCCATCCCAGTTCTGTCATCGAAGAGGGCGCTATTATTGGCGCCCGCGTTCACATTGGCCCGTTTTGCTTTATTGGTGCGAATGTTGAGATCGGTGAAGGAACGGTACTGAAGTCACATGTTGTGGTGAACGGCCACACGCGCATCGGTAAAGATAATCAGATTTATCAGTTCGCCTCAATTGGCGAAGTGAATCAGGATCTGAAATATGCCGGTGAGCCAACACGGGTTGAGATCGGTGATCGTAACCGCATCCGTGAAAGCGTGACGATTCATCGCGGCACCACGCAGGGTGGCCAGGTCACCACAGTGGGCAGCGATAATCTGCTGATGGTTAATGCTCACATCGCGCATGACTGCGTGATTGGCAACCGCTGTATCTTCGCCAACAACGCCACCCTGGGTGGTCACGTGACGGTCGATGATTTCGCCATTATTGGCGGCATGACAGCGGTACATCAGTGGTGCATCATCGGTGCTCACGTGATGGTTGGCGGCTGTTCGGGCGTGGCGCAGGATGTGCCGCCTTACGTTATTGCGCAGGGCAACCACGCTACGCCGTTCGGGATCAATATCGAAGGTCTCAAGCGTCGTGGCTTCAGCAAAGAGTCGTTGCACGCTATCCGCAACGCCTACAAGTTGCTCTATCGCAGCGGCAGAACGCTGGAGGAAGTGAAACCGGAGATCGAAGCCATCGCACAGCAGCACAGCGAAGTGCAACCTTTCTACGATTTCTTCACCCGTTCAACCCGTGGATTAATTCGTTAATCCATGTCAGCGCGTCCCTTAACGATTGCCCTGGTCGCCGGAGAAACCTCCGGCGATATTCTTGGTGCAGGTCTGATCCGTGCCCTGAAAGCCCGTCATCCGGATGCTCGCTTTGTCGGCGTGGCGGGTCCCCTGATGCAGGCAGAAGGGTGTGAAGCCTGGTATGAGATGGAAGAGCTGGCGGTGATGGGCATTGTCGAGGTGCTCGGTCGCCTGCGACGCCTGCTGACAATCCGTCGCGATCTCACCCGGCGTTTTACCGAACTCCGACCCGATGTCTTTGTCGGGATTGATGCGCCCGATTTCAATATCACGCTGGAAGGCAATCTTAAACGCACTGGCATTCGCACTATCCATTATGTCAGCCCCTCGGTGTGGGCATGGCGGCAAAAGCGTGTCTTTAAGATTGGTCGTAACACCGACCTGGTGCTGGCGTTCCTGCCATTTGAAAAAGCTTTTTACGATCGCTATAACGTTCCCTGTCGTTTTATCGGTCACACCATGGCGGATGCCATGCCGCTGCAACCCGATAAGCTGGCTGCACGCCGTCATCTGGGCATTGCCGATGATGCGCTCTGCCTGGCCTTGCTGCCCGGCAGCCGGGGTGCGGAAGTGGAAATGCTCAGCGCCGATTTTCTGAAAACCGCTCAGTTGCTGCGTCGTCACTATCCGGCGCTGGAAATCGTGGTGCCGCTGGTCAACGCCCGTCGCCGCGAACAGTTTGAGAAGATTAAAGCCGAAACCGCCCCCGAACTGCCGATGCATCTGCTTGATGGTCAGGGACGTGAGGCGATGATTGCGAGCGATGCCGCACTCCTGGCGTCAGGCACTGCCGCACTGGAGTGCATGCTGGCAAAATGCCCAATGGTCGTCGGTTATCGCATGAAGCCGGCCACCTTCTGGCTGGCGAAACGGCTTGTCAAAACCCCTTACGTCTCGCTGCCAAACCTGCTGGCAGGGCGTGAGCTGGTCAAAGAGTTACTGCAGGATGAGTGTCAGCCTGAAGCCCTGGCCGCAGCGTTAGATCCGCTGCTGCATGCCGGGCCTGAGCGAGAAACACTCCTGCAGACGTTTCATGAATTACATCAACAGATCCGCTGGAACGCCGATGAGCAGGCAGCGGATGCGGTACTGGAGCTGGTGAATGCCTGATTTTATCTATCCTGTCGCCAGACTGATTGCCGGTGTGGACGAAGTGGGGCGCGGTCCGCTGGTTGGCGCGGTCGTTACTGCCGCGGTGATCCTCGATCCGGCAAACCCGATTACCGGCCTGGCCGACTCGAAGAAACTGTCTGAAAAGCGCCGCCTCGCGTTGTATGACGAAATCAAAGAGAAAGCGCTGGCATGGAGTCTGGGACGCGCAGAGCCTGAAGAGATCGATCAGCTCAACATTCTGCATGCCACTATGCTGGCGATGCAGCGCGCCGTAGCTGGCCTTGGCATTCAGCCCGATTATGTGCTGATTGATGGTAATCGTTGCCCGGCATTGCCAATGCCTTCACAGGCGGTAGTTAAAGGGGATAGTCTGGTTGCCGAAATCAGTGCAGCATCGATCATCGCCAAAGTGTCGCGTGACCAGGAGATGACCGAACTCGATCTGCTGTTCCCGCAGTATGGTTTTGCGCAGCACAAAGGTTATCCGACGGCGCTGCATATGGAAAAACTGACGCAGTATGGCGTCACGCCGCACCACCGTCGCAGTTTTGCGCCCGTACGCAATGCGCTGCTCGATGCTGAAGTACTGGCTGCACGCCAGACCCTTACTCTTTAATAGCCTGACGCTGTTTTAACCGGAAACTGATATGGCTGAACCCCGTTTTATACATCTGCGTGTCCACAGTGACTATTCGATGGTTGATGGCCTGGCGAAAACCGGGCCGTTAATCAAGAAGGCGGCTGCCCTTGGCATGCCGGCTATCGCGATTACCGACTTCACTAACCTCTGTGGCCTGGTGAAATTTTACGGTGGCGCGCACAGCGCAGGGATAAAGCCGGTCATTGGTGCCGATTTCAACGTTGCCAGTGAGCTGATGGGGGATGAACTGACACAGCTTACTGTGCTGGCGTCCAGTAATACCGGATATCAGAACCTGACGCTGCTGATCTCCCGTGCCTATCAGCGTGGGTATGGCGTGGACGGACCGATCATCGACCGCGACTGGCTGATTGAATTGCAGGAAGGATTAATCCTGCTGTCGGGCGGACGGCGTGGCGATGTGGGTCGCAGCCTGCTGCGCGGCAACAATGCCCTGGTTTCGCAATGCCTGTCGTTTTACCAGCAACATTTCCCCGATCGCTACTACCTGGAGCTGATTCGTACCGGCCGTCAGGACGAAGAGAGCTATCTGCATGCGGCAGTTGAACTGGCGATTGCAGAGGGAATACCGGTGGTTGCCACCAATGAAGTCTGCTTTATCAATGCAGAAGATTTCGATGCGCACGAAATTCGCGTTGCCATTCATGACGGCTATACGCTGGATGATCCCAAGCGTCCGCGCAACTACAGTCCTCAGCAATATATGCGCAGCGAAGAAGAGATGTGCGAGCTCTTCTCGGACATCCCGGAAGCGCTGGAAAACAGCGTAGAGATTGCTAAGCGTTGTAACGTCACGGTCCGGCTGGGCGAATACTTCCTGCCGCAGTTCCCGACCGGTGACATGACCACCGAAGATTATCTGGTGGTGAAATCCCGTGAGGGTCTGGAAGAGCGTCTCGAGTTCCTGTTCCCGGACGAAGCCGAACGCCTTGAGAAACGCCCGGAATATGATGAACGTCTGGAGATTGAACTCAACGTTATTAACCAGATGGGTTTCCCCGGCTACTTCCTGATCGTAATGGAGTTCATCCAGTGGTCCAAGGACAACGGCGTGCCGGTCGGGCCGGGGCGTGGTTCCGGTGCCGGTTCGCTGGTGGCCTATGCGCTGAAAATCACCGATATCGATCCGCTGGAATTTGACCTGCTGTTCGAACGCTTCCTGAACCCGGAACGCGTCTCGATGCCCGATTTCGACGTCGACTTCTGCATGGAGAAGCGCGATCAGGTGATCGAACACGTTGCAGATATGTACGGACGTGAAGCGGTTTCCCAGATTATTACCTTCGGCACCATGGCGGCGAAAGCGGTCATTCGCGATGTGGGCCGCGTGCTGGGACATCCTTACGGCTTCGTTGACCGCATTTCAAAACTGATCCCGCCCGATCCCGGCATGACGCTGGAAAAAGCCTTTATTGCTGAACCGCAGCTTCCCGCCATGTATGACGCGGACGAAGAGGTTAAAGCGCTGATCGACATGGCGCGCAAGCTGGAAGGGGTCACGCGTAACGCCGGTAAACATGCGGGCGGCGTGGTCATTGCGCCAACGAAGATCACCGATTTTGCGCCGCTCTATTGCGATGAGCATGGGCAGTTCCCGGTGACCCAGTTCGATAAAAATGATGTGGAATATGCCGGCCTGGTGAAGTTCGACTTCCTGGGTCTGCGTACGCTGACCATCATCGACTGGGCGCTGAAGATGATCAACCCGCGCCGGGAAAAGCAGGGACTGGAGCCGATCGATATCGCCTCTATCCCGCTGGATGATAAGAAAAGCTTCGATATGCTGCAGCGCTCGGAAACCACCGCGGTGTTCCAGCTTGAATCGCGCGGCATGAAAGATCTGATTAAGCGTCTGAAGCCCGACTGCTTCGAAGATATGATCGCACTGGTGGCGCTGTTCCGTCCCGGCCCACTGCAGTCCGGCATGGTGGATAACTTCATTGACCGTAAGCATGGCCGTGAAGCGATCTCCTATCCCGACATTCAGTGGCAGCATGAAAGCCTGAAACCGGTGCTGGAACCGACCTACGGCATCATCCTCTATCAGGAACAGGTGATGCAGATCGCCCAGGTTCTCTCCGGTTACACGCTGGGCGGTGCGGATATGCTGCGTCGCGCCATGGGTAAAAAGAAACCCGAGGAGATGGCCAAACAGCGTTCTGTATTCCGCGACGGTGCCGAAAGTATGGGCATCGACGGGGAACTGTCGATGAAGATCTTCGATCTGGTAGAAAAATTTGCAGGTTATGGCTTTAACAAGTCACACTCTGCGGCCTACGCACTCGTCTCCTACCAGACGTTGTGGCTGAAGGCGCACTATCCGGCTGAGTTTATGGCTGCGGTCATGACCGCCGATATGGATAACACCGAGAAAGTGGTTGGCCTGGTCGATGAGTGCTGGCGGATGGGACTGAAAGTCCTGCCGCCTGATATCAACTCCGGTCTCTATCAGTTCCATGTTAATGACGCGGGCGAGATCGTTTACGGTATCGGCGCGATCAAAGGCGTCGGTGAAGGCCCGATCGAAGCGATCATCGACGCCCGTAACGAAGGCGGTTATTTCCGCGAGTTGTTTGATCTCTGCGCCCGTACCGACACCAAAAAGATCAACCGTCGGGTAATGGAAAAATTGATCATGTCCGGGGCCTTTGATCGCCTTGGACCGCATCGTGCTGCGCTGATGAGTTCACTCAGTGACGCGTTAAAAGCGGCCGATCAGCACGCGAAAGCGGAAGCGATTGGCCAGGCTGATATGTTTGGCGTACTGGCGGAAGAGCCGGAACAGGTTGAGAAATCGTACGCCAGCGTCACGCCGTGGCCTGAGCAGGTGCAGCTGGATGGCGAACGGGAAACGCTGGGGCTTTACCTTACCGGCCACCCGATTAATCAGTACCTGAAAGAAATTGAGCGTTACGTTGGCGGGGTGCGGCTGAAAGATATGCATCCTACCGATCGGGGTAAAATTACCGTGGCGGCCGGTCTGGTGATCGCGGCACGGGTAATGGTCACCAAACGCGGCAACCGAATTGGTATCTGTACTCTGGACGATCGCTCCGGTCGTCTTGAGGTGATGTTATTTACCGATGCGTTAGATAAATACCAGCAGTTGCTGGAGAAAGACCGAATTCTGATCGTCAGCGGACAGGTCAGCTTTGATGACTTCAGTGGTGGCCTTAAAATGACCGCTCGTGAAGTCATGGACATCGACGAAGCTCGCGAAAAATACGCGCGCGGACTTGCTATCTCGCTGACGGACAGGCAAATTGATGACCAGCTATTAAACCGACTCCGTCAGTCTCTGGAACCTCATCGATCAGGGACTATTCCGGTGCATCTCTACTATCAGAGAGCCGACGCGCGAGCGAAGCTGCGCTTTGGTGCAGCGTGGCGAATTTCGCCCAGCGATCGTTTACTTAACGATCTGCGCTCGTTGATTGGATCGGAGCAGGTGGAACTGGAGTTTGACTAGAACAGGAACATTATGAGTCTTAATTACCTGGATTTTGAACAGCCAATTGCAGAACTGGAAGCGAAGATCGATTCGCTGACCTCAATTGGTCGTCAGGATGATAAACACGTTAATCTGGATGAAGAAGTTCAGCGTCTGCGTGAGAAAAGCGTTGAGCTGACCCGTAAAATCTTCGCCGATTTGGGCGCATGGCAAATCGCTCAGCTGGCGCGTCATCCTTTGCGTCCTTACACCTTTGACTACGTGCGCAACGCCTTCGACGATTTCGATGAGCTGGCGGGCGACCGTGCTTATGCCGATGACAAAGCGATTGTGGGCGGGATTGCACGTCTTGATGGACGTCCGGTGATGATCATCGGGCACCAGAAAGGCCGTGAGACCAAAGAGAAAATTCGCCGTAACTTCGGCATGCCAGCACCGGAAGGCTATCGCAAAGCGCTGCGCCTGATGGAGATGGCTGAGCGTTTCAAAATGCCAATCATCACCTTCATCGACACACCGGGTGCCTATCCGGGTGTGGGCGCGGAAGAGCGTGGGCAGTCTGAAGCGATTGCCCGCAACCTGCGTGAAATGTCTGGCCTGAAAGTGCCGGTGATCTGTACGGTCATCGGTGAGGGCGGTTCAGGTGGTGCGCTGGCGATTGGCGTGGGCGACAAAGTGAATATGCTGCAGTACAGCACCTATTCAGTGATCTCGCCGGAAGGCTGTGCATCTATTCTGTGGAAAAGCGCTGACAAAGCGCCGCTGGCCGCTGAAGCGATGGGCATTACCGCTCACCGTCTGAAAGAGCTGAAGCTGATTGACTCGGTGATCCCTGAGCCGCTGGGTGGCGCGCATCGCCGTCCGGTTGATATGGCGCAGTCACTGAAGCAGCAGCTGCTGGCCGATCTGGCCGATCTCGATGGATTTAGCACTGAAGAGCTGCTGGATCGTCGTTATCAGCGCCTGATGAGCTACGGCTACGCCTGATTTAGCCCCATCAATAAAAGCGGACTCCGGTCCGCTTTTTTTATGCCGCCGGTTTATCTCTGCACGCTATTCCCCTCTCTTTCAGCGCCATCCGATAGCCGCCTTGCTACACCTTCCGCGGGTTAGCGGTTATGCTTGTCCGGTTCCACAATAATCAGGGAGATGGGCATTGAATATTCTGGCGATCATGGGCGCGCACGGCGTGTTTTATAAAGATGAACCGTTACGCGAACTCGACGCGGCGTTAAATCTGCAAGGCTTCAGGCTGCTTTACCCGAAAAACAGTGACGATCTGCTGAAACTGATCGAGCACAATCCGCGTATCAGCGGCGTCATCTTCGACTGGGACGCGCACAACAGTCCGGAACTCTGCGGTGAGATTAATCAGCTCAACGAATACCTGCCGCTGTACGCCTTTATCAACACCCACTCTCAGATGGATATCAGCGTCAATGAGATGCGCATGCCGCTGCACTTTTTTGAGTACGCGCTGAATGCCGCCGACGATATCGCGCTGCATATCCGGCAATATACCGATGACTATCTCGACCACATTACGCCGCCGCTGACTAAAGCGTTGTTCACCTATGTGAAAGAGGGCAAGTACACCTTCTGCACGCCGGGCCATATGGCGGGTACCGCGTTTCAGAAGAGCCCGGTGGGCTGCCTGTTCTACGATTTCTTCGGGGCCAATACCCTGAAATCGGACATCTCAATTTCCGTTACCGAACTGGGTTCGCTGCTTGATCACACCGGTCCGCACCTTGAAGCGGAGGAGTACATTGCACGCACTTTTGGCGCCGAGCAGAGTTACATGGTGACCAACGGGACCTCAACGTCGAACAAAATTGTCGGCATGTATGCCGCACCGGCGGGCAGCACCGTGCTGATCGATCGCAACTGCCACAAGTCACTGACCCATCTGCTGATGATGAGCGATCTTATCCCCATCTGGCTGAAGCCGACCCGCAATGCGTTGGGTATTCTCGGCGGTATCCCGAAGCAGGAGTTCACCCGCGAGAGTATTTCGCTCAAGGTGGCTGCCACCGACCGTGCCACGTGGCCGGTTCATGCGGTGATCACCAACTCCACCTATGATGGGCTGCTCTACAATACCCAGTACATCAAAGAGACACTGGATGTACCGTCGATTCATTTCGATTCAGCCTGGGTGCCTTACACTAATTTCCATCCGATCTACGCCGGTAAAAGTGGCATGAGTGGCGACCGCATCCCGGGAAAAGTGGTGTATGAGACGCAATCGACCCACAAACTGCTGGCGGCGTTTTCGCAGGCATCAATGATTCACATTAAGGGCGACTACGACGAACAGACGTTTAACGAAGCCTACATGATGCACACCACCACCTCGCCCAATTACGCCATCGTCTCCTCTATTGAAACTGCTGCTGCCATGCTGCGTGGCAATCCCGGTAAACGACTGATCAATCGCTCGGTGGAGCGCGCGCTGCACTTCCGTCGGGAGATCCAGCGCCTGCGCGAAGAGTCCGACAGCTGGTTCTTTGATATCTGGCAACCGGAAGAGGTTGACGAAGCGCAATGCTGGCCGATCCAGCCCGGCGACGAAGAGTGGCACGGATTTACTCAGGCCGATCGCGATCACATGTACCTGGATCCGATCAAAGTCACCATTCTGACGCCGGGCATGAGCGAACTGGGGAAGATGGCGGAAGAGGGGATCCCGGCGGCGCTGGTGGCGAAGTTTCTGGATGAGCGCGGCATCGTGGTGGAGAAAACCGGTCCCTATAACCTGCTGTTCCTGTTCAGCATCGGCATCGACAAAACCAAAGCAATGAGCGTGCTGCGCGGACTGACCGAGTTCAAACGCGCCTACGATCTTAATCTGCGGGTGAAAAACATGCTGCCGGATCTCTATGCCGAAGATCCTGACTTCTATCGCAATATGCGCATTCAGACACTGGCGCAGGGGATCCATCAGCTGATCCGCCATCACGATCTGCCGCGTCTGATGCTGCAGGCATTTGATGTCCTGCCCGAAATGAAGATGACGCCGCATCAGGCGTTTCAGCAGCAGGTGAAGGGCAACATCGAAACGGTGGATCTCAGCGAACTGGTCGGGCGGGTGTCGGCCAATATGATTCTGCCTTATCCGCCAGGCGTTCCACTGGTGATGCCAGGCGAGATGATTACTGAGAAGAGCCGCGCGGTGCTCGATTTTCTGCTGATGCTGTGCAGCATTGGACGGCATTATCCGGGCTTCGAAACGGATATTCACGGCGCCAGCCTGACCGAAGAGGGCGAGTATCGCGTCCGCGTGCTGAAAAACGACCTCGCATAAACCTTTAAACGACTATCAGCGGCAGGGTGTCTGCGGACAGCCTGCCCGAATCAGGGAATTGAACATGTTGCAGTTAACCGCTATTCACCACATCGCCATCATCGCCTCTGACTATCAGCGCAGCAAAGCATTCTATTGTGACGTACTGGGTTTCCGTCTGATGGGCGAATATTACCGCGAAGCGCGGGAATCCTGGAAAGGCGACCTTGCCCTACAGGATCGCTACACCATTGAGCTGTTCTCTTTTCCTGAGCCGCCGGCGCGGGTCAGTCATCCTGAAGCGTGTGGCCTGCGTCATCTGGCCTTTACCGTGCCGGATGTTGCCGCTGCCGTCGCGACGCTGGCCGATAAAGGCGTTATCTGCGAACCGATTCGCATTGATGACCTGACCGGTAAACAATGCACTTTCTTTGCCGATCCGGATGGTTTGCCGCTGGAGCTTTATCAGGCGTAAAATAGCGCGCTCAGCGGGCGACATTCAGTGGCCCGATTTTCTGGATTCTGCCATGTCTTTGCCCGCTTTTGACAACCTTTTGCAACCTGATGCCGCCCTGGTGGTCGCATTCAGCGGTGGACTGGATTCAACCGTGCTGCTGCATCAGCTTCGCGGCTGGCAGCAGCAGCATCCTCAGTTGCGCCTGCGGGCACTGCATGTTCACCATGGGCTTAGCCCGAATGCCGATCGCTGGGCAACCCATTGCCAGACGATTTGCGCGCAGTGGCAGCTGCCCTGTGAAGTGCTCCGCGTTAACGTTGATGGCAGGGAAAACGGCATTGAAGCAGCCGCCCGCACTGCCCGTTATCAGGCGCTGAGTGCGGCACTGCAGCCGGGCGAAGTGTTACTCACAGCGCAGCACCTCGACGATCAGTGCGAAACATTCCTGCTGGCGCTGAAGCGCGGCAGTGGTCCCGCCGGGCTGGCAGCGATGCCCGCGACACGCACGCTGGGTTCTCATCAGCTGGTGCGTCCGCTGCTGAATCAGACGCGACAGTCGCTTGAAGCCTATGCCGACGCGCATCAGCTGGCGTGGATTGAAGATGAGAGCAATCAGGATCTTCGCTACGACCGCAACTTTCTGCGTCAGCGGCTGCTGCCTGAGCTTCACCAGCGCTGGCCCCATTTTGCCGAGGCAGCGGCCCGCAGTGCGGCGTTATGCAGTGAGCAGGAGCAGTTGCTGGATGAACTGCTCACCGGGCAACTGGCAGAGCTGATCCAGCCTGATGGCAGCCTGCACTTTCCACCCATAATGGCCATGAGTGAGCTGCGTGCTAATGCCTTATTGCGGCGCTGGATCGCCGGACAGGGTGGGGCGATGCCGTCCCGTGAAGCGCTGAAACGCATCCACGACGAAGTGATGGCGAGCCGGGAGGATGCGCAGCCCCGGCTGCGATTCGGTCAGGCTGAACTCCGTCGTTACCGTCAGCAGCTCTACTGGCTGCCGTTGTTCAGTTCACTGCGCGACACCGTGCTGGCATGGCCCGATCTCTGCCAGCCGCTGGCGTTACCGCAGAACCTTGGCACGCTGCGTGCCAGCCAGTCAGAGAGCCTGTTGCGCTATCCTGAGCCGGATGAGCAGGTCAGCGTGCGGTTTCACGCACAGGGTCATGTCCATCTGGTGGGCCGTCGTGGCGGAAGGGAAATGAAAAAACTGTGGCAGGAGTTACAGATACCGCCGTGGCAGCGTGAACGGCTGCCGTTAATTTTTTATAACCAGACGCTGGTCTGCGTTCCGACTCTTTTTGTCACCCGTGATGGCGCGGCCCCTAATCAGCAGGGCTGGCAGATAGTCTGGGACGGAGCATGCGGCGCAGGAGAACAACAATAATGAAACAGTGGCTTATTGCCTGTTTAGCGGTCACCGTGTTACCGGCATGGGCAGCGGGTGATGCGCAGCGCGGCGCACAGAAAGCGGGCAGTTGCATGGCCTGTCATGGCGCAGCAGGAAAAGCGGCGGTGCCGCTCTATCCTGACCTGGCCGGGCAGCACGCACCTTATCTGGAACATGCGCTGCAGGCCTATAAAAATGGCGAACGCAGTGGCGGTCAGGCTGAAGTCATGAAGGCGTTTGTGGCGGGATTGAGTGACAGCGATATGGCGGATTTAGCGGCGTACTACAGTTCGTTGCAGCCCTGAAGTTTAACAGGGCGGAAAGGTCCCGCCCTGAATGCGTAGGTTACTCTGCGCTGACAACCACCGTACCCAACTCGGGATGGGTGAAGCTTGCGATATGGTCGAGACGTAATTCGCGATGTTCACCGGAAAGATCGATAGCCAGATATTCAACGTTCTTACGTGAAAAGATCTCTTTGGCTTTTGCCTTAAGCTGCTCGCCATCTTTCATTTCCAGCGACAGCATCCAGTTGTTCTGGCAGGCGAGTTCCAGATTATCGTAATCATCGCAATTGATAGGTTGGTACGCTTCATTTATCAACATAGTCGCTCACCAATAAGTTAGCAGCGGCGTAGGCCGCCTGTTCCCTGACAGAAGAGTTTAGCTCAGTATTTGCGGCAACATCATTAAGTGCCTTCAATGCGCAGCCAATCGCATCCGGTATGTAACCTAAATCCCCGCTGCCGATTTCGGCATACTTCCGGCGAACTAACTCACAATAATTTTGCACGTGGCCCTCCTCGGCAGAGCGTAAATACTCTGGTTAACTGGCGACTATATCATAGCCATTTAGAGGAAATCAGCCTGCGTAAAGCAGGAACAGTGCGCGAATCACTGCTAAAGTGACAGATTCCGCTGTCTGAGGCGGAGTAAATCAGAGCACAAAAGGTTAATTTGATGAACAGGTTATCGGAGGTCAACGTGGTTAAGGTGTGGGGAGCGAGCTTATGATTATGCTATCCCGTTCGGTTGAGATTCCGGAGAGTGAGATTGAGCTGACGGCGATTCGTGCTCAGGGCGCAGGCGGACAACATGTCAATAAAGCCAGCACCGCCATTCATCTGCGCTTCGATATTGCTGCCTCTTCACTGCCCGCGTTTTATAAAGAGCGGCTGCTCACCGCCACTCATCATTTGATTACCGGTGATGGCGTTGTGGTGATCAAGGCGCAGGAGTATCGCAGTCAGGAGATGAATCGTGAAGCAGCGCTGCAACGTCTGGTTAATCTGATCCAGGAGCTGAGTACCGTGGAAAAAGCCCGGCGCGCCACGCGGCCGACCCGCGCCTCAAAAGAGCGCCGTCTGGAAGGAAAAGCCCGCCGCAGTTCAACTAAATCGATGCGCGGCAAGGTACAATAAAAAACGCCCCGCAGGCGGGGCGTTTGAGTACTTACAACGTCAGGGGCGAGCGGCGAAGAGTTCGAGCCTGCTCAGGGAACGGGGTCAGATCGGAAAGTCGCTAAAGCCATCCATGGCCGCTCGGCCCGCACCGTCCCTGGCGCGGGACGCTTTCCTCTCCTGACCCGGTTCCCTTCGCGTTGAGCTCATCTGTTGCGGCCAGATTCAGCCCGCTTTGATTAACGCTAAGAACTTACTTATTCAGAGCCTTCAGCAGGAATTCAACAATTTCATCCTGCTTAATCATCTGCTTCTCACCGGCACGACGTGATTTGTACTCAATCTCCTGATTATCGAGATTGCGGTCACCAATGACGATGGTGTGTGGCACGCCGATCAGTTCCATATCAGCGAACATCACGCCCGGACGCTCTTTACGGTCATCCAGAATAACCTCAACGCCTTTGGCACGCAGGGTGGCATACAGCTCTTCCGCCAGCTCTTTAACCCGGAACGATTTCTGCATATTCATTGGCAGAATCGCAACCTCGAAAGGTGCCAGTGCGGCTGGCCAGATAATGCCGCGGTCGTCATGGTTCTGCTCAATGGCTGCCGCAACAACGCGGGTGATGCCGATGCCGTAGCAGCCCATGCTCATCACCTGATTGCGGCCATCTTCGCCCTGAACAGACGCTTTCAGCGCGTCAGAATACTTGGTGCCGAGCTGGAAAATATGACCGACTTCGATGCCGCGCTTAATCTGCAGCGTACCTTTACCATCCGGGCTTAAATCGCCTTCGACCACGTTACGGATATCCGCAACGCTGGCCAGCGGCAGATCGCGCTCCCAGTTAATGCCGAAGTAGTGCTTACCATCGACGTTGGCGCCGGCGCTGAAGTCGCTCATCTTCGCCACGGTACGGTCAGCAATCACAGGCATCTGCAGACCAACCGGGCCGATTGAACCCGGTCCGGCACCCACTGCGGCGCGAATCTCTTCTTCGGTCGCGAACACCAGCGGTGACGCAACGATCTCTGACTTCTCCGCTTTGATCTCATTAAGCTGATGATCGCCGCGTACCAGCAGGGCAACCAGCGCGTGGCCGCTCTCTTCGGCACCTTTAACAATCAGCGTTTTCACTGTTTTTTCAACAGGCACATTGAATTGCTCAACCAGCTCCGCGATGGTTTTTGCGTCTGGCGTCTCGACCAGTTGCATCTCCTGCGACGGCGCTGCGCGCTCACCAGCGGGTGCGACGGCTTCGGCCAGC
Source organism: Pantoea sp. K16 (assembly GCF_048452805.1). Classification (NCBI taxonomy): domain Bacteria; kingdom Pseudomonadati; phylum Pseudomonadota; class Gammaproteobacteria; order Enterobacterales; family Erwiniaceae; genus Pantoea; species Pantoea sp. K16. The sequence continues at coordinate 5,477 of NZ_JBLWNV010000015.1, read as the reverse complement.
TCAATGTTGGCCGCGTAATCAGAATCGGTAGAGAAGATCACATCATCTTCACCGCTCTGCGCCAGAACCTGGAACTCATGGGAGGCGCTGCCGCCAATCGAGCCGGTGTCGGCCTGCACGGCGCGGAAATCCAGACCCATACGGCTGAAGATCTGGCTATAGGCGCGGTACATCGCGTCATACGTTTCCTGCAGCGACTCCTGCGAAACGTGGAACGAGTAAGCATCTTTCATGATGAATTCACGTGAACGCATCACGCCAAAGCGCGGACGGACTTCATCACGGAATTTGGTCTGGATCTGATAGAGGTTGAGCGGCAGTTGCTTATAAGAGCTCAGCTCATTGCGGATCAGGTCAGTGACCACCTCTTCATGCGTCGGACCCAGCACGAACGGACGCTCGTGGCGATCTGCAATACGTAACAGTTCCGGGCCATACTCCTCCCAGCGACCGCTCTCCTGCCACAGGTCGGCGGGCTGCACAACCGGCATTAAAATCTCAACCGCGCCCGCGTTGTTCATCTCTTCGCGCACGATGTTTTCGACTTTTTTCAGCACGCGAACCCCGGTCGGTAACCAGGTGTACAAGCCAGAAGCCAGTTTGCGGATCATACCGGCGCGCAGCATCAGCTGGTGGCTGATCACTTCAGCGTCGGAAGGCGTCTCTTTCTGAGTAGAGAGCAGATATTGAGTAGTACGCATTGATTACGGTTCCAGTTGATCGGAAAGTCACAGACAGAATTTTGCTGGCGGCTAGTGTACCAGTGAGATCACCGGCTCAAAAGCGGGTTTTAACGCGGGTCGATGGCGATCACTTCAGTACCGGCATCGTCAATGCGCCAGCGTACATTAAAATCCATCAGCCAGGCCGCATATTCCCGCGTCTGTGTCTCGCCCTGACGGTAAGCGGGACGGGGATCCTGTGCCAGCACTTCACTGATAAAGCGAGCCAGATTGGGGTAGCGCGACTGCTGGTGGAGCTGCTGTTGTGCCAGCTCGGAGAAGCGAACCGGCATATCAGCCGCAGGTGCCGCCTGAGCAAAACCCGCCTGGGCATGGGGCAATGCTTCGGCAAAGGGCAGATAAGGTTTGATATCCACCACCGGGGTGCCATCGACCAGATCCAGACTGCCAAGCTGCAGGATCACCTGCTGTTTTTCAATCCTGATACCTTTTAGCTCAACCAGCGACATGCCAATGGGATTCGGACGGAACGTTGAACGTGTCGCAAATACACCCATGCGCGCATTGCCGCCCAGCCGGGGAGGGCGAACCGTGGGACGCCAGCCGCCCTCCATCGTCTGATGGAAGACAAACAGCAGCCAGAGGTGGCTGAACGCTTCCAGTCCACGCACCGCTTCCGGCTGATTGTAAGGTGGCTGCAGGTGCAGTTCGCCGCCGCCATCCTGCACCAGCCCTGGCTGGCGCGGCACGGCAAACTTCTCCTTCCATGGTGAGCGGATTACCCCAATTTGCGCAAAGGCGAATTCACTCATTGATTGCTGACTTTCAGTGCCGAACCCTGACACACCGCCTGACGATAGCAGCCTGGCGTGCCGGTGACGATTTCACACTGATGCAGCAGCACTGCATTGGCTTTCATCTGTGACGCTTTGATCTGCAGGCGTTTACGTGCAGTAGCGATGTTGGCTGGGGAGTTCTGATTACTCATCTGGCAATCTTCAGCGGAGACTTCACCCAGATCGCGGAATGGCTTGCTGACCAGATCGGCGGCATCAGTATAGAGCTTAACCGGTGCCGGTCGTGACACAGGCTTGCGGGTGGGTTCACTGGATTGCTGCGGCCGGGACGGTGCGCTGCTTATCGGGTGATACTCATGAACACACCCTGTCAGCATCAATGCTAACAAGCAGAGCGGTAAAAAACGCATGGCAACATCCTCAGGTTTCAAAAAGTGGCGTTATTGAAACAAGGACAAGAATAAATAACAAGTCGGGCAGGGCACCCAATAACAGAAAGGACGGCATAGCGCCGCCCTTAAGGAGATGAACAGCTGAATTACCAGCCTTTAACCGCGCCGCCGTTAAAGACTTTGTTAGCGGCATCGTAGACTTCGTCAGACTGGTAAGCCTTGACGAATTTCTTCACGTTTTCCGCATCTTTATTATCTTCGCGCGCCACAATCAGGTTCACGTACGGTGAATCTTTATCTTCGACGAAAATGCCATCTTTGGCTGGCGTCAGGCCAATCTGGCTGGCGTAGGTGGTGTTGATAACCGCCAGCGCGATCTGCTGATCGTCCAGTGAGCGTGGCAGCTGCGGCGCTTCCAGCTCAACAATTTTCAGATGCTTAGGGTTTTCAGTGATATCCAGTGAGGTTGGCAGCAGGCCCACGCCATCTTTCAGCTTGATCAGACCCACTTTCTGCAGCAGCAGCAGCGTACGGCCCAGGTTGGTCGGGTCGTTTGGAATAGCAACCTGAGCGCCATCCTGCAGCTCATCCAGTGACTTAATCTTTTTCGAATAGCCCGCAATTGGGTAGACGAAGGAGTTACCCACTGAAACCAGCTTGTAGCCACGATCTTTGATCTGCTGATCCAGATACGGTTTGTGCTGGAAGGCGTTGACGTCGATATCGCCTTTGCTCAGCGCTTCATTCGGCAGTACGTAATCGTTGAAGGTGACCAGCTCAACGTCCAGACCATATTTCTCTTTGGCAACTTTCTGCGCTGCTTCAGCAACCTGCTGCTCAGCACCGACAATCACACCCACTTTGATGTGGTTAGGGTCTTTCTCTTTTTGATCGCATCCTGCCAGCGCAATCGCGCCAATCAGTGCACCCACAGCGGCAATTTTCTTGAATCTGAAAGACATATCCTTTCCTTCTTAATAATGTGATATTGCTGGCTTATTTATGGGACACCGCATGCACGATGCGGTCGCCACAGAATTGAATGAGATACACCAAAACCACTAACAACACCAATACCGTATTCATCACAGTGGCGTTATATCCGATATAACCATACTGATAACCGATCTGGCCCAGACCACCGGCACCCACCGCGCCACCCATGGCGGAGTAACCAACCAGGGTAATCAGGGTGATGGTCGCAGCATTCACCAGGCCAGGCATCGCTTCCGGCAGCAGAACCTTACGGATGATCTGCATTGGCGTGGCGCCCATGGCACGTGACGCTTCAATCAGTCCGGTTGGCAGTTCCAGCAAGGCATTTTCAACCATACGTGCGATAAACGGCGCCGCGCCAACGGTCAACGGCACGATGGCCGCCTGCAGTCCGATTGAGGTGCCGACGATTACGCGAGTAAAAGGAATCATCCAGACCAGTAAGATAATGAAAGGAATGGAGCGGAAGATATTCACCAGCGCGGAGAGCACGCGATAAAGTCCCTGATTCTGCAGAATCTGGCCCGGACGGGTGACATAGAGTAAAACGCCGACCGGCAGACCCAGCACAAAACCGAAAAATCCAGAAACGAAGGTCATCATCAGCGTTTCCCACACGCCCCGTCCCAGCAACCACATCATCGCTTCAGACATAACCTAACACCTCTACTTTCACATGATTCTCCTTCAGCCAGGCTATCGCCTCGCGGGTATCGCTTTCTGTGCCGTGCATTTCGGCCAGCATAATGCCGAACTTCACGCCACCGGCGTAATCCATCTGGGCACTGATAATGTTGTTATTCACGTTGTAACGGCGGGCGGCTTCAGACAGCAGCGGCGCATCAACCGATTTACCGGTGAATTCCAGTCGCAGCAGGGGCACGGTGCCTTCAGCGGCGGTGGCAGAAAGGCGCTGCTGGTAATCATCCGGAATATCCAGATGCAGCGTAGACTGAATAAACTGCTGCGCCAGCGGTGTCTTAGGATGAGAGAAGACCTCACTGACGCTATCTTTCTCAATCAGCTCACCGTGACTGATGACCGCAACCTGATCGCAGATGCGTTTCACTACATCCATTTCATGGGTGATCAGCAGAATCGTCAGCCCAAGCCGGCGGTTAATGTCTTTAAGCAATTCCAGAATAGAGCGGGTCGTCGCGGGATCCAGTGCGCTGGTGGCTTCATCACACAGCAGAACCTTGGGATTGCTGGCCAGGGCGCGGGCAATCGCGACACGCTGCTTCTGTCCGCCCGACAGATTGGCGGGCCACGCATCATGCTTGTCTGATAATCCCACCAGTTCCAGCAGCTCAGTTACGCGAGCCGTGATCTGAGCGCGGGAGAGATTACCGAGTTCCAGTGGAAGAGAGACGTTGCCCGCGACGGTACGGGAGTTCATCAGATTAAAGTGCTGGAAGATCATGCCGATCTGGCGGCGCGCCTGAGTTAACTGACGTTCGTTGAGTGCGGTTAAATCAGCACCGTCTACCAGTACGCGGCCCGAAGTAGGGCGCTCCAGCAGGTTAACGCAACGAATCAACGTACTTTTACCGGCACCGGAAGCACCGATAACGCCATAAATCTGTCCGGCAGGCACGTGCAGGCTGACATCCGTTAACGCCGGAACAGACCGCGTGCCTTGCTGAAACACCTTGGTGATATTTTCTAGTTTAATCATTATGTTATTTATTATCGTGTTGCGTTGTCCGTGGTGTGGGAAGCCTCGTCGCTTTTATTCGGTATAAAAGCTGGATGGATGTTAAGGCATCCAGACGTCTAAATCAATGGAAGTGATTCAATCTGACATTCTCCCTTTTATAGCAATCATGCGATACTGATCGGCAATTTTTACAGCAGGAGTTTCTACGTGGCGAATAAAGTCCCCGCTATTTTTCTTGATCGTGATGGCACCCTTAATGTCGACAATGGCTATGTCCATGAGATCGATGACTTCCAGTTTATTGACGGCACGATTGAAGCGCTGCAACAACTTAAGACAATGGGTTTTGCGCTGGTGGTCGTGACCAATCAGTCTGGCATCGCGCGCGGTATGTTTACTGAAGATACCTTTATGCGGCTGACAGAATGGATGGACTGGTCGCTGGCCGATCGCGATGTTGATCTTGATGGCATCTATTTCTGTCCTCACCATCCTGAAGCAACAGTAGCAGAGTTCCGTCAGGCCTGTGACTGCCGCAAGCCTCAGCCGGGTATGCTGCTGACGGCGCAGGAAGAACTGAATATTGATATGGCCGCTTCTTATATGGTGGGTGACAAGCTGGAAGACATGCTGGCAGGGCAGGCTGCCGGTGTCGGCAAGAAAGTACTGGTGCGCAGCGGCAAACCGGTCACTGCTGAAGGTGAAGCAGCAGCAGATTGGGTGATTAATAGCCTGGCAGAGCTTCCGGCGCGCATTAAAAAGGGGTAAAACGGCGCTTTTGTGCAAATTTCAGACGAACAGAAAAAAAGTCTCAATTTGCACTTGCGCTATCTGAGCCGTTCCCTATAATGCGCCTCCACTGACACGGCAAACCGGCAACGGAAAACGGGTCAGGAGGCACAGGAGACTGCGCCGCCGGAGAAAAACTTCTGAGAAAGAGGTTGACTCT
>NZ_JBLWNV010000014.1:0-142106 GCF_048452805.1 Pantoea sp. K16 | reverse complement strand
CTGAGGGGCGCCCGTAGCCGGGCCAACGCGTTGCGTTGTTCAAAAACGCTCCCGGCGTTTTTAGTACGCACCTCATCCCTGAGGGGCGCCCGTAGCCGGGCCAACGCGTTGCGTTGTTCAAAAACGCTCCCGGTTTTTTTAGTACGCACCTCATTCCTGAGGTGCGCCCGTAGCCGGGCCAACGCTTTGCGTTGTTCAAAAACGCTCCCGGCGTTTTTGTCCGGGGGGCGCAAAGTTTTGCTACAGGCCTGTGCTCCCATCGCTTTCAATTTTGTGCGGTCTGTAAACACCAGAATGCGCTGCCAATCCTCAGCTGACCTTTTCTGCCACGCCGACCGGTTGATTCTCATCCTGATCAACCGCGAAGCAGGCAATCTCCTGTCCGCCATAGTTTTTCAGCTTCGGCTGCAACTGCACGCAGGTGCCAAAACGTCGGTGGCAGCGCGCATTAAAGGCGCAGCCCGGCGGTGGATTGAGCGGGCTCGGCAGCTCGCCGGTCAGCTTAATGCGCTCACGACGGTCGTCTGGATTAAGCCGCGGCGTCGCTGACAGCAAAGCCTGAGTATAAGGATGGCGCGGGTTGGCAAAAATCGCCTCTTTGCTGCCCTTCTCAACGCACCGGCCGAGATACATCACCATCACCTCATCGGCAATGTGTTCCACCACCGACAAATCGTGCGAGATAAAGACATACGAAAGCCCCATATCCTGCTGCAGATCCATCATCAGGTTAAGCACCTGGGCACGCACCGACACGTCGAGCGCCGAAACCGGCTCATCGGCAATCAGGACGTCCGGATCGAGCATCAGCCCACGTGCGATGGCGATACGCTGACGCTGCCCGCCTGAGAACATGTGCGGGTAGCGGTCGTAGTGCTCGGTTTTCAGGCCGACTTTTGCCATCATCTCCAGCGTCTTCTCGCGGCGTTCCGCGCGGGTCAGCTGGGTATTAATCACCAGCGGCTCTTCCAGAATCTGGCTTACTTTTTTGCGCGGATTGAGTGAGCCGTACGGGTTCTGGAACACGATCTGGATTTTCTGGCGACGCAGCTTCTGCGCCTGGGGATCATGTTTCAGCAGATCCTGACCGTGCCAGTAAAGCTGCCCTTCGGTCGGGGTTTCAATCATCGTCAGCAGGCGGCCCAGCGTGGATTTACCACAGCCTGACTCGCCTACCACCGCCAGCGTTTTGCCGCGTTCCAGATTAAAAGAGACGCCATCCAGCGCTTTGACCAGACGCTCCTGACCAAACAGCCCCTTCTTCACCGGGTAGTGCTTCTTCAGATCAATCGCCTGCAGCAGGAACTGATCTTTCGTGGTTTCATGACTCATAAGTTGGTCTCCCGGCATCGTCCAGCGGATAGTGACACTTGGACTGGCGTCCTGGAATGGTGCGCAGTTCAGGTTCTTCCTGACGACAAAGGTCAGTCGCATAGGGGCAGCGTGGATTAAGCAGACAGCCAATCGGGCGGTCATACTTGCCCGGTACCACGCCAGGCAGCGAGGCCAGGCGTGCTTTATCGGCCGCGAACTCCGGCAGCGCACGCAGCAGCGCCTGCGTATAAGGATGGCGCGGCGCCTTAAAGATATCGGTCGCTTTACCGCTTTCCACCACCTGACCGGCATACATCACGATAATGTGGTGCGCCGCTTCTGCCACTAACGCCAGATCGTGAGTAATCAGGATCAGCGCCATGTTCTCCTGCCGCTGCAACTCCAGCAGCAGTTCGATGATCTGCGCCTGAATAGTCACGTCGAGCGCCGTGGTCGGCTCATCGGCGATTAACAGCTTAGGCCGACAGGCGATCGCCATGGCAATCATCACACGCTGGCTCATGCCGCCCGACAGCTGGTGCGGATAGACATCGAGCCGTGACGCGGGATCGGGAATACCAACCTGATTCAGCAGGTCGATCGCCCGCTGACGCCGGGTGCGTTTATTGCCGCCCTGATGCACCTTGATCGCTTCCATGATCTGGAAACCTACGGTGTAGCAGGGATTCAGGCTGGTCATCGGGTCCTGAAAAATCATCGCCACTTCGGCGCCCACCAGCTGGCGGCGCTCACGTTCGGAGATGTTCTGCAGGTCGCGCTGGTTGAACTCCAGCTTCTCAGCCATCACCTTGCCGGGGAAATCGATCAGCCCCATGATCGCCAGGGAACTCACCGATTTACCAGAGCCGGACTCGCCCACGATACCCACGACCTGGCCCTGCTCAACCTGATAACTGATGCGGTCAACCGCGCGGAACGGTGCTTTATCGTCGCCGAAATGCACCGATAGTTTGTCTACATTTAATAACGCCATCTCGGTGCCTCTTTACTGCTTGAGTTTCGGGTCGAGTGCATCACGCAAACCATCGCCCATCAGGTTAAATGCCAGCACGGTAAGCAGAATGACCAATCCAGGGAAGGTCACTACCCACCAGGCACTTTGCGCATACTGCAGGACGTCGGAGAGCATCGTACCCCACTCCGGCGTTGGCGGTTGCGCACCCATACCGAGAAAGCCCAGCGCCGCCATATCGAGAATGGCGTTGGAGAAACCTAATGAAGCCTGCACGATCAGTGGTGCAAGGCAGTTAGGCAGAATATTCACAAACATCTGGCGCAGCATACCGGCACCGGCCACGCCGGAGGCGGTCACATAGTCGCGGTTCACTTCCACCAGCACCGCCGCGCGGGTCAGACGGATATAGTGCGGCAGCGCCACAAAGGTCAGCGCGATAGAGGCGTTAACGATCGAAGGGCCAAAGATGGCGACCAGTACCAGCGCCAGCAGCAGGCTGGGCAGCGCCAGCATGATATCGACGACACGCATGATGATGGCATCGACCACGCCGCCGAGATAACCGGCCAGCAGGCCAAATATCACGCCAAAAATCAGTGACAGCACCACCACCAGGCAGCCAACCAGCAGCGACAGCCGCGCGCCGTACATCAGACGCGACAGCACATCGCGGCCTACATCGTCGGTGCCCAGAATGTAGCTCCAGCTGCCACCTTCCTGCCAGACCGGCGGATGCAGCAGCGCATCGCGGAACTGCTCAGCAGGGGCATGCGGGGCCAGCACATCGGCAAAAATGGCGCACAGCAACACAATGATGATGTAGACCAGGCCCACAACGGCGCCCTTGTTACGTTTAAAGTAGTGCCAGAATTCCTGAAACGGGGTCATCGGCTTGGGTGCAACGGTAACGCTGCCGGGATCAACAACAGACATGATGCCCCCTTATTTCTTATGACGTATGCGCGGGTTAACCACGCCATACAGCAGATCAACCAGCAGGTTGACCACAATAATCAGTACTGCTGTCAGCAGCACCCCGCCCTGCACCACCGGATAGTCACGGCGCTGCAACGCTTCAATCAGCCAGCGACCCAGGCCCGGCCACGAGAAGATGGTTTCGGTCAGAATCGCCCCGGCCAGCAAGGTGCCGACCTGCAGGCCGATCACCGTAACCACCGGCAGCATGGCGTTTCGCAGCGCATGCACTACGATCACGCGCATCCGCGTCAGGCCTTTGGCACGCGCAGTACGGATGTAATCTTCACCCAGCACTTCGAGCATCGCCGATCGCGTCATTCGCACAATCACCGCCAGCGGAATGGTGCCGAGCACGATGGCAGGCAGAATCATGTGCATCACCGCATCGTGAAAGTCGCCCGGCTCACCCCAGAAGAAGGTATCGATCAGCATAAAGCCGGTCAGCGGCATGGTGTCATCCAGGAAAACGGTGTCGCCGACCCGCCCGGAAACCGGCGTCAGGTTGAGCTGTACCGAGACCAGCATGATCAGCATGATGCCCCACCAGAAGATCGGCATGGAGTAGCCGGTCAGTGAGATCCCCACGGCGGTGTGATCGAAAATCGACCCCCGCTTCACGGCGGCCATGACCCCAACCGGGATACCAATGGCCACGGCAAATATCATGGCGCAGATGCCGAGTTCCAGCGTCGCTTTGAAGCGCGGAACAAACTCATCCCAGACCGGGATGCGGCTCTTAAGTGAAATGCCCAGGTCACCATGTAATACGCCGTTAATGTAGTTCAGGTACTGTTTCCACAGCGGCTGATCCAGACCTAACAGCGCCATTAACTGTGCATGGCGTTCAGGAGAAATACCGCGTTCGCCCGCCATGATGAGTACCGGATCGCCGGGGATCATGTGAACAAATGCGAAGGTGAGTAATGTAATACCGATAAACGTTGGGATGACAAGGCCCAGACGTCGGAGTATGAACTGCAGCATAATCCGGGTTCTCTCTTGTCCGCGCGACCGTCGCCGCGAGGGTAGTTATTGCTTACATCTGACGATCGGGTAGGCCCGACCGCGACGCAGACAGGCTGCGCCTCTACCGTTTCCAGTAAAACAGGGAGATAAAGCCGGGGCGACGCGCAGCCGCCCCGGAAAAGGCGACAATTATTCTTTAATGTCTACCTGAGCAAAGTAGTGTCCGCCCAGCGGATCGACTTTGTACCCGGAGACTTTCTTGCTGACCGGTTCGTATACCGTTGAGTGCGCGATCATCAGCGCCGGTACCTGGTCATGCATCACAACCTGTGCCTGCTTGTAGTACTCGATGCGCTTCGCCTGATCGGCGGTGGCGCGAGCTGGCTGAATCTGATCCTCAAAGGATTTATCACACCAGCGCGAGTAGTTAGAGCCATCTTTTGCCGCTGAACAGCTGAACAGGGTGGCCAGGAAGTTATCCGGATCCCCATTGTCGCCGGTCCAGCCCATCATGACGGTCTGGTGCTCGCCTGCTTTGGCGCGCTTCAGATACTCGCCCCACTCGTAGGTGACGATTTTGGCTTTGACGCCAATCTTCGCCCAGTCGCTCTGGATCATCTCAGCCATGCGGCGCGCATTCGGGTTGTACGGACGCTGAACCGGCATCGCCCACAGGTCGATTGAGAAACCATCTGCCATGCCCGCTTCTTTCAGCAGCGCTTTGGCTTTCTCAGGATCGTAGGCGTAGTCTTTCACGTCGTCGTTATAGCCCCACATCGTTGGTGGGATCAGGTTTTTAGCAGGCTGACCTGCACCCTGATAAACGGCTTCGATAATCGCCTTTTTGTTGACCGCCATGGTCAGTGCCTGACGCACTTTCAGGTTATCCAGCGGTTTTTTCTCAACGTTGTACGACAGATAGCCGACGTTCAGGCCAGCCTGCTCATACAGGTTGATGTTTTTGTCCTGCTTCATACGCGCGATGTCAGCCGGGTTTGGATAGGGCATGACCTGACATTCGCCCTTCTGCAGCTTGGCGTAACGCACTGAAGCATCCGGGGTAATGGAGAAGACTAAGCGATCGATTTTCGGCTTGGTGCCCCAGTAATCCGGGTTAGCTTTGTAAAGGATGCGCGAATCTTTCTGGTACTGCAGCAGCTGGAACGGACCGGTACCGACCGGGTTCAGGTCGACGTTTTGCGGGGTGCCCGCTTTCAGCATGTTGTCAGCGTACTCTTTCGACAGAATCGAGGCGAAGTCCATGCCAAGGTCAGCAAGGAACGGCGATTCAGGACGCGTCAGCACAAAGCGCACGGTGTTCTCGTCCACTTTTTCAATTTTGCTGATCAGCTTCGGCATGTCCATGCCTTCGAAATATTCGTAGCTGCCGCCGGAGACGCCGTGATAGGCGTTGTTTTTATCCAGCTGGCGCTCAAAGGTGAACACCACATCATCCGCATTAAAGTCGCGCGTCGGTTTGAAATCTTTGGTGGTCTGCCACTTCACGCCTTTGCGCAGGTGGAAGGTGTAAGTTTTACCGTCTTCACTGACATCCCACTTCTCTGCCAGCGCAGCGTGCAGTTCGGTGGTGCCGATAGTGAACTCAACCAGTCGGTTGTAGATCTGACGTGAGCTGGCATCGTAGGTGGTGCCCGAGGTGAACAACTGCGGGTTAAAGCCTTCCGGAGAACCTTCAGAACAGTAGACCAGGGTTTTTGCCTGAACACCGGCGGCGACAGTCATAGCAATCAGGCTCAGACCGACCTTCAGCATCCCGGATTTAGCCAGGGAGTTGATCATGCTTTTGCTCCATTGTGATGTGATGTTGTGTGTATTGCCCGACCTCTGATTTTTTTATGCGGTTCAGGCGTACCACCGAACAGGTGGTTAAAGCACGCTACGTTTTTTTTGTTTTTTCTTATGCAGATGGTGCATTCAGAAAATTCCGTAACTGTGCGTTTATTGACGCATCAATTTGTCAACAGTTGCAAAGAACGTCAATACAACGGTTACTTATTTACACAGAGTGTGAGGGATAGCATGCAACGGTAATAAAAACCCTTTCGGCCTAAAAGCCATACAATGCACAGCGCTGCTGGTCTGATTTCCGTGCATTGTGCTGGATGGCTGTTCTATCGCTAGTGATTCTCACCGCTAAAAAACTTAAAACTTTTACCGGCAAATGTTGAATAACTGAACGATTCACCGTGCGTTATGACGTTCATCCAGCGGAATATGCTGGTAAAGAAGCATAAGAAATCAGCATGTTGCCGCTTTCGGTCATAAGAAGAATGTGTCGCGAATTATGATCGCATCTCTTATATGGCAAGGCCTGCCAGCGGGTAAGTGATGATAACAACGGCTGGTAAACAGAATGCGCGGTGGATGGGGTTTACTGGAACTTTCTGGAAAATCATAGCCAGAGGCTGAAAGCGAGGGAAGGTTCAGGGAAGAGGATGTGGCATGAATGGCTGTCAGATCGAGACTGCTTCAGGAACACGGTCAGATCGGAAAGGCGCTTAAACCATCCATGGACGCTCGGCCCACGCCGTCCATGGCGTGGGACGCTTTCCTCCTCTGCCCCTGTTCCCTGCGCCTTGAGTTTATGCGCTGCGGTCAGATGTATCCGGGTTTAGATCTGTCAGCCGTCTGAGGCTCCCAGGTAAGTACCTGATGCGTCTGCCAGACGTGAAGCGAAGGGAGCATACGCCTGTAGCAAAGCATCGCGCCGCCCGGATAAAAACGCCGGGAGCGTTTTTGAACAACGCAAAGCGTTGGCCCGGCTACGGGCTCACCTCAGGGATGAGGTGCGTAATCGCCTGCGTTGAGCCTGCCAGGGATGGTGTTTTTGCGTCTTTGCGGAAGGCGTATGCACCCTGAAGCCCACTCAGCGGTAATAATGTGAATGCTTAGCGGCCAGATCGAGACTGCTTCGGGAACACGGCCAGATCGGAAAGGCGCTTAAACCATCCATGGACGCTCGGCCCGCGCCGTCCATGGCGTGGGACGCTTTCCTCCTCTGCCCGTGTTCCCTTCGCCTTGAGATTGTTCATTGCTGTCAGCGTCACTCGGGTTAGGATCTGTCAGTTGTCTGAGATGCTTCTGTAAGTACCTGATGCGTCTGCCAGACGTATGCTCCCTAAAGCCCGCTCAACGGTAAATCCGTACCTTTCATCCACTTTTCTTAAGACGAAAAAAAACCTGTCTTTTCAGACAGGTTTCTTAAATATGGTCGGCGAGAGAGGATTCGAACCTCCGACCCACTGGTCCCAAACCAGTTGCGCTACCAAGCTGCGCTACTCGCCGATGGGGGCGCATGTTACTGCTACCCCCGATCAGCGTCAACCGCTTTTTATGCTTTTGCCGCCAATCGCCTGGAAAGCACGCGGTTACCGGGAATCAGCCGCCTGCTTTACCCTTTTCGACCACTATTACAGCGGTTTAGCCTGACCATTACCCGGTGCCTGACACCAGTTGTTGGCCGGGTTAATACCGCCATCTGGCGAGGTGTAACCCAGACAACCCAGGATGGTATCGAACAGCTCAACGTGCCGATGGGTCCGGCCCACACGCTGCTGCGCCTGCAGACGCTCAAAGTTGCTGCGGTTCTGACTGTCTTCCAGATACTTATCTGACGCCCAGACCATCATCGGCACCCGGAACTGCTCAGGCGGAGCCATCTCACGCGGCGTGCCGTGCAGGTGCATATTCTCGCTAATCGACTCACCATGGTCGGCGGCATAGAAGACGATCGCCTTCTTATCACGCAGCTGATCCAGCACGCTATCCAGCATGCTATCGACATACAGCACCGAGTTGTCATAAGCGTTGATCAACTGCGCTTTGCTGCAGGTCTCATCCACGCCCATACACTCCGGCTGATATTTCGCGAAGCTGCGCGGATAACGCTGTGAATAGAGGTAGTGCGAACCTTTGGTGTGCAACACCACCAGATGCTTACCTTTCGGGAAACGATCCAGTGACGCTTTCATCTCCGGTACCAGCAGCATGTCATCCACCGCTTTGCCCTGATTACGCTTCTCTGAACCAATCTGCTCACGGAAGGCAAAATTGTTGGCGTTGATGTTATCGTAGAACCAGACTTCGCTCTGCATCGCAAATAGCTCAGAGGTGAAGCCCAGCTCTTTCATCACCGCAAACACATTCTGCTCTTTCAGCGTGCGGCCCGGATTATCCATAGTGCCGCCTTCGCGCACGAACATGCAGCGCAGTGACAGCTTGGTCGCGGTATCACAGGACTCGCCCCGGAATGCCACCAGGTTCTTCTCTTTCGACAGCTTCGGCGTCGTGTCACGCTCATAGCCCAGCATCCCCATGTGATCCCAGCGCGTGGTTTCGCCAATCACAAACACCACATAGGTATCATCAAGCCCGGCAGGCGCGACGTAGGTAAACTTCTTCGCCGGATCCAGCAGTTCCTGGCTGTTCAGCGACTCATCCACACGGGTCCAGGCAAACAGGCCCACAGCCGCCAGCCAGTTCGAAGGAAGATAAGAGTGCGCCACCACACCGCCGTAACTCGGCAGATCGATGTTAGTGATCTCTTCGTTATGCTTCTGCAGCTTGTCGAAAAACCGAATCGGCAGCCAGACCAGCGCCACGCAGAGCAGCATGATCAGGGTGGGTTTCAGGCGCTGTCCCGGCGTACGCAGCTGTTCGTTCAGCGTCATGCTCAGCTTATTGCGCCAGATCATCAGCAGTGGCAGCGCGCTGACCAGCACCATCCACAGGATGAAATGGTAACCAATCACCTCTTTAGAGAGATCGGTGTCAGTCGTCATCACCGAAGCCACAATGCCGTAGCCGATCACCACGTTAAAAAACGCCATGTAATAGGCGGCGGCAACCGAAATCAGCACAATCAGCGTGGCCAGCACGCGATAAAACCACTTTCCTCCCAGCGACAGCAGACGCATCAGGAAGAAAGTCAGCACCACAATGGCCACTACCTCGGTGACGGCAGTCAGCCAGTTCGTAACCGTAGAGTGCCTGAGAAAACCGTCAAAACGACGATAGAAAATCGGCAAATTCAATAAGATACCGAGATAGAGCGCCAGCAAGAGCGATAACTTCTGCTGAGTCAGGGTTTTAATGTAATTCATGAAAAAAGGTGTTTCTCCGGTGTGAAGCGCTTGACCAAATCTTTTATGTGACTGCCGAAACGCGGCAGAGTTCGCTGAATAAGCGGACCGGACAAGATGAAGGAAAATTCTGAACGGATTTACAGGCTATAACGCGAGGTGGCTCAGTAAAACATGGTCGCGTTTGATAGACCAGAAAATAATCGTTGTCGACCTGATTAGCACATTTTTTGTACACAGCGGACAGGAACGGCCAGGTGGGCTGTCGCAGACAGCAGCAGGAGAGAGAAAATGACAGAGTAAGAAAAGTGCGGGCCTGATAGTTTCAGGCCCGCAGCACGCTTAGCGAATAATGTTCAGCGTGACATCGATGTTGTTGCGGGTGGCGTTTGAGTAAGGACAAACGATGTGTGCCGCATCAACCAGCTTCTGCGCTTCTGCTTCATCCATCTCTGGCAGATGAATGTTCAGGGTCGCTTCAATACCAAAACCATCAGGGATAGGGCCGATACCCACTTCACCTTCGATCCAGGCGTCTTTTGGCATGGTGATCTTGTCACGGCCCGCCACAAACTTCATCGCGCCCAGGAAGCAGGCAGAATAGCCCGCAGCAAACAGCTGCTCCGGGTTAGTCACTTCGCCGCCTGCACCGCCCATCTCTTTTGGCACACCCAGTTTCACGTCCAGTACACCGTCAGAAGAGGTTGCACGACCATCACGACCACCGGTTGCTTTGGCTTTGGCGCGGTAAACCACTTGTTCTAAAGACATGACATTTCTCCATTACGCTATTTAATCGCCCACTACTTATACAGCCGTAATCAGGCGGTGAGGTTTAACGGGTGCCGCGCACCCGTCAGCAATATTTATCGTGACTTATTCAGGTTATCTCGCAACCCATCCAGCTGTAATTTCAGCGCCAGCAGAGCGTCATCATCACAGGCTGTGGCACACTTGACCGCTTCAGGAATGGCTTCAGCCCTGGCCCGTAACGCCTGCCCGGCTTCGGTCAGCGTCACCGCAACCTGGCGTTCATCCTGACGGGTTCGCTGCCGGTTAATCAGGCCTGCACTTTCCAGTCGCTTCAGAAGTGGCGTTAATGTTGCCGAGTCTAAAAAAAGCTGCTCGCCAATCTCTGACACCGTGACATCATCTTTCTGCCACAACACCAGCATGACCAGATATTGAGGATAGGTGATGTCGAGCTGGCTCAGCAACTGACGATAGACTTTATTCATCGCCAGGTTGGCAGAATAAAGCGCAAAGCAGAGGTGCTGATCGACCAACAGTGGCATCGTTTTCACTTTTTTGTCATCTTGATCACAGTTCATGGTTAATAATATAGATAGCGCGCTAGATAATTGCAAGCAAACTTTTTGTCAGGGGGAAAGGCATGCAGGATTCACTGGAAGAACAGGCGCGTCGCTTCGCCACCGAGGCACATGCCAGTGCCGGTCAGCGCCGCAAATATACCGATGAGCCTTATATTGTTCATCCGGCAGCGGTGGTGGAACTGGTGCGCAGCGTCAGCCATGACGACGCGTTGTTAGCGGCGGCCTGGCTGCACGATACCGTGGAAGATACCGCAACCACACAGAGCGATATCGAAACGCACTTTGGTACGCGCGTGGCAAGCCTGGTAGAGATGCTGACCAACAGCGCACCCGCTGGGGCAAAAAATCGCACGGCCCGTAAACTGGCGCACTTCCGCCATACAGCCAGCGCCAGTCCTGAGGCACAAACCATCAAACTGGCTGACATCATCGATAACACCCGCGCGATTGTGCGTTTTGATCCCGACTTTGCGCGGGTCTACCTGGTTGAAAAGCAGATACAGATTGAGTTGCTGAAGCAGGGAGATGCGCAGTTATGGCAGCAGGCTTCAATGATTATCGAAAGCGGACTCGCACAGTTGCGGGAGCCGCCCTATAGCGTGCCGGAGAGCTGGTTTGCCAGACAGGCGGCTAAATACAGCGAATTACGCTAATAAAAAACCCGCCAGCGGCGGGTTCTTTTCGTGATATCAGTTTATTCAAGCAACTGCCGTCCCAGATAGGGATTGGCATGTAATAACTTCATCAATTTCTGCGCCGTCGCGGAAGGACGGGTACGCCGGGCTTCCCAGCTTTTCACGGAAGAAACGCTCACGCCCATTACTTTTGCAAACTCATCAACCTGCATGCCGGTCATTTCACGCAGACGCTGCGGCTCTGGCTGGGCGGGTTGCTGACGCTGAATAAGTAACTCGGCGGCGCGATCATCACGTGTCAAAACAATCTGCTCAAGGCTGCTGAGCAATTCAAACATCGGGTCTTTTAATTCCATAGAGAACTCCTTAAAAACTCGCTATGAAGCACGTGAAAGTAGAGAGGTACGAGCCTGAAGTCAGGACTCTGAAACCGGGCCTGTTTCAGGCTGGATCCCGCAAGGGTTTATTTTTGTTATGAGAGAAACCATTACGGGACACAGCCTGCGGTGCACTGCTTTAAAGATGTCAGGTCAATGCAACAAATGCCGGGAGACTAAGTATGGATAGAGACCTGACTATTTGCCGCGCAATTTATAATTATTTTTTTAACTATGGTTTGCCGGAAAAGTTCCAGCACCTCTAACCTGCTGAGGCAGTTGAGTTTTGTGCCTTCGGTGTGGGCAGAAAAATCAAATGGTGTTTGCTATTTATGTGGATGCCATCAAGCTTTTTGCTGGCATATTCTCATTTCTGTGAGGCAATACACCTCTTCAGGTAGTGAGTGCAAAATATACGCCAATGGTTTACTTCCTGAACACATATATTCACTGTTCTTATTAAATTAAGAATAGTCCTGGTTTGGGCCTGAGAACTGGCGCGCGGCGGCTCACAGTGCAGAGCGGGTAGATCTTTTATTCTTAAAGGCGATCTGTCGCCAGATTAATCAACAGTCATCTTAACGAAACGGCTGACGCCTCATGCCGGTGCAGTTACCCGGCAACCATCGACCCGATGCGCGGTAAAAGTGCAGCCCCGTGATAACGCACTGACGACAGGCCAAACCTATACCTGACCTCTGTAAGGAAAAGCGATGCGTGAAACAGATTTTAACGTCGGATACCCTTCTCATCGTGTACCGATGATGGGTCGTAATGCCGTCGCAACCTCTCAACCGCTGGCGGCGCAGGCGGGTTTACGGATGCTGCAACAGGGTGGAAACGCCGTGGATGCGGCTATCGCCACCGCCATCGCCTTAACCGTGCTGGAGCCAACCGGAAACGGCATCGGCAGCGATGCGTTTGCCATTGTCTGGGATGGCAGCGAGCTGCATGGGTTAAACGCCTCAGGCCGATCGCCAGCCGCGTGGCATCCCGAACGCTTTGCCGATTTTAGTGCGATGCCTGAAACCGGCTGGGAATCCGTCACTGTGCCAGGGGCCGTCTCGGCATGGGTCACACTGGCACAGCGCTTTGGCACCTTACCGCTGACCACCCTGGCACAACCGGCAATTGACTATGCGCGCCACGGCTTTCCGGTTTCACCGCTGATTGGTCAGCTGTGGCAGCGCGGCTATGACAAGCTGCGGGATCAACCTGGCTTTAGCGACTGCTTTGCGCCGCAGGGTCGTCCGCCGCGTGCTGGCGAGCTATTCCGCAACCCGGCTCAGGCCCGCACCTTGCAGGAAATCGCTGAGACTCAGGGCGAAAGCTTTTACCGCGGCGCACTGGCGCAAAAGATGACAGCCTTCGCCCGTGAGCATGGCGCAGCCCTGACGCTGGAGGATTTGAAAAACCATCGTGCCGACTGGGTTACTCTGCTGTCGCGTCCGTTTGCCGGAGGATCGGTGCAGGAGCTGCCGCCGAATGGTCAGGGCATTGCGACCTTAATTGCACTTGGCATTCTGGAAGAGTGGGAAATCAACCACTATGCACCGGATTCGCCGCAGTGGCTGCATCTCTCCATCGAGGCGATGAAACTGGCGCTGGTTGATCTGGACCGTTATGTCACCGATGAAGATCACCTCGAATTTCCGGCGGAACACCTGCTCAGCAACGACTATATTCGCCAGCGGGCAGCGTTAATTGATCCTGCCAAGGCGGGAGATTTCCGCTTTGGATCACCGCAGCAGAGCGGCACAGTGTATGTCGCCGCCGGTGATGCCAGCGGCATGATGGTCTCATTCATTCAGTCTAACTACATGGGATTTGGCTCCGGCGTGGTGGTACCCGATACCGGCATCAGCCTGCAGAACCGGGGCGCGGGCTTTTCACTCGATCCAGACCATCCCAACGTCGTGGCGGGCGGTAAGCGGCCGTTTCATACCATCATTCCGGCCTTTGCGCGGGATCAGCAGGGCCAGCCGCTGATGGCATTTGGCGTGATGGGCGGCCCGATGCAGGCGCAGGGACACCTCCAGCTGGCGCTGCGCATTATGCTGCACCAGCAGAATCCGCAGGCCGCGATTGATGCGCCGCGCTGGCGCGTGGTGCAGGGACGCGAGGTGGTGTTTGAATCCACACTTGATCGCAATACCCTGAGCACACTGCGCCGTATGGGCCACAACGTGGTACTGGAAGATCCCCTGAGTAATTACAATTTTGGTGGCGCGCAGGCGATAGTGCGCGATCCGCAGGGCTTCTACATTGCGGCCAGTGAGAGTCGCAAAGATGGTCAGGCGGTGGTGTTTTAAGGTCGCGGCAGTGAGCGTCAGGCTGCTCAACCCCTACTTCATCTCTGCGCGCTGAAGCCTGCGATGGCAGGGAACGCAACACGCCCTGAGGCGCAGGCGGCCCCATTCTGTAACCGGCGTTTCAGAAAGCATCTGTTTCACAGGTGGTTTCACGTTGTGCCGTGGCTCGGGTTTGTTCTATTCTTTAGGCCATTCCTACCTGGACATCTGACAGTATCACCGACAGGAGTTGACCCTATGGCTTCAGGACTTACACGCCTTATGGCACGTGGCGGCATTATGCTCGCTGGCGCGCTGATCGTGCTGCAACTCACCGCATGCGGTGATAAAGAAGGCGAGCAGCGCAAAGCATTTATCGATTTTCTCCAGAACACTGTGATGCGCAGCGGCGAGCATCTGCCCAGCCTCAGCGAAAACCAGAAGCAGAGCTTTGGCAACTTCGCCAGCGATTACGCCATTATGTATGGCTTCTCGCAGCAGGCGAACAAAGCGGTTGAACAGGGTATGCGTCCGGTGGTGGATGAGCTTTCTGCCATTCGCGTTCCGCAGGATTATCTCAGCCGTCGTGATTCCCTGCGTCAGGCGACCAGCGCACTGGTGATCGTCACCCAGCAGATTGAAAGCGCCAAAATGCAGGCGGACAGCAGCAAGGCGACCCTGAAGCAGCCGGATGACCTGAAAAAAGTCTACGACACCGCCTATAACAAAGTGGTGACGGTGCCCGCCAATCAGCTGATTCCTCTGCTGCCAAAACTCCAGGCGCTGAGCCAGGGTGCAGTGCAGACCGGCGATTTCCTGCAAACGCAGGGAACACGTGTCAGCTTCAATGATGGCGGCGTGCAGTTCCCGACTCAGGATCAGGCGTCGCAATATAACGCGCTGATGAGCACTTTATCCGCCAATTCGCAGGCGCTTCCTCAGGCACAGGCTGCCGTCCAGGGTGGTCTGCAGTAAACCCGCCTTACGGGCAGACGCTAATCGTCTGCCCGTCCCACTCTCTTTTCTCCTCCCACCCAATCACCCGCTGAATGAAGTGTGATCTGGCGCGTTTTCGACCAAAAATAGTTTGTGATCTAAGTCACAGATATATAACAAATCAACGTCAAGCAAGTGTGATTCACCTCACAGATAACCGGCCACCCCGTCTAAAAATCAGCCAAATGAGCCTGAGCTACGCTTTAAAGTGTGATCAAAATCACGCTAATCACCCCTGCCACCACCCTTAATCAGTGATGTAGATCACACTTACCCCGCACGCTACGCAGCGTCAAATTCGCGTGATAGAGTCCGCGTGCATACAGTAATACCACCGGCTTTGGGTCGGGGTGGCTAAACAAAAACAAGCGCGCTCTCCTATTGCAGCGCGTCTCAATAAGGGGTGGGTTTATGTCCTCATCAGTGAAGGTCAAAGTACAAAGCTTTGGTCGCTTTCTGAGTAATATGGTGATGCCAAACATCGGGGCGTTTATCGCCTGGGGTATCATCACCGCACTGTTTATTCCAACTGGCTGGATCCCTAACGAAACGCTGGCCAAACTGGTTGGCCCGATGATCACCTACCTGCTGCCACTGCTGATCGGTTTCACCGGTGGGCGTCTGGTGGGCGGCGATCGCGGCGGCGTGGTCGGTGCCATTACCACCATGGGTGTGATTGTCGGTGCGGATATGCCGATGTTCCTCGGTGCGATGATTGCCGGTCCGCTGGGCGGCTGGGCAATCAAGTCGTTTGACCGGGCGATTGACGGCAAAATCAAAAGCGGCTTCGAGATGCTGGTCAACAACTTCTCGGCCGGTATTATCGGGATGATACTGGCACTGCTGGCGTTCCTGGCGATTGGTCCGCTGGTAGAAGGTCTGTCACACATTCTCGCCGCGGGCGTGAATCTGATGGTGCAGAACAACCTGCTGCCACTGACCTCGATCTTCGTCGAACCCGCGAAAATCCTGTTCCTGAACAACGCCATTAACCACGGTATCTTCTCGCCGCTTGGTATCCAGCAGGCTAGTGAAGCCGGCAAATCCATTTTCTTCCTGATCGAAGCCAACCCGGGTCCGGGTATGGGCGTGCTGATGGCCTATATGTTCTTTGGTCGTGGCAGTGCTAAACAGTCTGCGGGCGGTGCGGCAATCATCCACTTCCTTGGCGGCATCCATGAGATCTACTTCCCGTATGTGCTGATGGCTCCTCGCCTGCTGCTGGCGGTTATCCTTGGCGGTATGACCGGCGTCTTCACGCTGACGGTGCTGAACGGTGGCCTGGTCTCTCCTGCCTCACCGGGTTCAATCCTGGCGGTGCTGGCAATGACGCCAAAAGGGGCCTACTTCGCGAACATCGCTGCTATCGCTGCCGCCTTCGCCGTCTCCTTCGTGGTGTCCGCTATCCTGCTGAAAACCAGCAAAGTCAAAGAAGATGACGATATCGAAGCCGCGACCCAGCGCATGCATGAGATGAAAGCGCAGTCTAAAGGCCAGAGCGGCGCGGGTGCCCCAGTCGCCAGCGATGCCATGAGCGTTGAACTGCATCACGTGCGTAAAATCATCGTCGCCTGTGATGCCGGTATGGGTTCCAGCGCGATGGGTGCAGGCGTACTGCGTAAGAAAGTGCAGGACGCCGGGTTGAGCAATGTGTCGGTGACCAATACCGCGATCAACGCCCTGCCGGGTGATGTCGATCTGGTGATTACCCACCGTGACCTGACTGAACGCGCCATCCGCCAGGCTCCGCATGCGCAGCATATCTCGCTGAACAACTTCCTCGACAGCGCGCTCTACAGCACCCTGACCGAACGTCTGGTGGCGGCTAACCGCAGCGACGTGCATCGTCAAACGGTGAATACCGCGCTCTCTGACAGCTACGATGAAGGCAACGCACACCTGTTTAAACTGGGAGCGGATAACGTCTTCCTCGGCCTGACCGCCAGTAACAAAGAGCAGGCGATTCGCTTTGCTGGCGAACAGCTGGTGAAAGGCGGTTACGTTGAGCCTGAATACGTTGAGGCGATGCTGGCGCGTGAAAAACTGACACCGACCTATCTCGGTGAGTCGATTGCCGTGCCGCACGGTACCGTCGAAGCGAAAGATCGCGTGCTGAAAACCGGCGTAGTGTTCTGTCAGTATCCGGCAGGCGTCCTGTTCGGTGAAGAGCCGGACGATGTGGCGCGCCTGGTGATTGGTATTGCTGCCCGTAACAACGAGCACATCCAGGTGATCACCAGTCTGACCAATGCGCTGGATGATGACAGCGTGATCGAGAAGCTGGCGAACACCACCAGCGTGCAGGAAGTGCTGGATCTGCTGTCAGGTAAGCCTGCAATCGCGTAATTTATAGCAATTATTTTCCCTGGGGCGGTCATGCCCGTCCCGATTTCCTGGGGCGGGTTTGCCCGCCCCATCGTCATTTGATATGGGTCAAAAATTATGAAAGCGTTACATTTCGGAGCAGGAAACATTGGTCGCGGCTTTATCGGCAAGTTACTGGCTGATGCAGGTATCGAACTGGTTTTTGCTGATGTGAATCAGACGGTGCTGGATGCACTGAACGCGCGTCATGAGTATCCCGTTCATGTAGTTGGCGAGCAGGCCAAAACAGAAACCGTTAAAGGCGTCAGTGCGGTAAACAGCACCAGCGATGAGATCATCACCCTGGTTTCTGAAGTCGATCTCGTTACCACCGCCGTGGGCCCGCAGATTCTGGAGCGTATTGCCGGCAGTGTGGCTAAAGGCCTGGCAAAACGCAGCGACAACGGCAATACCCGCCCGCTAAATATTATCGCCTGTGAGAATATGGTGCGCGGCACCAGCCAGCTGAAACAGCATGTGCTGAAGGCGCTGCCGGAGCAGTATCACGCCTGGCTTGAGCAGCATGTCGGCTTTGTGGATTCCGCTGTCGATCGCATCGTGCCACCGTCTGAAGCGGGCAGCACCGATCCGCTGGAAGTGACCGTTGAAACCTTCAGCGAATGGATCGTCGATAAAACTCAGTTTAAAGGCGACCTGCCTGCGATTCCGGGTATGGAACTGACCGATAACCTGATGGCATTTGTTGAGCGTAAACTCTTCACACTGAACACCGGTCACGCGATTACCGCCTATCTTGGCCAGCTGGCCGGCCACCAGACCATTCGTGACGCCATCCTCGATGAAAAAATCCGGGCCGTGGTGAAAGGGGCGATGGAAGAGAGTGGCGCGGTGCTGATTAAGCGCTACGGTTTTGAGGCGGATAAACATGCGGCCTACATCCAGAAAATTCTTGGCCGTTTTGAGAACCCTTATCTGAAAGATGATGTTGAGCGTGTGGGTCGTCAGCCGCTGCGTAAACTCAGCGCGGGCGATCGCCTGATCAAGCCGACGCTGGGCACGCTGGAGTATGGTTTACCGCACGCCAGCCTGGTGCAGGGCATTGCCGCCGCGATGCACTATCGCAGCGACCAGGACCCACAGGCGCAGGAGCTGGCCACGCTGCTGGCAGAAAAAGGCCCACAGGCGACACTGGCTGAGGTTTCAGGTCTGGATGCTGACAGCGAAGTGGTGGCTTCGGTGGTGAGCGCCTGGCACGCTATGGCATAATGCGCGCGTGTTAGTGACGCAAGCCGGGCGCAGTTCGCCTGCGCCCAACGGCGGTATTGAACCCATGCAGGCAATAATGGAAGAGAAGCAGGCTTTTGAAAACCGGGTGCTTGAGCGCCTGAACGCCGGTCGTTCGGTGAGAAGCTTCCTGATCGCCGCCGTTGAGCTATTGGCTGAAGCCGTCAATCTGCTGGTGCTGCAGGTCTTCCGCAAAGATGACTACGCGGTGAAATATGCCGTAGAACCGCTGCTGCTGGGCGATGGTCCTTTGGGCGAACTCTCGGTTCGTCTGAAGCTGATTTACGGTCTTGGTGTTATCAGCCGGCACGAATATGAAGATGGTGAACTGCTGCTGGCGCTGCGCGAAGAGCTGAATCACGACAGCGGTGATTATCGTTTTACCGACGATGAGATCCTTGGCCCGTTTGGTGAACTGCACTGCGTCACCGCCTGGCCGCCCGCACCGGTGTTTCACACCGAAGATGCAGAGCTGCGCAGCATGCAGCAGCAGCGCTATCTGCAGATGGTGCGATCCACCATGGTCCTGTCGCTAACCGAGCTGATCGCCCGCATCAGTATGAAGCAGGCGTTTAAAAAGTCCGGCAGCTAATCCTGTCAGGCGCCATCACGGCGCCTTTTTCGTCTTAACCTGAGCGGGAATATGCGCCAGATTTGGTGTATCCTTGGCCTGTTTTCCTCAACGAGTTGTTGTCATGAAAGAGCAAGAAAAGAACGAAATCAAACTTCTCAGCGATAAGCTGGACGCATTGAACCGCAAAGAGCCGCAGTTACTGGAATCGGGTGATGTCGAGAAACTGGGCGCGTTGCTGAAAGAGAAAGAAGCGCTGGTCATTGAGATTGAGCGTCTGCGCGGTCAGCGGGTAGAAAAACTCAGTGCCGAGGCGCAGAAGCTGCAAAAAATGGGCTTCAGCCGCGAAATTACCAAGAAAGAGCAGGCAAATCTGGGCGCGCTGAAGAAAAGCGTGCGCGGCCTGGTCGTGGTGCATCCAATGACCGCGCTGGGACGTGAGATGGGGCTGACAGCAATGACCGGCTTCGCCAAAACCGCATTCTGACGGGTCGATCAGGCAGCAGCCTGATCGACATCGGCTTTGCGTTCGCCGGCGGCGGCATAGACCTGCT
This sequence comes from Pantoea sp. K16, assembly GCF_048452805.1. Taxonomy (NCBI): domain Bacteria; kingdom Pseudomonadati; phylum Pseudomonadota; class Gammaproteobacteria; order Enterobacterales; family Erwiniaceae; genus Pantoea; species Pantoea sp. K16. The sequence goes on along the minus strand of NZ_JBLWNV010000014.1, from coordinate 122,403 downwards.
CCGCCAGCGCATCCAGCAGTTCATAGCGGCGACGATACTCAGCCCGCTTCTTACTGGCAATCTCCTCCAGCGTTTTGCGCGGCAGGCTCAGCGGCAGGATAAACATCCCATCCCTGCGCGCCTCGCCACTCAGCGACAGCCAGAATTCACTGTAGCTGGCAAAGAACTTATCCCCCTTGCTGTGGCGATAGCGCAGGCTGCGGAAGACATGAGTCTCATCGCCTACCGCCAGAATATTCTCCACGCCGCACTGCTTCGCCACAATAAATACCGCTTCCATTAACAGGCGTTTCGGAAAGAGACCCTGCGCCGCTTTGGTCGCCTCGCGGATCACCTCATTATTGATGTGTTTTCGCGGACCCTGTAATCCGCCAATTAATAATGTGCGCTGGTTATTTTCATTGAGAATTGAAAATGAAAGTGAAGCAATAATTTCGTCGTTATAACGTAATACCAGCGTCACTTCCCCTTCCCGATCGAAATAACCGGAGCTGCAGGAAAGTAAAAACGATTCGCCATTTTTACCGGTCAGCGTGGCCAGCGGATTATCCGTGGCGCTTTGCAGCAGCTGACGCAGCGCAGGGTTTTCCAGATTATTCATCAGGCTGTAATGATCAAGTATCGCCTGCGCGCGCGCAGCAATGCTCAACCCTGAGCGCAGATAGGGCCGGTGCAGCTTGGCTGGCAGCAATCCCTGAGTACTCATCAACAGAGGGAGTTGCGGTAAATGCGACAGCTCATCCAGATAACGCAGCGTAGTCAGCGGTGATATTAAGGTTCTTAACACAAATTTCAGCCGGAAACGTTTACTTATCCAGAGTTTATTCGGAACGTATTTTCCGCTAATTAACTGAAAAAAAAGCGATGCAGAAGAATCGGTCGTAGTTTCGTGAGTAGTTATAATTGACATAGTCATCGACACACAGTGAGCAGGAATGTCACTGAGCATAAGACAACGAGTATCAACGGCGTGTTAATGTGGCAGAAGGTTAAAAGCGCGGCGGTTAAAAAGCGAGATCCGTTTATTTTTGGTTTAATCTGGGACGACAGAATTTAAAGATAAAAAAAACCGGCGAAATAAATTCCACCGGTTTATCGTTATCACGTTAACACTGGGTTAACTTACTGGGCAGCTGCGAAGCGGGCTGCTGCTTCGTCCCAGTTGACCACGTTCCAGAATGCTTTGATGTAGTCAGGACGTTTGTTCTGATACTTCAGGTAGTAGGCGTGTTCCCACACGTCCAGACCGATGATTGGGAAGCCAGAAACGCCAGCAACCGCTTCACCCATCAGCGGGTTGTCCTGGTTTGCGGTAGATACCACAGCCAGTTTGTCGCCTTTTTTAACCAGCCACGCCCAGCCTGAGCCGAAACGGGTCGCAGCCGCTTTCTCGAACTCTTCCTGGAATTTTTCCACGCTACCGAAATCTTTCTCGATAGCCGCTTTCAGGTCGCCCTGCAGCGTGGTGCCGGTTTTCAGGCCTTTCCAGAACAGGCTGTGGTTAGCGTGGCCGCCTGCGTTATTACGCAGTGGGCCTTTTTTGTCTGCTGGCAGCTGATCCAGTTTGGTGATCAGCTCTTCTACCGGCAGATTGGCAAATTCAGTGCCTTCCAGCGCCGCGTTAGCGTTGTTCACGTAGGTCTGGTGATGTTTGGTGTGATGGATTTCCATCGTCTGCTTGTCGAAATGCGGTTCCAGTGCGTCGTATGCGTAAGGCAGGGATGGCAGTGAATAACTCATGTTCTTCCTCTCCATTTAGTTTGAGCAGCACGACGAATTCGGGACGTGCCGCGTAAGCAGTCGAATCATTATAGTTAAATTCATGTAGCGTAAAAGGGTAATCAATGCCCTATTAACCATAAGGATTTGAGAAATCTGGCAAAAGCAACCCGTTGTTTTTACAGCATGCTGCTGCTGACTCCGCCTTTTCAGCTTTATCAGACAGGGAGAGCGAAGCACTCTGCCAGCACCACCAGCAGGCACTCATCCCGCCCGAACGCCGCATCTGCCCTGCCCTGCGCGTTACCTGCCCAGTTCGCGCAGCCCGCTGTCGAGCGCGCCGACCAGCCAGTCGATATCCCCTTCCTGGAACGCCAGTGGCGGACGCAGTTTCAGCACATTCCCATACGGGCCGGCGACCGAGGTCAGCACGCGATGTTCACGCAGCTTCTCGATTAAATCCAGCGCCAGCGTTTTGTCCGGCGTTTTGCTGTGACGATCGGTGACCAGCTCAAAGCCGATAAACAGTCCCGCACCGCGCACATCCCCCACGCACTCATAGCGATCCATCAGGGTTCGTAGCTCCGCCAGCAGCTTCGCGCCGACCACGCGGCTGTGTTCCTGTAACCCCTCTTCGGTGATCACTTTCAGTACCGCCTGCGCCGCCGCCATCGCGACCGGATTACCACCAAAGGTATTGAAGTAGGGAATTGAGTCGCTGAAGGCGGCCAGCACTTCACTTTTTGCCAGCAGGCCGGAAACCGGAATGCCGTTGCCCATTGGCTTGCCGGTGGTAATGATGTCAGGCACCACATCGTGGCGGCCAAAGCCCCAGAACGCGTCGCCGGTACGGCCAAAACCAGGCTGCACTTCATCGGCAATAAAGATGCCGCCGTTGGCATGCACCACCTCGACCGCTTTTTTCAGGAAGCCGCGCGGATCGGGCAACACGCCGTCTGAGGAGAAGATTGAGTCCGCCAGGAAACCGGCAAATTTAATGCCGTGCGCCGCCATATCATCAATCTGCTGCTGAATCTGGTCAGCGAACCAGTCGCCCAGGTCAGGCGCGTCCACACGATACGCATCCGGTGGCATCACCAGCCGCGTGGTGGGCGCCAGCGGCTGTCCACTGCCCAGCGCCGGAGAAGCGCCGGATGTCAGCTCACTGGTGCCGTGATAGGCCTCTTTACTGACAATAATCCCACTGCCGCCGCTAAAGGCGCGCGCCACGCGAATCGCCAGGTCGTTAGCTTCCGATCCGGTGCACATATACATCGCGCGATCGATCGCCGGGGGCGTGGTCGCCAGCAGCGCTTCGCTGTAGTCCAGAATATTTTCATGCAGGTAACGGGTGTGGGTATTCAGCATTTTCATCTGCTGCGTCACCGCCTCAGTCACGGCCGGATGGCAGTGCCCGATGCTCGCCACGTTGTTGTAGACGTCGAGATATTTATCGCCCGCCGCATCCCACAGATATTGCCCTTCACCCCGCACCAGATGCACCGGTTTGCGATAGAACAGGCGATAAGATTCGCCAAGCACTTTGCTGCGTTTATCGGTCAGTTTGCGCGTCTCGCTGTCGAGCGCATCGGCATGTTCGGCGCGGAAACTGTTGGTATCCATAATAGTGGAACGCGTGGCCATAATGACTCCCGTTACAAGGATGAAGGAGGAAGAGCTGACGCCTTTATCATGCCTGCCTGAATCTAAAATGCAACAAAATACACAAATGCAATAAAATACACATGACGCAGGCAGATCGCCACGCTAAGCTTGCTCCCTGATTCAGACGGAATCTTTCGCTTCACTGGCGTATCATCCGTGATCTTCGCGCTTTAAAAGGAAACCTCTATGCTGCAGGAAACGCGCCTTCATCGCATCCGTGCCTTACTGACCCGGCTTAACCAGGTGAGTACTGAGCGCATTATCAGGGAGCTGGGGGTCTCACGCGAAACCGCGCGCCGCGATATCATTGAGCTGGAAGCGCTGGGTCTGGCGCGCCGCGTTCACGGCGGGCTGGTGGCGATTGAAACGCGGGCTGAACCGCCGCTGACGGAACGCCGCAGTACCCAGACCCGGGAGAAGCGCGCCATCGCCCGCGCCGCTGCGCAGTTGCTGCAGCCCGGACAAACGCTGTTTCTGGATGCGGGCAGCACCACCACGCTGCTGGCAGAGGAGTTGCACGCCCTTTCCGGCCTGACGATTGTGACCAACAGCCTGCAGGCCGCGCTGGCGCTGAGCGCCGGAGAAGAAGATCAGCCGCTGAATAATCAGATCATTTTGCTGGGAGGGATGATGTCGGCGGGCGCACAACAGACGCGCGGCGAAATTACCGTGGGTGAGATTATCCGCTATCGCGCCGATGTGGCGCTGCTGTCACCGGTCGGCATTGAGGCGGGTTGCGGTGCCAGCAGTTTTCATCCGCACGAAGCGGCCATCGCCAGGGCGATGGTGCAGCAATCCACTTCCTGCTATCTGCTGGCCGATCACACCAAACTGGGGGTAGTCAGCCGCACGGTTTACGCGCCGTCACCGGCGATCAACCTGCTGATTACGGATAGTGGCGGCGACAACAGTGCCGCCCTTGAGGCGTTGCAGCAGACGCTGCCAGAGGTGATGGTGGTTTAACGCAGTCGCTGAGGATGGCTGTAAACCGTAGCGCGCCCAGGTTTACTGAATCCGACCAGCGTCAGATTGCAGCGCTCAGCCACCTCAACCGCCAGGCGGGTCGCTGCCGAGACTGCGAACAGGATCTCAACCCCGCACATGGCAGACTTCTGCACCATTTCATAGCTGGCACGGCTGGAGACCAGCACCGCGCCTGGCCCCCACTCAGCCTGGCTGCGATAGCCCAGCAGCTTATCCAGTGCCACATGGCGACCCACATCTTCGCAGCCACCGGCCAGCTGACCATCGGGCTGGATCCACGCGGCAGCATGGGTGCAGCCGGTTTTCTGTCCGACCGGCTGATACGCTTTCAGCTGGCCCAGCGCCCGATCCAGCTGATCCAGCGCAAAGGTCTGGGTAAACGGCAGCGGAGAGAGCGGCTTGCCAATCTGGTCCAGCTGTTCAACACCGCATACGCCGCAACCAGTACGGCCTGCCAGCGCACGACGCTGCTCTTTCAGCGCCATAAAACGGCGGCTGGAAAGCTCAATCTGAACCTCAATGCCGTGACAGCCCGGCACGATGTCCATGCCGAAAATGTCGCCTGGCGCGTCGATAATGCCCTCTGACAGCGAAAAACCCAGCGCAAACGCCTCCAGATCTTTGGGCGTGGTCATCATCACCACGTGAGAGATGCCGTTGTAAACCAGCGCCACCGGCACCTCGTCCGCCAGCCAGTCAGACTCTGCTGCGGTCAAATCGGCACGCTGCCATACCTGCGTTCTGCTGACGCCGGCCTGAATTGTTAAATCTTCGCCTGAGTCAGGCTGGATAGCTTTCAAAAAGTACGACCTGTTGTTAATAAATAATGAAATGCGACAGTCAGTACGGCTGCACAGCGGTGATCAGACGCAGACTAATTTTGCCTTCTGGCCCGGTGCGGCGCAAATAAACAGCGGGGCAATTCATGCGGTTTTCTCACCGGGAAAGGCGCAGCCACGCCTGCTGGCGGGCAGAATGAGAATGGGTATCTTTCAGGCTTTAACATCGGTAAGCATAAAACAACAGTAATTATCTGCCGCTACGGGAAATCTGCTTGCGCCGGGAATTGGTTGCCGAGGATTTTTAACAAAATTTAGAAAAAGAATTACTAATGACTAACCTGTTGACCCTGGTCAACTTACAGGCAGATAGGGCTGCTATTTTGCAAGGCTTCGCAATGGAGCCAATAAAGAAGAACGATAAAATGCAAATTAACAGACGGAGTTTTTTCAAAATCTGTGCTGGCGGGTTGGCGGGCACCAGCGCGGCGTTACTCGGTTTTGCCCCCACCACAGCCTTAGCCAGCGTCAGAGAGTTCAAACTCATTCGCGCCAGAGAGACACGTAATAACTGCACCTACTGCTCAGTCGGCTGCGGCATGCTGATTTACAGCCTGGGTGATGGCGCTAAAAATGCCCGCGCCTCGATTTACCATATTGAAGGCGATCCTGACCATCCTGTCAGTCGTGGATCGCTCTGCCCCAAAGGCGCGGGCGTGCTCGACTTTATTCACAGTGAACAGCGCCTGAAATACCCGGAATACCGCGCGCCAGGCTCGGATAAATGGCAGCGCATCAGCTGGGATGAGGCATTTGACCGCATAGCCCGCCTGATGAAGCAGGATCGCGATGCCAATTTCCAGGCCACCAATGCCGCTGGCGTCACGGTAAACCGCTGGCCGACTACCGCCATGCTCTGCTCTTCCGCCGCCAGTAATGAAACCGGCCTGCTCGATCAGAAATTTGCCCGCTCGCTGGGTATTCTGGCGCTGGAAAATCAGGCGCGCCTGTGTCACGGCCCGACCGTGGCCGCGCTGGCCCCCAGCTTTGGTCGTGGTGCAATGACCAATAACTGGAACGACATCAAAAACGCCAATGTGGTGATGATCATGGGCGGCAACCCCGCCGAGGCGCATCCGGTTGGCTTTAAATGGGTGATTGAAGCCAAAACTCATAACAATGCGCAGGTCATCGTGGTCGATCCACGCTTTAACCGCTCTGCGGCGGTCGCCGATCTCTACGCGCCACTGCGTGCCGGCAGCGATGTGGTTTTCCTGATGGGGGTGATCAACTATCTGCTGCAACACAATCAGATTCAGCAGGAGTATGTTCGCGCCTTCACCAATGCCGCACTGATTGTCAGCGAAGGTTTCAGCTTCAGCGACGGGTTGTTCAGCGGTTACGATGCTGAAACCCGTCAGTACGATCGTCAGAGCTGGCACTATGAGCTGGATGAAAACGGCCATGCGAAACGCGATGAGAGCTTCACTCACCCACGCTGCGTGCTGAATCTGCTGAAAACCCATGCCAGCCGTTACACCCCGGAAATGGTAACGCGCCTGTGCGGCACTTCGCAGGACGCCTTTATTGCGGTGTGCGAGCAACTGGCCTCCACCTGTGTGCCGAATCGCACCGCGACTATTCTCTATGCGCTGGGCTGGACTCACCACACCAACGGTTCGCAGATTATCCGCACGGCGGCGATGATTCAGCTGCTGCTGGGTAATATCGGGATGCCAGGCGGCGGTATTAACGCGCTGCGCGGCCACTCCAATGTGCAGGGCTATACCGATCTCGGCCTGCTGGCGCAGAGTCTGCCGGGCTATCTGCCACTGCCCTCAGAGAAGATGACCACGCTGGCAACCTACCTGCAGCAGGCCACGCCGGTCGCGACACTGCCGGATCAGGTCAACTACTGGCAGAACACCGACAAATTTTTCGTCAGCCTGATGAAGAGTTTCTACGGCGATAAGGCCACAGCGGAAAACCAGTGGGGCTACGACTGGCTGCCGAAGTGGGATAAGAGCTACGACTGCATGGCGCAGGCGGAGATGATGGAACAGGGCGCGCTCAATGGTTGCCTGATTCAGGGCTTCAACCTGCTGGCCGCCTTCCCGGACAAAAATAAAGCGGTCCGGGCACTGTCCCGCCTCAAATATATGGTGGTGATCGATCCGCTTCGCACCGAAACCGCCAGCTTCTGGCAGCATCACGACGAGTTCAACGATGTCGATCCCTCGAAAATCCAGACCGAAGTGTTCCGTCTGCCCTCTTCCTGCTTCGCTGAAGAGTCGGGATCGGTGGCCAACTCGTCACGCTGGCTGCAGTGGCACTGGGCGGCCGCGGAGCCGCCCGCTGAAGCGCTGCACGACGGTAAAATCCTCGGCAATCTGTTCATGCGTCTGCGCGCGCTCTATCGCCTGGAAGGCGGAGCAAACCCTGAACCGCTGATGGCAATGCGCTGGGACTACCGCGATCCGTCTAATCCTGAGCCGGAAGAGGTGGCGCAGGAGAACAACGGTCAGGCGCTTGCCGACATTTACGACGCCAGCGGCAAGCTGTTGCTGAAAAAAGGCCAGCAGCTCAACGGCTTCTCAGAGCTGCGTAACGACGGCACTACCGCCAGCGCCTGCTGGATCTACAGCGGCAGCTGGACGCCGGAAGGCAACCAGATGGCACGACGCGACAACGCCGACCCATCGGGGCTGGGCGCGGTCTCCGGCTGGGCCTGGGCGTGGCCGGCTAACCGCCGCATTCTCTACAACCGCGCCTCCGCGGATGCGCAGGGTAAAGCCTGGGATCCGAATCGCCGCCTGATTGAGTGGGATGGCACTCACTGGCACGGCATTGACGTGCCGGATTATCCGGTAACGCTGTCGCCGCAGCAGCAGGCCGGTCCGTTTATCATGCAGCCCGATGGTCTTGGCCACCTGTTTGCGCTCGATAAGATGGCCGACGGCCCCTTCCCGGAACATTACGAACCAATGGAAAGCCCGCTCGCCGACAATCCTATGAATCCGCAGCAGCGTCATAGTCCGGTCGTCCGACTGTTCAGCAGCGACGCCGCGCAACTGGGCGAGGCCGCTGACTATCCCTGCGTCGCCACCACCTATTCCATCACCGAACTGTTCCGCCACTGGACCAAACATGCCCTGCTGAACGCGATTGCGCAGCCGGAGCAGTTTGTTGAAATCGGCACCGAACTGGCAGAGGAGAAAGGCATCAAGGCCGGAGACAGCGTCAAAGTCTCGTCGCGCCGTGGCTATATCAAAGCCAAAGCGGTGGTAACACGTCGTCTGCAGCGTCTGATGATTGACGGCAAGCCGGTTGATACCGTGGGTATTCCCTGTCACTGGGGCTTTGAAGGCACCACGCGTAAAGGCTTCCTCGCCAATACGCTGACGCCGTCGGTTGGCGATGCCAACTCGCAGACCCCGGAGTACAAGGGATTTTTAGTGAAAGTGGAAAAAGCGTAACGGTAGATGACAATGGCTTATCAATCACAAGATATTATCCGTCGCTCAGCGACCAACGGCTTTACCCCACCGCCACAGGCGCGCGATCACCAGCGTGAAGTCGCGAAGCTCATTGACGTCACCACCTGTATTGGCTGCAAAGGCTGTCAGGTCGCCTGCTCCGAATGGAACGACATCCGCGATGAAGTCCGTCATAACATCGGGGTCTATGACAACCCCACCGATTTGACCGCCAAATCCTGGACGGTGATGCGCTTCTCGGAAGTTGAAGAGAACGGCAAGCTGGCCTGGCTGATTCGCAAAGATGGTTGCATGCACTGCGCCGATCCCGGCTGCCTGAAAGCCTGTCCGTCGGCAGGTGCCATTATTCAGTACGCCAACGGCATCGTCGATTTCCAGTCTGAGCAGTGTATCGGCTGCGGCTACTGCATTGCGGGTTGCCCGTTCAACGTGCCGCGGCTCAACAAAGAGGATAACCGCGCCTACAAATGCACCCTGTGCGTGGATCGCGTCAGCGTCGGCCAGGAGCCTGCCTGTGTGAAGACCTGTCCGACCGGCGCCATTCATTTCGGCAGCAAAAGCGACATGCTCACGCTGGCGGAGGAACGTGTAGCGGAGCTGAAGTCGCGCGGCTTTGCGCAGGCTGGCCTCTACAACCCGGAAGGCGTGGGCGGCACCCACGTGATGTATGTGCTGCATCATGCCGATAAGCCTCAGCTCTACCACGGGCTGCCTGCTAACCCGGGCATCAGCCCGACGGTGACCTTCTGGAAGGGGATCTGGAAACCGCTGGCGGCGGTGGGTTTTGCCGCTACGTTCGCCGCCTCTATTTTTCACTATGTTGGCGTTGGCCCGAATCGCGTCACTGAAGAGCACGACGACAACGACGATCACCCTGAGGAGCGCAAATAATGAAAAAGCCCGATCATCTGGTGCGTTACCGCGCACCCGAACGCATCAATCACTGGATTGTCGCGATTTGCTTTGTCATGGCCGCCTTAAGCGGATTAGGGTTTTTCTTTCCGTCGTTTAACTGGCTGATGCAGATATTTGGCACACCACAGCTGGCGCGTATTCTGCATCCTTTTGTCGGTGTGGTGATGTTCGTTGCTTTTATGCTGATGTTTTTGCGTTACTGGAAACACAACCTGATTAATCGCGATGACCTTTACTGGGCCAGAAACATTCACCGGATTGCGCTGAATGAAGAGGTGGGTGATACCGGTAAATATAACTTTGGTCAGAAGTGTGTGTTCTGGGCTGCTATTATCAGCTTAGTGTTGCTGCTTGCCAGTGGCATCGTGATCTGGCGACCTTACTTTGCCGATGCCTTCGCCATTCCGCTGATTCGTCTGGCGTTGGTGGTGCATTCGGTGTCAGCGGTGGCGCTGATCATCGTCATTATGGTGCACATTTATGCTGCGTTGTGGGTCAAAGGCACACTGACCGCGATGGTGGAAGGCTGGGTCAGCGCCGAATGGGCCAGGCAGCACCATCCTCGCTGGTATCGCGAGCAGCGTAATCCGCCAATAAAACAGGAAAAACGCCCCTGATGAGTATTCGCATAATCCCGCAAGATCAGCTGGAGAAAGGCGAAAAGACAACGGCGGAGATGATTCCGCCGTTACTTTTTCCACGGCTGAAAAATTTATACAGCCGTCGTGCTGCGCGACTGCGTGACCTGGCGGCGAAAAACCCACTCGGCGACTACCTGCGCTTTGCGGCGGTGATCGCTGAAGCGCAGGAGATTGTGCTGTATGACCATCCGCTGCACATCGACCTGCATGCCCGCCTGACGCAGAGCGCCAGCGAGGGCAAGCCGCCGCTGAATATTCATACCCTGCCGCGCGATCCCCACTGGCAGCGACTGCTGCATTCACTGATTGCCGAGCTGAAGCCAGAGATGAGCGGTCAGGCACTGGCGGTGCTGGAGAATCTGGAGAAGGCGTCCGCCACCGAGCTGGAGACGCTGGCCAGCGCGCTGTTTACCGGCGAGTATGCGCTGGTCAGCAGCGACAAAGCACCCTTTATCTGGGCGGCGCTTTCGCTCTACTGGGCGCAGATGGCGGCCCTGATCCCAGGCAAAGCACGCGCTGAGATGGGCGATCAGCGTCAGTTCTGTCCGGTCTGTGCCAGTATGCCGGTCGCCAGCGTGGTGCATATGGGCAGTCATGAAGGCGCGCGCTATCTGCACTGTAATCTGTGCGAAAGTGAATGGCATGTGGTGCGCAGCAAATGTACCCAGTGCGAACAGTCCCGTGATCTGCACTACTGGTCGATCGACAGCGAACGGGCGGCGGTGAAAGCAGAGAGCTGTGGCGACTGCGGCACTTACCTGAAGATGCTCTATCAGGAGAAAGATCCGGCCATTGAACCGGTGGCAGATGACCTGGCATCGCTGATACTGGATGCCAGAATGGAGCAGGAAGGCTTCGCACGCAGCAGTCTCAATCCCTTTATGTTTCCTGGCGAATAGTCACTGACTCTGGAGAACCCGATGAAACTGATTGGCAGCTATACCAGCCCGTTTGTGCGTAAGATTTCGATTATCATGCTGGAAAAAGGCATTACTTTTGAATTCGTTAACGCATCGCCTTACAGCGATGACAGCCACGTGCCGCACTACAATCCGCTGGGCAAAGTTCCGGCGCTGGTCGCTGACGATAAGCAAATCTGGTTCGATTCCAGCATCATTGCGGAGTTTCTGGAACTGCGTGGCGTGGAGCCTGCTCTGCTGCCTGCCGATCCGCTTGAATCGCTTAACATCCGTCAGCTGGAAAAGCTGGCGGATGGCGTCAGCGATGCCGCGCTGGTGATCGTGCGCGAGCAGATGCGTCCGGGGGATTTGCAGTCGGAAGAGGTGCTGCTGCGCAATCGTGAAAAGATTCAGCGCAGCCTCGACATGCTGGAAGCGAAGGCGGCAGAGGGGAAATGGCTTAACAACGGACAGCTCAATCTGGCGGATATCGCCACCGGTTGCATGATCGGCTACCTCAATTTCCGTCGCGTAGTGCCGAACTGGTGTGTCGAACGACCCGCGCTGGTGAAACTGGCAGAAACGCTGTTTCAGCGCGAGAGCTTTGCAAGGACGACGCCGCCTGCGGCGTGATGGGTCAGGCGAAATAACTAGCAAAGCGCCCCGGGCAGGCATGGAAGCGACATTTTGTTACGCTGCACAGGAAAAATATAATCGGCCTGCTGGTCTGACAACTCAGTCAATTTCGTCTCCAGACAGGTCATTTTCATAATCCTGCCCGCCATACCATATGCCTAAAACACTCACTGTTTTCTCAGACAGCATGAAAGCAATTATTGTCCGTCTGCGGTAATTGGTGATTCTCAGTCCTGGCAGAAGATCATCACGACAGTTCCCTCTATGTGGGAACTGTGCAAGAGACTCACAATAATCAATGACGTTTTCCGTAAAGTTTAAAGCGGTATAGGGTGTCGCTGCTTGCGCAATATAACGGTAAAGTTCTGCCAGTTGTTCCTGCGCCTCTGGTGCGAACACCACCCTGTAAACCATTACTCCTCCCCGGTTGCCTTCCTGTGTTCCGCTTTTAGTCTGTTCCTGAGGTCGTTAGCGCTCAGGCTTTGTGTTTCGCCACTTTGAAGCGCTTCCCATGCGGGCACTACCTTTTCATGCAGCCATTGCTCCACGGCATGATCCCGTGCCATCAGCGCACGTAATCCTTCACGGATCACTTCGCTTTCCGATGCATATTCGCCGCTGGCAACACGTGCCTTAACCTGTGCTGCCATTTCATTGGGCAGCGTGATACTCATCTGCTGTGTTGTTCTCATGGGTAACCTCTTTCTTCTGCCTGATAGGATTTAATCATACTCACCTTTCTGGCAGCTGTCAGTTTCATACTCTGTTGAGTCGCTCTCTCCTGAGAATTGGGGACTTACAGATGTCGTCGAGGGTATCCGGTTTTCAACAGCGCGATAGCACATCTTATCAGCGGTTCAGGCACTGTCATTATCGGACAGGGTAAAAACCATACAGATTATAATGTGCATAACCTGGACTTAAAGATTGAATAGCTGGCTGTTTAAAGGAACTGAAGAGGGATTCAGGAATAGAAAAATCACACAAAACCCGCCGAAAAAACAATCCGTTTTTCAGAGACGCCTCGCAGTTTATTACCTGGCTTTTTGGGGATTAAAGATTATTGTTTTCAGGCAAATTTTTACCCAGCTGCATACCCCATCGCATGCACAATCAGGTTCGCTTCAGTATTCACCACATCTTTGCCGTCAGCCCCTTTCGTGATAGTCAGCGTATGTATCTGCTCTGCAAGATATGGTGCCGCTGCGGCGTGAGAGCTTTCTAAGCCAGCCCACTTAAGAAGGACAATGGTGTCTGGCACGGCAGAACGCTTTATCTGCTGGTCAGCAGCAGAGCTGATCAGAGGAGGCGATACAGCAGTCGGGAGCATGATAACCGTGCGTACGAACAGGTTCTTTCAACTCGATCACCGATACAGATTTCTGGATTTTCACCTCACGCTTGCCCAATAAATTCCTGCGGATTACCTCTTTAAAAATACGCTCAGGGATATTCTCAGCATCGGATGTTTTATCATCATGAACAATGATGTGGCTTGCGTTTTCATAGCCTGGCGCCCACATATTATTATTAGGCGTATTTTTGTAAACGGCAATAAGAGGTTTTTTCCACGCAGCAGAGATATGTACAATTGATGTATCTGGCGTTATCACCATATCCGATTCTTTAATTAATGCCATCACATGATGCAAAGTATAAAAGGGATTTTTCACAACATTTTCAGGAAGCGGCACCGCTATTTCATTACGATGATCCAGAGTGATGATTTTCACCTCTCTGCTGTTATTAGTAATCATATTAATGATTTCCAGCAATTGCTGTTGTGAGAAGTTCCTTTCCGGCGTGCCAGCAAAAGCATTAATAACAATTTTTTTCTTACTTTCCCAGGGACTAAGAAAGTGCCTCACCTCATCAAGCACAACATCAGGAAAATGAAGACTGTAAGTGAAATTGCCTGTCGCTTTAACGCCAATGCTTTTACTTATCAAAGAAAGTAACTCTGTAACATGCTGCTTTTCATTTTTATAGGGAACCGAAACTGTGTAATGGCTGATGTCAGATTGCTTATTTAGTCCAATAACGAATCTGGCATTGATATCCCGAAATAACTTCATCCGATGCACCGGCGTTTCGGATAAGCAAGGATCGATAATCAGATCATACTTATTTCTATTTAGCTTCTTCATCGTTGCTTTTGAAACGGTATGATAAAAAGACTTCAGGTAACGGTTATAACTGCAATTTCGTGACTTATAAATATGCCTGATAAAAGGGCTGTATTTTATTACGTCGTAACAGGCTTCAGTTACCAGCAAATCTACTGCATAGCCATCCTGATGAAGCGACCTGATGAGTGGCATCGAAACGATGATATCACCCAGCTTACCTTCATTGCGAACAAGCAGTATAGTTTTCACGGATTCAGGTTCAAAGGAGACTTTTTTCCGTTTATCCCACAGAAGCTTTGCAATAGACTTTCTTGCCTCGAGTTTCACCTCTTTGAGATAGTAGTTTTTTCTTCGATTCCATTCGCGTATTTTTTTGAATGGTCCCTTTGATACGGTGATCCTCACATCCTTATTCATTTCACCCTTCCTGCTTCCTGAGCAGATCATTCTTTTGATACAAAAAATCACTTGAATCAATCGTCTTTTATTTATATTAACCTTTTAATAAGTGTGTGATTCTACAACATCCTGAAACGCTTACGCTATACAATAATATTTAATCGTTCTGCAGGATCATCATTCAATTAACATCACTTATTGGATTTTTGCTAAAAACACCCAGCCATTATCGTTCCCATTAACCTTACTGCATCATGCGCCGTGATATGACAACTCAGGTTGCTAAATATAAGTTATTCACTGCCAGGTCAATAATAGTGAGTTCTGATAAATAATCTACTCAAAGACAATCATTGAATAGAATTAGCTATTTTTAATATTACTTCCCGAAGACTTATTACGGACATAGCGCCAGGGTAAACGCTTTCAGGGGTAATGGTGACAGACCGAAAAAACAATCCGTTTTTCAAAGACGACTCGCAGTTTATTACTTAGCTTTCAGCGAGTTTACACAGCAGACGGTGTATATTTGAACAGGAGAAAACAGGAAAGGAAGAACGTAACCAGAGATTTTTTAGCGCGGCTGAAGCGAGCGCCAACCCGCAACAGCCGCTGACCACAACTAACTGGATTGGAGTTAATTATGGCTAGAGATGATTCTACGTCAGAAGCCGCTGTACCCCAAGCACGCAAAAGCATCGTTGGTTACCGCCCCAACGGCGGCAGACCAAATCCCTTGCCTCGACTCACCATCAAAGGACGATGGCTGGAACAGTGGGGATTTATTAAAGGCCAGCCCGTCAGCATCATCGCCGAACAGGGCCAGCTGATTATCCGCATCGTGCACGTCACGGAGGAGAATGTATGAAGATCATTTTTACCCCGGAACCCATCCCGGAGCTGACTATCACAGGCGGCCAGCTAGCCGCGCTCGGATTTACCACCGACGCGCCGATCCGGCTGATGCTGCGGGATAACACGCTGTCGGTGACAACCGTGACTGATGAAGCAGGCTGGAAAGAACTCTGCGAAGCCAGCCAGCAGTGCCAGGATCTGGGCGCGGACTGGGTGCGGGAGAACGGCGAGGTAATTATCGGCGGCAGCTGGCTGACCGAGTTTGGTATCACGGATGCGGGACAGATCGAAATTGCCGCAGCAGCAGATGTGTTGCGGCTGCAGCGGCGGTAAGAGGAGATTCAGGGCTTAAAGCAATAATCCCGGCCAGTTGGCCGGGATTATTTCAGCTTTTTATTGTGAAAGAGATATAGATGTTATCCCCCTTTAATTTACTTAAATGTTCTTTAGCGTAATCGCAGCTATCAGAGGAATCAGTTAGATTACAGTACCAGTCAGCATAAAAATTCTTCATTTTATTATCTTCATACTGATAAACGTCCCCTCCCAGTACCGTCCATTTAGCCTCTAAAAATAACTCCAAAGCCTGATTAGCTACAGACATTGGTAGGACGGCATCATTAAGTCCGTTATCTAAAAGGCTTTTTCCACAACGCGAATACAATTCCAATATTTTATTTATCATTTTTCAAACCATTTCCATTTATTATTTAGGTACAAAGAGGCGATGATTTATGGCACCACTTGGTTCACGGATATATTCGAACACACCTTCCTTCCCGCGATAACTGCCAGATATCTCTAACTTCAGACGATCCACACCATCACCCCCTGTAATTACTGATATTTTTCCCAGATCAGCATGACCATCTACTGATTCTGGGAACGAATGGAAGTCCCCAGAAGAAGCTTGTTGTTTGACTTTATCTGTGTACGCCGTGCCCTTGAAAAAATCACTTGCACTAATAGGACTGTTTTTATCAGATGACTCAGATATATAACCAGTACTAGTATTCTCTGTCGGTTTAGGATTGATGAATATTCCATCATTTTTTCCTGGCTGGGTTTCAGGAGATATAGTTATAAGGGGACTATTCTTAACTGTCTGATTTGGCGTAACTAGCGCAGTTCCCTTATTCACGTCCTGCACAGGATTTTCCAGCTTACCTAAACTCTCTGTACCCGCCTGTTGATTGCCACCGGTATGCGAAGGAGCATATTTATCCTGAAGCGAACTGAGATACTTCCCGGTGATCTCGTCGTTACCCATCATTTGCAGGCTAACAAGATGCTCCAGTTCGTCGGAGGTCATTTTATCAGCTACATCTTTAATGGCCAGTCCGGCAAGCCCTGTGATTCCGGCTTTCGCCCCGATTTCCAGCAGCTGCTCTGCAACCTTATTCCGGCACGGTGAAAGTGCGGCACAACCACGCGCAACCAGTGCAAGATTATTGTTTTCAAACGCGTTCTTACCCGCCTGCGCGCCCGCCACAACATCCGCCGTGCTGTCACCCACTACGCCGCCCGCCAGACCCGCCGCCAGCGTCCCCAGCGCACTTATCGTCTGCCGCTGCTCCTCAGACAGGTCTTCACGTTTAACGCCCGGATACAGCTGCTGTGCGATGTACTCGCCCATCACCGCGCCCGAGGCGCCCGCCAGCGCCGAGTTACCCGCCGCGTACGAGGTTACCGCACCCAGTACCGCGTGCGCCATCAGGTTCGCCTGGATATTAACCTTACCGTTCGCGTCCGTGGTCAGCTCATGTATCTTTTCCGCCAGGTACGGTGCCGACGCGCCGCTTATCGCCTGCGCCACGTTCCCGCCCGACAGGCCCTGCACTGCCGCCGTCACTGCGCTGATGGCACGCTGCACCTTACCGCCGGTCCCGAACGGTTTCTGCGCCGTGTCGTAAGCCTGCTTCGCTATTTCATCTGCCGTCGGGTTCAGCTTCCCTTTTTTGACCAGCTCTTCCCTCGCAGCCGCCAGTGCTTCCGGATCTTTCTGCACCTTCAGGCCCGCCACCCGCGAACTGTGGGGCTGCGTCGAGGGCTTAAGCGTGGTGCCCATCAACCGGAAGAAGGTGGCGCAGTGGCTGACGGAGTTTCCTGGTGCGATGCACAGCACCAGTGACGCGCCGAAGTTTAAGCGTGATGACGGGCATTTTGCGTAGGGGCTGATAAAACAAACCGGCTATTAATGAAGTGAACCCCTACTTGTTGGATGTCCAACTTTATGGAGTCAGCACATTATAGCCGGGCTTTTTATCAATAAAAGTCTTCTCGACTGAAGGTAATACCAGTGGGGGAAACATCATCTTTATCGAAGTACACTGTGTTTTCTTTCCCATGAATTACTACAGAGTAACCAAAGACAGTATTCTCCTCCTCGCTGATTCCAAGAACGACTCCCTTGCATTTTGCGTACTTACTATTTTTAGCATCCGCTTTAATTTCTACTTCTTGATAAAAATCTATTTTCATAGTTTTCACTTATGCGTAACTTTTCCATCAAGGGAGATATTAAGGTGAGAGCCATCTCGCGTTGCCCAACCTAACTGAGCTTTACCTGTTCGTGATAACTGGACATCCCACTCAAATGCCTGGCCCGCTGTACGAGATGGGCCTTTAACCCATTCATTCCCAAACTTGTCAATGTAACCTTTATTTGGGCCTCTTGGCAGAGGTTGAGATGCAGAGTACCCCTCTGGCGGTATATAACGAATTTTACCTTCATTCGGTAGCTGAACATAGTTGATACGACCTTTAGTCGACCACGGTTGCGCAGCTCCGCCTGTGCCTGAGGGATTGAAAGGTGGCTCTTCTATATAAGCGGGATTCTTACCTGTCTGCGCCGAACTACTTCCCTTCATCCCATAAACCGCGCCACCAATCGCCGCTGTGGTATGAACGCCAGCCATTGCGGTATAGAGGCCGTCTGCTGTCTCCTTACTCACACCCCAGTTTTCAGCGATACGGTTAACGTTGGCTTCGCGCTCCGCTTTCGCATCCGCCGAGGCATACTGCCACATCAGCGCGTCAACCTGACCTTTTCCTTCTTTATAAACGCTGCCCATCGTGCCGATATACTGGCCGTCGAGCTGCTGGTCATAACTCTTCGACATCGCTGCCAGTTCCTGCCGCATTCCCTGGCAGGCTGCTGAAGAAAGCCCTTTACAGGCTGAGTCTAACGCTGCATCGAATGCCTTATCTTTCGCATTCAGGTCACTGATTAACTTCTCAGCCTGCTGTTTCTTTTCGGCTTCCAGATACGGCAGCGACCACTTCGCATCCTGACGCTGCTTCTCGCCTTCGGCGTGCAGCGCATTATTCTCAACCGCGTTCTTACCCGCCTGAGCCCCCGCAACAACATCCGCCGTGCTGTCACCCACAACGCCGCCCGCAAGACCCGCCGCCAGCGTACCCAGCGCGCTTATCGTCTGCCGCTGCTCCTCAGACAGGTCACTGCGCTTAACCCCCGGATACAGCTGCTGCGCGATGTATTCGCCCATCATCGCGCCCGAGGCTCCGGCCAGCGCAGCATTGCCCGCCGCGTACGAGGTTACCGCACCCAGCACCGCGTGCGCCATCAGGTTCGCCTGGACATTAACCTTACCGTTCGCGTCCGTGGTCAGCTCGTGTATCTTTTCCGCCAGGTACGGTGCCGACGCGCCGCTTATCGCCTGCGCCACGTTCCCGCCCGACAGGCCCTGCACTGCCGCCGTCACTGCGCTGATGCCCTGCTGCAGCGACGAACCCGTGCCGAACGGCTTCATCGCGTTGTCATACGCCCGCTGCGATATATCGGCTTCCGTATAAGGCTTACCGCTTGCCGACAGCTGCTCACGCGCCGCCTGAAGAGCCGCCGGATCCTGCTGCGCCTTCAGGCCCGCTATCTGGCCCTGCGTCCGTGCGATATCCCCCGCCTGAGCGCCGATTTCCCCGATAAGCCGCGCCGCCTTCAGCCGGTTCTGCTCCTTCTCCTTGTCGAAGATGACGTCCAGCCCCGGATTGGCATTCGCCACGTCGCGGCTGAGGTCCGCCACGTCCTGCGTCTTCTGTTCCTTATCGCGGATAACGATGGTGCCCTCACTCACCGCCGCCTTCGTGGTGGAGTCCGCGCTGCCGCTGTCGTTCAGCCCCGCCAGCATGCCGTTCGCCATGTTCCCGGCGAACTGACCGCCCACGCTGCCGCCCGTGCTCATGCCCGCACTCTGATGCTCCACCTCATATTCCGCGTGGTTCTCAATATTGCCGAAGCCCAGCGTGCCGGTGTCGAGCTTATTCAGGCTGGCATCTGCCGTACTCGCAATAACCGCGCCGTTCAGCTGCGTATGCTCACCCACCGTGACGTCAAAGCCGCCCTTGCCCGCAAAAATCCCGGTCTGCTCGGCCACGCTCTGCCAGGTGCTGTGCATCTTATCCCGGCTCACGTTCACGTTCGCCGACCCGGTCATTGAGCCGAAGGTGAAGCTGCCGCCCGCGCTGGCGCTCTGCTGCTTGCTGTCGTAGCGGTCGCTGTCCTGCTCTGAGGTCAGCGTCAGGTTGCGGCCCGCGTCCACCTTCACGCTCTCACCGTTTGCCTGCGCGCCCGTGAGCGTGATGTCGCGCCCGCTGGTCAGGCTGAGCCGGTTGCCCGCGTCCAGCGTGGTTTCGCTGTGCGTCAGCCCGTTGCCTTTTTCGCTGCCCTTCGCCGCGTTGATGCTCGCCGACACGCTGATGCCGTAGCCGCCTGAACCCACGCCGATGCCTACGCCGACGCTGCCGCCCTTGCTGCTGTTTTTCCCATCGGTGCTCTGCGTGTTCTGCGCCGACTGCAGCAGGATGTCCCGCGACGCATCCAGGCTCAGGTCGCCGCCCGCCTTCAGCTGGCTGCCGGAGATGCTGATGTCGCCGCTCTGCGCCGTGCCGTTTTTACCGGTTGCCGTGACGGTCAGATTCCGGCCTGCCGTCAGCGTACTGCCCTGCGACTGGCTGCTTTCAGTTCGCGTTTCGCTTTTCGACGACTGACTGCCGTACGAGGCGCTGACGCCGATGGTGTTGGTCGATCCCGCCTGATAGCCGTCCTGCCCGGGCTTCAGGTCGCCGGCTGCATTGTGCGCGTCCGCGGCGGCAGTATTCAGCCCGTCCATCTGAGCCGCCTGCGCCGCCTGCACCCCGTTCAGCGCCGCCTGGGTGTTCTGCAGCGCGCTGACCCGCCCGTCACCCGACTTCCTGGCCTGCTGCGCGCTGCTGACCGCCGTGTTGAGCGCGCTGCCTGCCGTGCCTGACAGGGCGATGCTCAGACCGCTCTGTTTCTGCTCGAAGGTTTCCTTACGGCTGCGTGAATCAAAGCCCGGGTCGATAGTTACGCTGTCGCCCGTCAGGTTCAGGTCCTGACCTGCCACCAGGTCTGCGCCGCCGACGTGCAGCCGGTTGCCCGCCGTGATGTCCACGCTGCCCTGGCTGCTGCCGATGGTGCTGACGCTCTGGCTCTGGGTGGCGCCTTTCTCATCAATTTCGTGCCGCGTGGACTGCTTGCCGATGGTGAAGCCGATGCCGCCGCTGCTCATCAGCCCGCTTTTTTTCTTTTCTTTCAGCTGGTAGTGGCTGTCGGTCTCGGTCGCCGCGCCAATCTCCACGTCGCGCCCGGCCCGCAGACTGACGTCCCGATCGGCGGCCACCGTCGAGCCGGTCACCGTCAGGTCGCGTCCGGCGATGACCGTGACGCTTTCGCCGCTCAGCAGGCTGCCGTTCTCGCGCGTGCTGCCGTCCTGCGTAATAGTGTGGCTGCTGCTCTTTTTCAGGAAGCCTTTTCTCTCAGAACGTTCTTCACTAAAGTCCAACGCCCGTTCGGTGGCAGTATTGAGGGTCACATCCTGTTTCGCCTGCAGTGCAACGGCCCCCAGCTCACTGTGCAGAGTGCTGGCCGTGGCGGTGATGCTGCCGTCCTGCGCTACCACCGTGACGCCATCACGTCCACTGAGCGTGCTCCCCACCACGTTCTCACTCAGCATTTCCTCTGAGCGTTCACCTTTGGTTTTCCGGCCGCGGCTTTTTTCTTCTGAGACGCGGTGCTCGCTGTCTGTCGTGTGGCTGAGGATGACATCCTTTTTCGCCTGCAGCGCAACAGCACCCTGTCCGCTGTGCAGCGTGCTGCCGGTGACCGTCACGTCACCCTCACGCCCGATGACCGTTACGCCCTGTTCTCCGCCGAAGGTGCTTCCCATGCTGCCCTCGCGAATCGTCTCCTCGTCACGATGACTGCGGGTATTACCCAGCCGCCTGTTCTCGCTGTCCAGGTCCTGCGTGCGGGTACGCGCGTCCTTAATGGTAACGTTCTGCGCGCTGACGCCAATGCGGCCCTCGGCACTGTCAACCTGCGCGCCTTCGGCCAGCAGGTTATTACCCGCCACCAGCGTCACACCCTGAGCGCCGCTCAGGGTGCTGAGCAAAAGACGATCTTCCGTGCGGCTGTTGCTGACCGATGAAGTCCGGCTGCCAGCCTCAAGATGGGTGGCATTGGTGGTGGTTTCAGCGCCGATGTGAATGTCGCCGCCAGCCTGAACCCGGGCAGAGCCGGAGGCGCTGGCCTGGCTACCGGTCAGCGTCAGGTCACGCCCGGCCGAGAGCAGAAGATTGCCACCGGCGTTAAGCTCGCTGCCCTGCGCCTGCTGCCACTCGCCGCTGACCTGCGCCATGCGCCTGCCCGCTTCTTCTATGCCGCTGCTGGTGCGGTTACCCATCGCCCCGGAGATCACGTTCAGGCTGCCGCTGTGACTGCTTTTCGCGGCACCGATCTCCAGGTTGTTGCGCGCGCTCAGACTGAGGTTATTGGTGGCATTGAGTTTCGCGCCCTGCAGCCGGATATCGGTGCCGCTGAGGCTGATATCCCCAGCACTCATCGTCGCCTGACGCAGGGCATTCTGCAGATCGGTGCTGATCGTCAGCGTCTCCGCCTTCACATCAATGCTGCCCGCCGTGATGTCGCCACCCAGGTGCTGAAACTGCCCGCTGTCGATGGAGAGCGCCTGGTCCGCAAACAGGTTACCGGCATTAGTCACGCTGTCTGCCGAGAGCTGCAGATTACCGCCGCCAATCACCGCGCCCGCGCCAGTCAGGCGCAGCGTGGTCTGTGCCAGATAAACTTTCGGCACCCACACCGTCTGAGGGCCGTCTTCCGTATCAACCGTTTCGCTGACCAGCCAGACGATATCCTGTTGCAGCGCCGCAATCTGCTGCGGCGTCAACGCCACGCCCGGCACCAGATGGAAATCCTGCGCCACTTTAGAGCCGTTGTTCATTAGCTGCTGATACTGCGCCATCGCATCCCAGCCGTTAACGGAAGGCCTGCCGGTCAGTTTCAGGACCTGCTCGCGAACCAGACGCTGCTCATAAAAACCGTCGCCCAGGCGTTTATGCACCTGTGACGGGTCGTAACCCACCCGTTCAAGCAGATAGTCGCTGCTGATAAATTTGCTCTGACTGGTAAAGCGCTCGTCAGTCACAATCAGGAACGGACTGCCCGCAGCAGTGTGCTGGCTGAACAGACCATTATTGGGGATGGTTGTGGCGACTTTCTCCAGCTGTTTTAGCGCCGTCAGAGCCAGTTCAGCCGGTAACAGTGGGCGACCCGATGTGTTATCACCCGTCGTAAGTTCTGTGTCGCCGTCATGGCGGGCGACCCCGTCCACGGCAAAGGCCAGTGGGTTACGTTCATACTCAGCGCGCTCAGCGTCCACTGCCTGCAGCGCCGCTTCAAGCTGGCTTATCTGCGCCTGATTAACGGTGGTATTGCTGATGCTGGCCCCGTTAATGCTGACGTTGCCGTTGCCGGTAATGATGCCGTCAACGGTTGCCAGGGCTGTGGTCTCATTGGAATTGAAGGTCGGATACCAGTGGCGCGTGCTTCTGTCGTAATGATCGACAATCACTTCCTGGCGTCGCTCATTGATCGAATAGCCCCGGTTGTCGATGCTTCCGTCGCCATCCAGTGTCAGATTGCCGTTAGCCGTGATCACGCTGGCATCATTAAGTAACGCTCCGGTGATGCGCAGGAGCATGTCGCCACCCGCCAGAATACGTGCACCGATACCTTCATTGACCAGTCTGTCACGCGTCAGGGTGCCGGTTACGCTACGCTCACGCAAAGCGCTGTAGTCGCTGATAAAGAGGGCGCTATCGATATCGATATGTTGTTCAGGGTCCCATTGTTCGATACGACCACGGTCATGTTCACGCCATACGGTGTTCTGGTAAGGAGTCGGCACATTTTTCTGCTTAAATCCGCGGGTTTCATAGAACGTCATGGCATACGTGCCATCGGCGCTGGGATTCAGTGCCAGATAGTTAACCCACAGATCGGTCAACACGCCCTGATTGTTCATGACCCGTACCTGAGCGCGTTTGCCCACAGCGTCAATTGCCAGCAGGGTGCCGTAAGGATTGCTCTGCGCCGCGGCCTCATCCTGGAAAGTCAGTTGCTGAGTGGTCGGTGCCATACTGCCTTTATCGGGCATTATCGTCGTACCAAACGAGCGCCAGTAGTAGTTATAGCGATGCCACTTGTAGTCGCTGGTCTCAGCCTCACGCTCTATCACCAGCCCTTCGCGCAGGTTATTGAGCCGCCGCGCCTCCAGCGTCGTATCACCGTCCGCTTCAATAAAGCTCGCCCGGTTCTCGATCAGATCATCGCTGTGCAATGACAGGCGATTGCCGCTATAGAGCAGCGCGCCATCTGTGTTGCTCAGCCGCTCGCGGGCCTGCAGAGTCAGGTTTTGAGTTGCCGCGATGACCGCAGGCTGTCCATGGTTGTCGATTACCCGACCACGCACGGTGACTTCATCACCCATCAAGGCGGCACGGTTATCCAGCGAGTCGACATTCAGCGTCAGGTTGTCGGCTTCAAGACGCCCGCTGTTCAGCAGCGCAACGGTAGTAAGCTGAACGGTTTTGCCCACCAGCATCGCCGGGTTGGTTATGCCTGCCGCATTCAGCACCAGATTACCCGGCAGCAGCCAGTCCACCAGGTTAGTAAACGCCCCGCTCAGAGAGACAGTCACCGTGCCGTTACTGCTGATGGTTTCGCTCGCCTGGCGGGTGTAGTCCTGTTGCGCGCTCAGCGTCAGAGCTTGCAGGCCCAGCAGCGTGCCGCCCTGATTATCGAAAGAGTGTGCATGGATGTTTAATGCGCCAGCACTCTCCAGCCGTCCGCTCTGATTGAGCAGCACCAGCGGTGAATCAGTCGGTGAGAGATCACCGTTGAGAATGAGATCGCCATTCGCCAGCACCCTTCCCTGCCGGTTGTCCAGCTGTGCAACACCGCGCAGCATGAGCGTTCCGGCGCTCTGCAGCCGCCCGGCGCTGTTATCGATATCACGTGCAGTAATGTCGCTGTAGGTGGTGCCGAGTAACAGACTGCCGTCGCGGTTGATAAGGCGATCGGCCTGCAGTGAGAGCCCCGCCTGACTGCTGATCACACCCTGGGTACTGTTATCGATCGCCGTGGCGTTCAGCACAAGATCCTGGGTGGCGACAAGCTGGCCGCCCTGATTGTTCAGTTGTGCGGCTTCAAGGGTCAGCGCCGCGTCGCTGTGGACTTTGCCCTGCTGATTATTGAGCGTGCCGACGTGATAACTTCCCGCGCCCTGGCTGATTAGTGTGCCGCTGGCATTCTCCAGCTGCCCGGTGGTCAGATTAATCGCTTCACGGCTGCTGAACACGCCCTGACGGTTATTGATCGTTGCGGCATTGATCTGCTGTCCGCCATTGCTGCGTACCGCGCCGCCATTGTTATCAAACTGCCCTGACAGCTGAAGTGTCAGCTGTTGCTGGCTGTCGATGTTGCCGCCTGCGTTGTTCAGCGTCTGCGCATCCAGCTGGAACGCTTCGCCGCTCTGGATCTTACCGACCTGGTTATCCAGATCCCCGGCCAGATTCAGCTTCAACTGCCGCTGACTGTAGAGCAGACCGCCCTGGGTGTTATCGAGTCGCGCAGCGGTAATAGTCAGCCCCTCACCAGCCAGCCACTGGCCATCCGCATTGTGAATGTTACCGGTGCGGCTGCCTTCGGTCTGACCCTGAACGGTAAGCTGCTGCTGAGCAGAGACTTTACCGGCCAGGTTGTTGATATCCTGCTCAATGCGTAACGCCATGCCAGCAGCCGATTGCAACACGCCGCTGGCGTTACTAAGCCAGTTCGCCGAGAGTTCAGCCTGCTGCTGACTTTGTACGCTGCCCGCCGTGTTATCGAAACCGGCAGTCGTGGCAGTCCAGCTTCCCTGGCTGCCCATCCAGCCCTGCGTATTGCTCATCTCCTGCGCCTGGAGCGTCTGGCTTAACCGACTGAAGATGCGGCCATTGCTGTTATCCAGACGACCAGCAACCTGCATATCCAGCGTATCCAGCGCATTGATCGCGCCCTGAGCATTCAACAGATTTGCGGCGCTGGCCTGCGTGCGGCCATTACCGGTCAGGGTGCCACCCTGATTGTCCCAGTCGCCCGCCAGGTTCAGCGTCAGCGCCTGCTGGCTGAGAATCTGCCCTGACTGGCGATTGTTCAGTGCGCCGCCCTGCAGCAGCAGATCGCCGCCACTTTGCAGCGATCCGCCATCGTTATCAAATAGCGTCGCTGCGGTGCCATGGACCGCGAGGGCATTTTTCGCCGTGAGTTTGCCGCTCTGGTTGAGGATATCGCCACGGCTGGTCAGGTCCAGATCACCGCCAGACTGCAACCGGCCGCTGGCGTTATTGAGCTGATCTGTCGTCGCCGTGACCCGCTCACCGCCCTGTGCCGTTCCGTCGCGGTTCTGCCAGAGTCTGCCGCTGTTGAGTGAGAGATGATGACCCGCTTCGATCCAGCCATCGCTGTTATCCAGGCCCTGTAGTGTCGTCAGATCGAGATCGCGCTGGCTGACGATCTCGCCCTGCACATTATTCAGATGCTGCGCGGTCAGCGACAGCTGACCGCCGTTCAGGGTGCCAGCGTGATTATCGAGATCACCGCCCGCGCTGAGCGTCAGCGCATCACCGGCCAGCAGCTTACCCTGACTGTTGTTAACCGCGTCGCGGGCATTAATAGCCAGCGCGGCCTGGGTTTTAACGGTGCCACCCTGGTTAGTCAGGCTGCCTGTCTCAAGCGTCAGATCGCCGTTGTTACCCAGCTCACCCGCGGTATTGTCGAGCAGACCGTCAATCCGCCATTTTTGGGCGGCGTTGTCGAGTGCGACCATGCGTCCACGCTGGTTATTGAGCGAGGCGGCCCGGAAGCTGAGTTGCCGGCTCTCAATCGCTCCGTCGCTGTTATCCAGCCCACCACTCAGGGTGAAGCGGCTTTCGCCACTTCCGGTCTGCGACCATCCGGCCTGCTGGCTGAACAGGCTGCGTCCATCGACCTGCCAGCGCCCGGCGCTAATCTGCGCCTGCTGCGCCTCGATATCACCTGCCGTGTTAATCACCAGCTCCGTGCCATTAATCACCGCCTGCCGCACGGCAACACCACCCTCCTGAGCCGTCAGCGTTGCGCGGCTGGCGGCGACCTGAGCGCCACTGAGATCGACCCGGCGTCCGCGCGCGCTGACCTCTTTTTTGCTCAGCAGGCTGCCGCTGGCCCGAATGGTATCCTGGCTCTCCAGTTGCAGATTAGCTTCCTGCACAACCTGGCTACTGGCATCGCTGCCTGCCAGCAGGTGTCCGCTGCTCTGGATGCTGCGGGCCGCCGTCAGCCGCACATCACCTGCCGCCGCCAGGGTGCCGGACTGAGTGATTCCGCCTTCGCGGCTCCGGACCGTCAGCTGACCGCCACTGTGGAGTTTGCCCTGATAGTCAATATCCTCTCTGGCCGCCAGACTGATGTCGCCTCCGGCCTGCGTCACGCCATCCTGCGCCGCCGACTGCCAGACAAGCTTACCTTCGCTGCTCACCACCAGCGTTTTGCCCGCCTGCACCTGAGCGTTCTGATTTCGCACGCCGACGCCCGCTTCAGTGCCTATCATGCGGATCTGGCCGCTGTACATGCCGCCCATCTGCCCCATGTCGATCGCCAGTTCAGGTCTGGCGCTGCCGTCATCAGCCAGCGGTGTGACCGTCTGTGCGTCTGCGCTTACGCGATTGCGACCGGCCACCACCGCCAGCTCTTTTTTGGCCCAGACGCCCGCATTGATCTCCACCGCGCGGGCCAGTACGTCAACATACTCAGTATCATGACGGGGATCGCCGTTGAGTCCGCCGCCTTCAATGCGCACCACGCCGCGTTCGACCTGATAACCCGCCAGACTGCCGTCAGCGTTGAGCTGTGGTTTGCCGGTGGTCAGCGTCATCCGTCCGGCGTTGATGGTGCCGCATCCGTTACAGACAATCCCGGCCGGGTTGGCAACGATCACCTGCGCCCGTCCGCCCGCCACTTCCATATAACCGCGCAGCTGGCTGGGATTATTGCTGTTTACTTCGTTGATGATCACCCGCGCCGCTGGGGTCTTTGGGTTGAGATTCGGGTTGCCCTGAATCATTCCGGCCAGTTGTGTTGAGGTCATCACTGCGGAGTTATTCAGGATGGCGCCGTTCTGCGCGACGTCGAATTGCTGATACTGGTTATGCGAGATACCCGCCTGATTGGGGGCGGTGATATTAACCTGCGGCAGCCCGTTCTGGGTGGCGATGACGTCCGGCCGCTGTCCTGGCGTAGCATTGCTATCCGCCACAATGCCGTTCGCCATTGCAGGCCCGGCAAACAGGGCCATTCCCAGCAGCCACGCCGCGCGGCGTAAAGTGACCCAGAGACGCGGCGCGCCGTTGCCACGGCTCTGGCCGGGTTCCGTGCTGCAACTGCGGGCAAGTTCTGACACCACCCGGAGTTCCCCATGGGTGCGGCTGAAGATAATGCGATAGCAATGTTTATTCATGGGTCACATCCATGTGAAAGTCACTCTGTTCAGATAGCGGGATCGCCCGCTTTGGTGGTCAGATTTCCAGGTTAACGCTGAAACCCGCCGTCGCGCCTGAGGTATGAAAACCCGCAGGTTTATAGAGCGGAATGCCCGCAAACAGGTCGTAGCTGAAGCGCCCCCAGAGCGCGCCGCGTACGCCTATTGCACTGCCTGCCAGCTGATGCCCGACAAGATCGCGAGTCGCAGGTCCGCTTACCCGGCCATAATCGGCAGCCAGATAGAGCTCATGCCCGCACGAGAAAAGATTCCAGCCGATTTCATTACGCCATAGCAGTCCTTTTTCCCCCGACAACATCTGTTCACCGTCGAAGCCGCGTACCGTATAACGGCCGGCAATCGCCATGCGCTCCTGTGGCGTCAGGGCATTCGGACTCCATTGGCCTCGCACACTGCTGTAGACCCGCCAGGGCTGCTCGCCCACAGCGAAAGGATGGTTGATGCCGAGGTCGCCCAGCAATATGCCGGTACGCGCGCTGCCCTGATGACGCGACTCTTCTGGTGCAGGAAGCGCATTAAACGCACCAGTACCGCGCCGCCAGGCGATACTGGCGTCCAGCGTGCTGCTGCCCAGATAGCTATGCTGATTCAGGCCCAGTTCCCAGCCCGCGGTGCGCCGCTTTTGCTGCACAATGTCGATATCGTTGACCGCGTTGGTGGAATGTTTGCGGTAGCCACGCAGATTAAGCGTGGTTTTGTTCGACTGATCGCGGTAGAGCAACCGGGAGACCGTGAGCTGGAAATTATCGCTCTTGCCGCTGTAGTGCAGCACCTCATTGGCATTGGGGATGTTCTGGTGATAGGTGTAGTCGTTGTAGTTGGCGGAAACGGCCCAGTAGCCTATCGGGAAAAAGTAATTCAGGGTGTGCGAGCGGTTACCGAACGGCCCATGCTCAAACAGATTTTTGCCAATATTGGCGTAAAACAGATCGTTCTGCGCAAAGGGCGCATCCACTGCGAGGGTGGCGGAACCGAGGTAGCGCCCGGTACTTCTGGAGCCGCTGTCATCCAGTCCCAGACTGAGCCGCACCGGTCTGCCTTCGCGCCAGTTGACCTGCAGATCGCTGGTGGCTTCCTGCTCGCCCGGCACGATTTTAATGTCGGCACTGGCACTGGGCACCCGCTTGAAGTTTTCCAGCCCCTGCTCAATATCCCGCAGATTTAATATCTCGCCCGATGACGCCGGAATCGCATTCCACAGCCGTCCACGCCAGGAAACCGGTTCATCAAAACGGATCCTGCTGATACGGCCCGGCTGTAACGTCAGCGTTAATACGCCTTTAGTCAGATCCTGCTCCTGTGCCATGACGCGGGTGGTGACATAGCCTTTGGCGAGAATTGCATTCTGCACTTTGTTAATGACCAGCACGATGCCCTGTCCGCCCAGGCAGCGGCCGGTGGCATCCGCGGCGGCGTCGAGCGCCCACTGAAAACGGCTGGCTTCATCGCCAGTCAGGGCGATCTGATTGATGGTAAAGCAGGGCTGCTCACTGGCAGGATAACCGGGCAGACGACTATCAGGACGGGGAAGATGTTCATTCGCCTGCGGCGCATTCTGCTGTTGCAGCACGCGCTCGCGCGTCTGCTGACGCAGTTGCTCGCGGGCATCAATTGCCTGGCCTTCTTCGCGGGGATTATCGGCTGGTGGGGCTGCCATCAGCGGGAAAGCAGAGCAGAGCAGCGCGCCTGCCACCATGGTGAGCAGACGCACTGGCGGATGCCAGAGCGATAAACAAATCCTTTTCATGAAAATTCCATTTCACTAAATGTAACCGGGTGTAAATTCTGGCGAATTATCCATCAGGTGAGGGGAAAAACAAGAGGGCTGGCTATTTTTAGGGCGGTTTCTTAACCACCGGATTTTGAAAAAATCTTAGGGTATTCCAGGAAAAAATCAGAAATTAACCATTTGATATATATTCAATATTTATCAAGTGGCGCATCACAACAGCCGATTCCTGATGACCGGCAATGGCAGTTTAAGCACTTTAGCGTATTCATTTGCACCCTAAAAAATGGCCGCTATAGCGGTCACACTCAGGTATGAGTCGAAGACATCAGGCCAAAAAAATCCCATAAAAAAAGGGACGATTGCTCGTCCCTTTTTCGCACAACAAATAGCATTACTGTAGCAGTGAGATATCCGCGACCTGCAGGAACAGCTCACGCAGTTTTGACAGCAGCGTCAGGCGATTAACCCGCACCGCCTGATCGTCGGCGTTAACCATCACTTTATCGAAGAAGTTGTCTACCGCAGTACGCAGCTGTGCCAGTTCGACCAGCGCATCCTGATAGCGGCCTTCAGCGAAGTAAGGCTGCAGCTTGCTGCTCAGCGCAGTGACAAAGGTCGCCAGCTGGATCTCTTCATTCTCTTTCAGCAGCGACGCCTGCACGCTCTCATTCAGCGTTTCAGTCGATTTTGCCAGAATGTTAGAGACGCGCTTGTTCGCCGCCGCCAGTGCTGCGGCTGCTTCCAGCGTACGGAAGTGCGACACCGCTTTCATGCGTGCATCAAAGTCAGCCGGACGGGTCGGACGACGCGCCAGAACCGCCTGCAGCGTGTCGATGCTGTGACCCTCTTCCTGATACCAGGCGCGGAAGCGACCCAGCATAAAGTCGATCACATCATCCACCACGCGGGCGTTGCTCAGCTTGCTGCCATACAGGCGCACCGCTTCTTCGGTCAGAGTCTGCAGGTCAAGCGGCAGGTTTTTCTCGACGATGATACGCAGCACGCCCAGCGCCGCACGACGCAGTGCGAACGGATCTTTGTCGCCTTTTGGATGCTGACCAATGCCGAAAATACCGGCCAGCGTATCCATTTTATCGGCAATCGCCAGTGCACAGGCGACAGGGCTGGACGGCAGATCGTCACCGGCAAAGCGCGGCTGATACTGCTCATTCAGCGCCACCGCCACATCTTCGGCTTCGCCGTCGTGACGCGCGTAGTGCATGCCCATCACGCCCTGGGTGTCGGTGAACTCGAAGACCATGTTGGTCATCAGGTCACACTTCGACAGCAGGCCCGCGCGGGTGGCGTGATTCACATCTGCGCCAATTTCACCGGCAATCCAGCCCGCCAGGGCCTGAATGCGATCGGTTTTATCGCGCAGCGTGCCCAGCTCTTTCTGGAACAGCACCGTCTCCAGACGCGGCAGGTGATCTTCCAGACGCTTTTTGCGGTCGGTATTAAAGAAGAACTCCGCATCGGCCAGGCGTGGACGTACCACTTTTTCGTTGCCGGAGATAATCTGGCGCGGATCGCTGGATTCGATGTTGGTGACGAAAATGAAGTTCGGCATCAGGTTGCCGTCATTGTCATACACCGGGAAATACTTCTGATCGCCTTTCATGGTGTAGACCAGCGCTTCCGCAGGTACCTTGAGGAATTTCTCTTCAAAGGTCGCGGTCAGGACCACCGGCCACTCCACCAGCGATGTCACCTCTTCCAGCAGGCTGTCGCTGATATCAGCGTTGCCGCCTAAACGGCGTGCTGCTGCTTCAGCATCGGCTTTAATCATCGCTTTGCGGACCTGATAGTCGGCAATGACCTGGCCGCGTTTTTCCAGCACATCAGGGTACTGATCGGCGTTGTCGAGCGTGATTTCGCTTTCACCCATAAAGCGGTGACCACGAATAACCCGATCTGACTTAATGCCCAGAATGGTGCCTGGGATCAGCTCATCGCCCAGCAGCATCGTCACGGTGTGAACCGGACGAACGAACTGCACATCGCTGTTGCCCCAGCGCATCAGTTTTGGCACCGGCAGCTTGCTGAGCGCGGTAGCGATCATTGCGGGCAGCAGCGCCTGGGCCGCTTCGCCTTTGACCTGAGCGCGATAAACCAGCCATTCGCCTTTATCGGTGGCGAGACGTTCAGCCTGATCGACGGTAATGCCGTTGCCACGCGCCCAGCCTTCAGCGGCTTTGGTCGCGTTGCCGTCAGCGTCAAACGCCGCAGCGACCGCCGGTCCGCGCTTCTCTACTTCCCGATCGGGTTGTGAGGCGCTCAGGGTGGCGACTTTCAGCGCCAGACGACGCGGCGCAGCAAACCAGCTGACCTCGCCGTGGCTCAGGTTAGCGGCATCCAGTTCAGCAGTGACCTGCGCGGCAAAGGCTTCTGCCAGGCTGCGCAGGGCTTTTGGTGGCAGCTCTTCGGTGCCGATCTCCACCAGGAAGGTTTGTTCAGTCATGGCTGCCTCTTACTTTTTGTTATTGCACATCGGGAAGCCCATTGCCTCGCGAGAGGCGTAGTAAGCTTCAGCCACGGCTTTGGTCAGGGTACGAATGCGCAGAATATAGCGCTGACGCTCTGTTACCGAGATCGCTTTGCGGGCATCCAGCAGGTTGAAGCTGTGTGCCGCTTTAAGAATGCGTTCGTAGGCGGGCAGTGGCAGCGGTTTTTCCAGCGCCAGCAGATGCTGCGCCTCTTTCTCATACTGCTCGAAGCAGGTAAAGAGGAAATCAACGTCGGCGTATTCGAAGTTATAGGTGGATTGCTCCACTTCGTTCTGATGGAACACGTCGCCGTAGGTGGTTTTGCCCAGCGGACCGTCGCTCCACACCAGATCGTAAACGCTGTCGACGCCCTGGATGTACATCGCCAGACGCTCCAGACCGTAGGTGATCTCGCCGGTCACCGGCTTACACTCCATGCCGCCAACCTGCTGGAAGTAGGTGAACTGCGTCACTTCCATGCCGTTGAGCCACACTTCCCAGCCGAGTCCCCAGGCACCCAGCGTCGGGTTTTCCCAGTTATCTTCCACGAAGCGAATGTCATGCACCGTCGGGTCCATACCCAGCTCTTTCAGCGAGCCAAGATAGAGCTCCTGAATGTTGTCCGGTGAGGGTTTGATGATCACCTGGAACTGGTAATAGTGTTGCAGGCGGTTCGGGTTTTCACCGTAGCGGCCATCGGTAGGACGGCGTGATGGCTGCACGTAAGCGGCGGCGATCGGCTCCGGGCCGAGTGCGCGCAGGCAGGTCATCGGGTGTGAAGTGCCAGCGCCCACTTCCATGTCCAGCGGTTGGACAATGGTGCAGCCCTGACGCGCCCAGTAATCCTGCAAGGTCAGGATCAGCCCCTGAAAGGTTTTGGTATCAAACTTTTGCATGTTGAGTGTGCACGCGCTTCGGTTAGATTAAAAAAAGAGGCCGACAGTATACCCTTTGACCGCGCGATGTGCAGCCGTAAATCCCAGGCGCTACCGGCGCGTTTTCGCGGTGATTCAGGGCGCTGGCATACAGATGGCTCCGAATCCTGCTGGCAGCAGTTGTTGCTCTGGTCGCATTTGGCTACCCTTTTGCGCACGGACGCGATGCGCAAGAGGATGCCATGCCGCAGAAGATTTACTGGATCGATAATTTACGCGCGGTTGCCTGTCTGATGGTGATCGTGATTCATACCACCACCTGGTATATCACCGGGCCGATGGCGGTGACTGGCATCACCTGGGATGCGGCTAATCTGCTGAACTCAGCATCACGCGTCTGTGTTCCGCTGTTCTTTATGATCTCCGGCTATCTGTTTTTCGGCGAACGCAGCGCCCAGCCGCGCCATATGCTCCGGCTGGTGCTCTGTCTGCTGTTCTACAGCGCAGTATCGCTGGCCTATATCACCTGGCTGACCCCTATCAGCGAAGGGCGATCAATCCTGAAGATGCTGCAGAAGCCGGTGTTTTATCACCTGTGGTTCTTCTTTGCGCTGATCGGCATCTATCTGCTGTCGCCCCTGATCCAGGTAAAAAGCGTGCAGGCGCGCTACGTGGCGCTGCTGGTGCTGGTGCTGGCGGTGCTCGCCAATCCCAATACGGTCAGCCAGTCGCTGGGGCCGTTTCACTTTCTGCCGGTTAATCTCTATGTCAGCGGTGACAGTATCTACTACCTGCTCTATGCGCTGCTGGGACGGGCTATCGGCACGATGGAAACGACCCGGCGCGGCCTGACGCCGCTCGCTGCCGGGCTGTTTATCGCCTGTGTGATTGGCATTACGTTAGGGACGAAACAGGCGCTGATCGTCAACGGGGCGTTTAATGACACCTGGTATCTCTACTGCGGACCGCTGGTGTTTATCGCCGCGATCAGCCTGCTCATCGTGTTTAAAAACAGCCTGAACCAGCGCACGCTGCCGGGTTTAACGGTGATTGCACGCTATTCACTGCCGATCTACGGCTTTCATGCGCTGTTCATTCACTACCTGCGAACGCATCATTACGATGATATGTCGCGTCCGTGGCTCGACCTGCCCTGGGTGTTCGGGCTGACACTGGGCGGCAGCCTGTTGCTGGGGATGGCGCTGAAACGCGTCGATACCCGTCACTTTGTCAGCTGATCGGCTTCGCGCTGGCGGGCGCGCCGTAGCTGGCGCGCCGATGAAAACCCCGCCGCCAGCGCCGCTTTTTCGGCAGATTCACCCTGCTGCTGACGCTGGCGTGCCACGCCAACCCGCAGCTGCTCATGGTATTCACGCACGCTAATCCCCAGATGCTGGCGAAACAGCCGCGCCAGATGGCGGCTGCTGACATGCGTGCGTCCAGCCAGCTCGGTCAGGGTCCAGCCGTGCTCAGGATGGGCAATCATCAGATCCTGCGCCCGATGAATGGCCGGATGCATGTGGTTGCGGTAACGCAGCCACGGCGAAAGTTGCGGATCGTCACCGGCACGGCGAAACCAGACCACCATCTCCCGCGCTACCGCCAGCGCGGTTTGCGTATCGCAGAGCTGATTAATCAGATGCAGCGCCAGATCGATTCCCGCCGTGATGCCTGCGCTGGTCCAGATATTCTCATGCCCGACAAACACCCGGTTCTCCTGCACCCGTGCGCGCGGGGCCGCGGCTTTCAGACGGGCAATCACATCATGATGAGTGGTGCAGAGCACGTCATCCAGCATGCCTGCCTGCGCCGCCAGCAGCGCTCCCGAGCAGACGCAGACCAGCATAAAGGTCTGCGCGCGCAGCGCGGCGTGCTGGCGCATCAGCCAGTCGCGAGCCTCTCCGGCCTGCGGCGTGGCGTAACAGACCTGCGAGTCATAGACGCCAGGCACCACCAGCAGACTCCCGGCGGGCAACTGTTCAGGTAACGGTTCGATGCCGCCAATGGTCATGCCGGTGGAACAGACCACCTCCGGCTGCGGGCCGATGTAGCGCAGCGTAAAGTGATCGCCCGCCAGCTTCAGCGTCTCGGCCGGGCCGGTGAGATCCAGCGCCATCACGCCGGGCAGGGTTAAAAACCAGACGGTGTGTGTCATGCTGGCCCGGGCTACACCAGATCCCAGCCACGGGCGCGCCACAGCGCAGGCAGTTGCGCCATATCGTCGAAGCGCGTCACCAGCGGATGATCCAGTTCAGGGTTGTGCGGGTCAGCGCAGTAGTAGTAGACCGGAATGCCGGCGGCGATACCGGCGCGGGCGCCCGCTTCGGAGTCATCCACCAGAATGCAGCGCTCAATCGGTACCTGCATCTGTTCCGCCGCGTGGTACATCAGTTCCGGATCGGGCTTCCAGTGCAGAATGTCATAGCCGCTGTAGAGGTGCTCCGCAAACAGCGGCAGCATGCCGGTTAAGCCCAGCGAGTGCTGCATCTTTTTTACCGTCCCGTTTGAAACCACGCACATCGGCACCTTGATCTGCTCAACCAGCGCTTTCGCGCCCGGGATGGGCTGCAGTTGCTGATCAAACAGCCGCGCGACCTCTGCGCGATAAGCAGTCTCCACCTCTTCCATCGGCAGCGTCACCTGATGCGCGTCGCCGACGTCACGAATAATGTCGTAGAGTTTGACGCCCTTATACTTTTCAAACATCTGCTGCAGCGACAGTTCCAGGCCGTAACGGGCAAAGGTGTTGACGTAGGCCTGGGTACAGAGCAACTCACTGTCCACCAGCGTGCCATCGCAATCAAAAAAGACGCATTCTACTGACATCAGACTCTATCCTTCGATTCAGGGGTGTGCTCCACACTCTACCGCACTCAGCGCAGATTGCGAGACTGGCAATCGGTTGCGAAAAATCATTGTATTGCCCCGGTAAAATCGCCAGGATACGCGCCGATGATTTTTTCTTCTGGATGGATGGCATGAGCAAGCAAGGCGTTTTGCAGCGCATCTTCAGGCTGCAGGAACATGGCACCACGGTGCGCACCGAAGTGATCGCGGGTATCACCACCTTTCTGACGATGGTCTACATCGTCTTCGTCAATCCGCAGATCCTCGGCGTCGCCGGCATGGATACCCAGGCGGTGTTTGTGACCACCTGTCTGATTGCCGCCTTTGGCAGCATTCTGATGGGACTGTTTGCCAATCTGCCGGTGGCGCTGGCGCCCGCAATGGGGCTGAACGCCTTTTTCGCCTTTGTGGTGGTCGGCGCGATGGGCTATTCGTGGCAGGTGGGTATGGGCGCGATCTTCTGGGGTGCGGTCGGCCTGCTGATCCTGACGCTGCTGCGGGTTCGCTACTGGATGATTGCCAATATCCCGCTGAGCCTGCGCGTCGGCATTACCGCCGGTATCGGCCTGTTTATCGCCATGATGGGGCTGAAGAATGCCGGTATTATCGTGCCGAATCCCGATACCCTGGTGGCCGTGGGGAACCTGACCTCGCACAGCGTACTGCTGGGCGCGCTGGGCTTCTTTATCATCGCTATTCTGGCATCACGCAATATCCACGCGGCAGTGCTGATCTCGATGGTGGTTACTACCGCTATCGGCTGGATGCTGGGTGACGTGAAGTTTGTCGGCCTGTTCTCTGCGCCGCCTTCCATTACTTCTGTGGTCGGCCAGGTGGATATCAAAGGCGCCTTCAACATCGGCATGGCGGGCGTGATCTTCTCCTTTATGCTGGTCAATCTGTTCGACTCCTCCGGCACGCTGATCGGCGTCACCGACAAAGCGGGACTGACCGATGAAACCGGCACTTTCCCGCGGATGCAGCAGGCGCTCTATGTCGACAGCATCAGTTCAGTGAGTGGCGCGCTGGCAGGCACCTCATCCGTGACCGCCTATATCGAAAGCACCTCGGGCGTGGCGATTGGTGGCCGTACCGGCCTGATGGCCGTGGTCACCGGCCTGCTGTTCCTGCTGGTGACCTTCCTGTCACCGCTGGCCGCGATGGTGCCGTCCTACGCCGCTGCGGGCGCGCTGATTTACGTTGGGGTGTTAATGACCGCCAGCCTGTCGCGCGTACGCTGGGATGATTTGACCGAAGCCGTTCCGGCGTTTGTGACCGCCGCCATGATGCCCTTCAGCTTTTCCATCACCGAAGGCATTGCGCTGGGATTCATCGCTTACTGCGTCATGAAGCTGGGTACTGGCCGCTGGCGTGAAATCAGCCCCTGCGTAGTGATTGTTGCTCTGCTGTTTGTGCTGAAGATTGTCTTTGTAGACGCGCACTAAGCGCATTCAGGGCCGCAACCGCCGGGTTGCGGCTTTTTACATTTCAGGATGCAGGCTGCGCTCGCTGGGCAGGCTGGTCAGCCGCAGAGCATGAGGCCCGATGTTGGGCTTACCCATCTCTATTTCGCGTAATGCGTGCCACTGAAAGGCGTTATCCATCTCCCACAGATGCAGACGCTGAGTCGCAGACGACAGCGCACACGACCAGACCAGCATGGGCTCCGCATCACACACCACCTGAATATCGGGATAGAGTGAAGATCGCAGCCGACCCGCACCGGGCAACAGGCGCAGCGAATCCAGTCCCCGATCGCCCTCTCCCGTCAGCTTGAGAATGCTCTGGCGTAATGTCCAGATCTGCGTCACCGCCTCCATGGCATCCTGCTGGGCATTGATCCAGGCGATCTCGCCCGAGGTTAATCCCTGAATCAGCTGCTCCTGAGTCTGACGGCTTCTGGCATGCACAATCTCCATATCCAGACCGGCACGTCCACCCTCTTCGGCCAGCAGCACACCCACCGTATTACCCGCATAGGCGATGCTGAAATCGGGCAGATCGCTGTCAGCAAAAACGGGGCGTCCGTTGCTCTGGATAAGCAGGCGCGGCAGTTCACCAATGCCATAAACCCGTAGCATCAGTTGTGCCAGCAGGATACGGGCGGCAAGAAATCGCCCACGGCGTTTGTCAGCAAACTGCTGTGCCGTGTCGGTGAT
This sequence comes from Pantoea sp. K16, assembly GCF_048452805.1. Classification (NCBI taxonomy): domain Bacteria; kingdom Pseudomonadati; phylum Pseudomonadota; class Gammaproteobacteria; order Enterobacterales; family Erwiniaceae; genus Pantoea; species Pantoea sp. K16. Next base: position 84,269 of record NZ_JBLWNV010000014.1, on the reverse strand, counting down.
AGCCTGGGGAATGCGTAAATCATTAGCCGGGAAGCCGGGATCGCCCGTCCAGCGTACAAAATGACCAGCCATCTGTCGCTCCGTGAAAATGGTCAGATAATCATCAGAAGCATTGTAGGAATTTTCTTACCTTAATGCACCTGGCAACGCACAGATTGGGGTAAATTCGGAATAGGATGAGCAGAGTCGCGAGGATCGACCAGAGATAAGCGTCGCGATTCGAATCGCGACGCGGGCAGCATCAGGCGAAACGGCTCGCCTGCTCAAAGCTCAGTCGCGGCAGGCGCGGATGCAGTTTTGACGCGTCACCATAGCCGAGGTTAATCAGCAGGTTAACCTGATACTGACCGTCGGGGAAAAAGGCGTCATTGACTTTGGCCGGATCAAAACCGGACATCGGACCGGCATCCAGACCCAGCGAACGCGCCGCCAGAATCAGGTAGCCCGCCTGCAGGCTGCTGTTACGGAAAGCGGTCTCTTTTGCCGCTTCCGGGCTGCCGGTAAACCAGCTGCGCGCATCAGCATGGGGGAACAGGGCGGGCAACTGCTCATAGAACTCGCGGTCCCAGGCCACAATCACCGTGACCGGCGCGCTCATGGTTTTTTCCAGATTGCCGGAAGAGAGTGCCGGTTTCAGCTTCTCTTTGCCTTCCGCCGAGGTCACGAAAACAAATCGCGCAGGCGAGCAGTTCGCCGAGGTCGGGCCCAGTGCCGTTAAAGCATAGAGCTGCTCCAGCAGGGCGTTATCGACGGGCTTAGCCTGCCAGTAACTGTGGGTGCGGGCGTCATTAAACAGCGTGTCCAGTGCGGCAGTGTCGAGCGGTGTACTCATGCAACTCTCCTGTTTCAGGCGAAAAAGTTCGCCCAACGGTGTTCACGTAGTGGGTTTGCGTCCGGTCCGGCGCGGCGGGATGAGGCGGGGATCACTCACCGCAATCCGTCGCCGCACGTCAGATCGGCGCTTCAACCGTTATACGGCAATGCCGTGCCGCCGCAAAATAACATATCAGCAAGAATCAACGCAGAGGCGGGAATAACAGGGAGGCAGCGTGGCAGGAAATCTGGCCTGACAGCAGGACGCTATCAGGCCAGCACGGTTATTTACCGATACAGAAGCTGGAGAAGATGCGACCCAGCAGATCGTCAGAAGTGAACTCGCCGGTGATCTCGCTTAACGCCTGCTGGGCAAGACGTAACTCTTCCGCCAGTAGCTCACCGGCCCAGGCACCGAGCAGCTGCGCTTTACCCTGCTGTAAGTGCGTTGCCGCCAGCTCCAGCGCCTGCAGATGACGGCGACGCGCCAGGAAGCCGCCTTCCATATTGCCGGCGAAGCCCATGCTCTGCTTCAGGTGATCGCGCAGCTCGTCCACGCCCGCGCTGGTGCGTGCCGACAGGCGAATCAGTGAGTGACCATTTACTTCTGTCAGACCGAGAGACTCACCGGTGACATCCGCCTTGTTGCGGACCACGGTAATCGGCAGTTCGGGCGGCAGACGGGAGACGAAATCGGGCCAGATCGCCGCCGCTTCGGTGGCATCGGTCGTCGTGCCGTCCACCATAAACAGCACGCGATCAGCCTGTTCGATCTCCTGCCAGGCGCGCTCAATCCCGATGCGCTCCACTTCGTCGCTGGCTTCACGCAGACCGGCGGTGTCGATGATATGCAGCGGCATGCCATCAATATGAATATGCTCACGCAGTACGTCACGGGTGGTGCCTGCGATATCCGTGACGATGGCGGCGTCACGGCCCGCCAGCGCATTCAGCAGGCTCGATTTGCCCGCATTAGGCCGGCCCGCAATCACCACTTTCATCCCTTCACGCAGCAGGCTGCCCTGACGCGCTTCGGCACGGACGGCATCCAGGTCGCCGATCACCGTATTCAGCTGCGCTTCGATTCTGCCGTCAGAGAGGAAATCGATCTCCTCATCCGGGAAGTCGATAGCGGCTTCGACATAGATCCGCAGGTGAGTGAGTGCTTCCACAAGATGATTGATACGGGTGGAGAAGACGCCCTGCAGGGAGTTCACGGCCGAACGCGCCGCCTGCTCCGAACTGGCATCAATCAGGTCGGCAATCGCTTCGGCCTGCGCCAGATCGAGCTTGTCATTCAGAAACGCACGCTCTGAAAACTCACCCGGCTGAGCGATACGCACGCCCGGCAGCGCCACGATGCGCTTCAGCAGCAGATCGAGGATCACCGGGCCGCCGTGGCCCTGCAGCTCCAGCACATCTTCACCGGTAAAGGAGTTAGGACCGGGAAACCACAGCGCAATGCCCTGATCCAGCACGCGGCCATCGCTATCGGTGAACGGCAGATAATCGGCGTAACGCGGCTTAGGCAGTTTGCCCAGCAGCTGGCGGGCGACCTCTGCCGCCTGGGCGCCAGAGACGCGCAGAATGCCTACGCCGCCGCGTCCGGGTGGCGTCGCCTGGGCAACAATGGTATCGCTGTGGCTCATAAATTTTCTCTCGCTACAAAAAACACAGGCGGTCGCTTTGACCGCCTGAGAATAGACTATTTTAGGGCGGGATTACTCCCGCTCTGGATCGCTTACGCTTTCTTCTTGTCGCGGCTATGCAGACCACGTTTTTCCAGGCCGCGATAAATCAGCTGCTGCTGGAGAATGGTGACCAGGTTGCTGACGATGTAGTACAGCACCAGACCTGACGGGAACCACAGGAAGAACACGGTGAAAATCACCGGCATGTACGTCATGATCTTCTGCTGCATCGGATCGGTCACGGTGGTCGGTGACATCTTCTGAATGAAGAACATGGTGATGCCCATCAGAATCGGCAGGATGTAGTACGGGTCCTGCGCTGACAGGTCATGGATCCACAGAATAAATGGCGCATGACGCAGTTCAACCGAGCCTGACAGCATGTAGTAGAGCGCCAGGAAGATTGGCATCTGAATCACCAGCGGCAGACAGCCACCCAGCGGATTCACTTTCTCTGCTTTATACAGCGCCATCATTTCCTGGCTCTGCTTCTGCTTGTCATCACCCAGACGCTCACGCATCGCCTGAATTTTCGGCTGCAGCATGCGCATCTTCGCCATCGAGGTGTACTGCGCTTTGGTCAGCGGGTACATAATGCCGCGCACGATGAAGGTGATCACGATAATGGAGAAGCCCCAGTTACCGATGAAGCTGTGGATAAATTTCAGCAGTTTGAACAGCGGCTGAGAGATAAACCACAACCAGCCGTAATCTACGGTCAGATCAAGGTGCGGCGCAATCGCTGCCATCTTGTCCTGAATTTCCGGGCCGACCCACAGCGTTGCACCCAGATTCTGCTGTGCGCCCGCGGCAATGGTGACCGGTGCAGATTTATAGCCAATCGCCGCCACGCCATTACCCAGGTTGCTGGTGTAAAGGGTGTTGGTGCCTTCAGTACGCGGAACCCATGCTGTTGCAAAGTACTGCTGCAGCATCGCAACCCAGCCATTGCTGGTGGTGGCGTTCAGGTTCTCGTTATCCGCGATGGTGTCGAATTTATACTTCTCATATTTCGACTCGCTGGTGGAGTAGGCCGCGCCACGGAAGGTGTGCAGAGCAAAGTTGTTGCTGCCGGTATCACGATGCTTAGGCAGATCGATGGTCTGCTTCAGCTGGCCAAACAGCGACACTTCCAGCGGCTGCTGGGTGGTGTTGTTGACATGATAATCGACATTAACGGCATATTCGCCACGCTTGAAGATGAAGGTTTTGGTGTAAACCACGCCATTTTCAGCGGTGTAGGTCATCGGCACACGCAGTTCGGACTGGCCATCAGCCATCTCGAAGTGATCCTGCGCAGCGTTGAACAGCGGACGCGCGCCGTTGTTCGGGTTATCCGGGCCATTACGACCGGTCAAACCACTCTGTGCCTGATAAAGGAACGCTGGCGTTGTTTCAAGCAGCTGGAACGGCTGGTTAGAACCCAGTTTGTCCGGGAAAGTCAGCAGCTGTGCTTGTTCAACATCACCGCCTCGGGTGTTGATATTCAATGACAGGACATCAGTCTTAACGGTGATCGTCTGGCCCTGACCGCTGGCCGGTACACCCTGACTGGCGGTATCACCCGCTACGCTGTTTGTGCCTTGTGTGGTCTGCGTCTGCTGTGGCTGCGGAGCGTGGTCCGTCTGCCAGGCTTGCCAGATCATAAAGGTCACGAACAGAAAAGCGATGAGAAAGAGATTGCGTTGCGAATCCATCGTTAATGTTCTCTGGTATCAAAGGTTTTTGGCGGCACAGGATCGTCACCACCCGGGTTCAAGGGGTGGCATTTTAATACGCGTTTTAATGTCAACCAACTGCCTTTTATCAGGCCGAACCTGCGTAATGCCTCAATTCCGTAATGAGAGCAGGTCGGGTGAAACCGACAGTGTGGTCCCAGTAATGGACTGATGCCGCGTTGATAGACGCGTATCAGGACGATCAGGAGCCGCGCGCCAGGCGACAGTGACGACGCCATAATTTCTCCAACGCTTCCGCCAGCATACGGTTATCCAGATCGGCAACCCCCTTCTTCGCGACCACCACGAAGTCCATCGACGGCAGTTCATGTTGACGCAGACGAAAGCTTTCGCGGGTCAATCGCTTGATCCGGTTGCGTTCATGAGCGCGTTTCACATGTTTTTTAGCGACGGTGAGACCGATGCGGGGATGCCCCAGCGCGTTAAGGCGGCCGAGAATAGTAATTTGCGGCGTGCCAGCCCGTTGTGGCTGCTGGAAGACGAAAGTGAAATGAGTGGGAGTTAACAAACGTAACTCCCTGGGAAATGCGAGCTTACCCATCAGGGCTTGCTTTATTACTTAGAAACGGTCAGACGAGAACGGCCTTTAGCACGACGACGTGCCAGAACCTGACGACCATTTTTTGTTGCCATACGAGCACGGAAACCGTGTGAACGGTTGCGCTTCAGTACGGACGGTTGAAAAGTGCGTTTCATGGCGGTTTCTACCTAAACTTGAAAATTTTCACTGGGTGACGCGTTTCGGGCCAGAAAATCGACCTACGCCTCAATGTGTCTTTAATAAAGAGGCGGGATTGTAATAATTGTACAGTCCCGAGTCAATTTACTTCGCGTGTCATAGTGCCTGAAAACCCGCATACAGCCCGCAGAGTCCCGACTTTGCGCCTGATGGCTCAATGTCGGGTGGAGAATTATACGGGCTCCGCACTAAAGCGCAAGGATCGCACGGGATCTTATTGCGATCGGCTTGCCGGATCCTGGGGATAAAATGAGATGTCGCCCGAAATTTTAATGGATTGCGCCAGATCCCTGCTGGTTTTTCCCGCAACTGGCGTAAACTTCTTTGCGCGCCTCTGGCCTGTGGATAAAAAGGATCAAAACTGTGTAGAAAGGGAAGATCTCTGCCTCGCTTTGCGCTATGATCCGCCCTTCCGCTGACGATCCTCCGGTGATTGCAGGACGGAAAACCGCTGATAGCGGTCGCAGGCGCTTTCTTAGCGTCTGTGTCAAAAATGAACGTTTCTTAGAGTAACGCCTACTATTCTTTTCGAATTTGTACGAGTGGAGTCCGCCGTGTCACTTACGCTTTGGCAACAGTGTCTTGCCCGTTTGCAGGATGAGCTTCCTGCCACCGAATTCAGCATGTGGATCCGTCCACTGCAGGCTGAGTTAAACGACAATACGCTTGCCTTGTATGCTCCAAATCGCTTCGTACTCGACTGGGTTCGGGACAAATACCTTAATAGTATCAATGCACTGCTGAATGAATTCTGCGGTCCAAACGTGCCCACGCTGCGTTTTGAAGTGGGAACGCGCCCGGTTCAGCAGCAGGCGGCAGCGGTCAGCCAGCCTGTAATGGCCAGCGTCAGCGCGCCCGTGATGCCCGTACAGAGCCATATTCGTCCGGCCCCGACGCAGATCATGCGTCCCAGCTGGGATAATGTCCCGGCTCCGGCCGACGTCACCTATCGCTCAAATGTGAACAACCGTCATAACTTCGATAACTTCGTCGAGGGTAAATCTAACCAGCTGGCGCGCGCGGCGGCACGTCAGGTGGCGGATAATCCAGGCGGCGCTTACAACCCGCTGTTTCTGTATGGCGGCACCGGTCTCGGTAAAACGCACTTGTTGCATGCGGTGGGCAACGGCATCATTGCCCGAAAACCCAATGCAAAAGTGGTTTATATGCACTCCGAGCGCTTCGTGCAGGACATGGTTAAAGCACTACAGAACAATGCGATTGAAGAGTTCAAACGCTACTACCGTTCGGTAGATGCGCTGCTGATCGATGACATTCAGTTCTTTGCTAATAAAGAGCGATCGCAGGAAGAGTTCTTCCACACCTTTAATGCCTTATTAGAGGGCAACCAGCAGATCATCCTCACCTCGGATCGCTATCCAAAAGAGATCAACGGGGTGGAAGATCGTCTTAAATCACGTTTCGGCTGGGGTTTAACGGTGGCGATCGAGCCGCCTGAGCTGGAAACGCGTGTGGCGATCCTGATGAAAAAAGCGGATGAGAACGACATCCGTCTGCCTGGTGAAGTCGCCTTCTTTATTGCCAAGCGGTTACGCTCTAACGTGCGTGAGCTGGAAGGCGCGCTGAATCGCGTGATCGCCAATGCCAACTTTACTGGCCGGGCGATTACCATCGACTTCGTGCGCGAAGCGCTGCGCGATCTGCTGGCGCTGCAGGAAAAGCTGGTCACCATCGATAATATTCAGAAGACCGTGGCTGAGTACTACAAAATTAAGGTGGCGGATCTGCTTTCCAAGCGCCGTTCGCGCTCGGTGGCACGTCCACGCCAGATGGCGATGGCGATGGCGAAAGAGTTAACCAACCATAGCTTGCCAGAAATTGGCGATGCTTTTGGGGGGCGCGACCATACAACGGTGCTTCATGCCTGCCGCAAGATTGAGCAGCTGCGTGAAGAGAGCCACGATATCAAAGAAGATTTCTCTAATCTCATCAGAACATTATCTTCCTGACGCTATGAAATTTATTGTTGAACGTGAGCAGTTGCTGAAGCCGCTGCAACAAGTAAGTGGTCCCCTGGGTGGTCGTCCGACGCTGCCGATCCTCGGAAACCTGCTGCTGCAGGTAACTGAAGGTTCGCTGTTGCTGACCGGTACCGATCTGGAAATGGAGATGGTCGCACGCGTGGCGCTGACTCAGGCACATGAGCCTGGATCCACCACCGTTCCGGCGCGTAAATTCCTCGATATCTGTCGCGGATTGCCGGATGGCGCAGAAATTACTCTGGCACTGGAAGGCGATCGCATGCTGGTGCGCTCTGGCCGCAGCCGTTTTTCACTGTCGACCCTGCCCGCCAGTGACTTCCCAAATCTTGACGACTGGCAGAGTGAAGTTGAATTTACCCTGCCGCAGGCAACGCTGAAACGGCTGATTGAAGCGACCCAGTTTTCGATGGCGCATCAGGATGTGCGTTACTACCTCAACGGCATGATGTTCGAAACCGAAGGGGAAGAGCTGCGCACCGTGGCCACTGACGGTCACCGTCTGGCTGTCTGCTCCATGCCGATTGGTCAGGCGCTGCCGAGTCATTCGGTGATTGTGCCGCGTAAAGGCGTGATTGAACTGCTGCGTCTGCTGGATGGCGGCGATACTCCGCTGCAGGTTCAGATTGGCGGCAGCAATATCCGTGCGCATGTCGGCGACTACATCTTTACCTCTAAGCTGGTTGATGGCCGTTTCCCCGATTATCGTCGCGTATTGCCGAAGAATCCGGACAAAGCGCTGGAAGCGGGCTGCGATCTGCTCAAACAGGCCTTTGCCCGCGCCGCTATCCTCTCTAACGAGAAGTTCCGCGGTGTTCGCCTCTATATCACCGAAAATCAGCTGAAGATCACCGCCAATAACCCTGAACAGGAAGAAGCGGAAGAGATGCTGGATGTCAGCTATAACGGCACGGAACTGGAGATTGGCTTCAACGTCAGTTACGTGCTGGATGTGCTGAACGCGCTTAAGTGCGAAAACGTCCGTCTGCTGCTGACCGATTCAGTGTCGAGCGTGCAGATTGAGGATGTGGCGAGTCCGGCAGCGGCCTATGTCGTCATGCCCATGCGCTTGTAGAATATATCGGCCTGGCTTACTTGCCATTCTGATTCCGGGCAGTGCTCGCCCCTGGTCACATACTTCAGTATGCTCCCAGGGCCTGCGCGCTTCTTGTAGAATATATCGGCCTGGCTTACATGCTACGTTGTGCCCCGGCAGTGCTCGCCATCCTCACGTACTTCAGTACGCTCCGGTGGCTGTGCGCTGGCGGGGCGCAACGTAGCTGCAACGCCGACGGCCTGGTGACTGAGGTATCGGGCAAACCTGCTTTGCCGTTGACGCCCTGGATCGCCAGGCCCAAAACTTTATTGCCCTTCACGCTGGATTGATTCATGGCTTTAACCCGCCTTCTTATCAAAGATTTTCGTAATATTGAGCAGGCTGACCTGCAGCTGGCACCCGGCTTTAATTTCCTGGTCGGCGCCAACGGCAGTGGTAAAACCAGCGTTTTAGAAGCGATTCATACTCTGGGGCATGGCCGTTCGTTTCGCAGCCTGCAGGCGGGACGCGTGATTCGTCACGATGAGGCGGCGTTTGTGCTGCATGGGCGTCTGGAAAACAAAGAGCGGGAAATTTCAGTCGGGCTGACCAAAAACCGTGCCGGTGACAGCAAAGTGCGCATTGATGGCAGCGATGGTCATAAGGTCGCGGAGCTGGCGCAGCTGTTGCCGATGCAGTTAATCACCCCTGAAGGCTTTAGTTTGCTGAATGGCGGCCCCAAATATCGCAGAGCCTATGTCGACTGGGGCTGCTTTCATAACACCCCCGGCTTTTTTAACGCCTGGAACAACATGCGCCGCCTGCTTAAACAGCGGAACGCGGCGCTGCGCCAGGTCTCACGTTACAGCCAGATTCGTCCCTGGGATCAGGAGCTGGTTCCGCTGGCTGAACAGATCAGCCAGTGGCGGGCGGAATACAGCGCGGCGATTTCAGCGGAAATCACCGCCACCTGTGGCCAGTTTCTGCCGGAATTTGAGCTGCGCTTCTCATTCCAGCGTGGCTGGGACAAAGAGAGCGATTACGCCGAACTGCTGGAACGTAACTTCGAGCGCGATCGCGCACTGACCTATACCGCCAGCGGCCCCCATAAAGCGGATTTTCGTATTCGGGCTGAAGGGACGCCGGTAGAAGATTTACTCTCACGCGGGCAGTTAAAACTGCTGATGTGTGCATTGCGTCTGGCACAGGGCGAGTTCCTGACAAGCCAGAGCGGACGCCGCTGTATTTATCTCATTGATGACTTTGCTTCTGAGCTGGATGAGAGCCGCCGACGCCTGTTGGCGGAACGGTTAAAAGCCACTCAGGCTCAGGTATTTGTCAGCGCAATTTCTGCCGGACATGTAATCGACATGACCGACGAAAAGGGCAAGATGTTCCGCGTGGAACAGGGTAAAATAGCGGTTCAACCTGAAGATTAAAATGAGCGAGAAACGTTGATGTCGAATTCTTATGACTCCTCAAGTATTAAAGTCCTGAAAGGACTTGATGCGGTACGCAAACGCCCGGGCATGTATATCGGCGATACCGATGACGGTACCGGTCTGCATCACATGGTATTCGAGGTCGTGGATAACGCAATCGACGAAGCGCTCGCTGGTCACTGTAGTGACATTGTGGTCACCATCCATGCCGATAACTCCGTATCGGTGCAGGATGATGGACGCGGCATTCCTACCGGTATTCACGAAGAAGAGGGCATCTCTGCCGCTGAAGTGATCATGACCGTGCTGCATGCTGGCGGTAAGTTCGATGATAACTCCTATAAAGTCTCCGGCGGCCTGCACGGCGTGGGCGTCTCCGTGGTTAACGCCCTGTCGCAGAAGCTGGAGCTGACCATTCGTCGCGAAGGCAAAGTGCATCAGCAGATTTACGTCCATGGCGTACCGCAGGCACCACTGGCGGTGACGGGTGAGACCGACATTACCGGGACCCGTGTGCGTTTCTGGCCGAGCCACGAAACCTTTACCAACGTGCGCGATTTTGAGTATGACATCCTGGCGAAACGCCTGCGTGAACTCTCATTCCTGAACTCCGGCGTGTCGATTCGTCTGGATGATAAGCGTGATGGTAAAAGCGATCACTTCCACTATGAAGGCGGTATCCGGGCGTTTGTTGAGTACCTCAACAAAAACAAAACCCCGATTCATCCTACCGTGTTCTATTTCTCTACCGAGAAAGATGGCATTGGTGTGGAAGTGGCGCTGCAGTGGAACGACGGCTTCCAGGAAAATATCTACTGCTTTACCAACAACATCCCACAGCGCGACGGCGGTACACACCTCGCCGGTTTCCGTTCAGCGATGACCCGTACCCTGAATGCCTATATGGAAAAAGAGGGTTACAGCAAGAAGGCTAAAGTCAGCGCCACCGGTGATGATGCCCGTGAAGGTCTGATCGCTGTGGTTTCGGTGAAAGTGCCGGATCCTAAATTCTCCTCGCAGACCAAAGATAAACTGGTCTCCTCCGAGGTGAAAACAGCGGTTGAGCAGCAGATGAATGAACTGCTGGCTGAATACCTGCTGGAAAACCCATCAGACGCCAAAATTGTAGTCGGCAAAATCATCGACGCCGCCCGTGCCCGTGAAGCGGCACGCCGCGCCCGTGAAATGACCCGCCGTAAAGGCGCGCTGGACCTGGCGGGTCTGCCAGGCAAACTGGCGGATTGCCAGGAGCGCGACCCGGCGCTGTCTGAAATCTACCTGGTGGAGGGTGACTCCGCAGGCGGCTCGGCCAAACAGGGCCGTAACCGTAAAAACCAGGCGATTCTGCCGCTGAAAGGTAAGATTCTTAACGTTGAGAAAGCGCGTTTCGACAAGATGCTCGCCTCCCAGGAAGTGGCCACGCTGATCACCGCGCTGGGCTGCGGTATTGGTCGCGACGAGTACAACCCGGACAAGCTGCGCTATCACAGCATCATCATCATGACCGATGCCGACGTCGATGGTTCGCACATCCGTACCCTGCTGCTGACCTTCTTCTATCGTCAGATGCCTGAAATCATTGAGCGCGGCCACGTTTATATCGCCCAGCCGCCACTCTATAAAGTGAAGAAAGGCAAGCAGGAGCAGTACATCAAAGATGATGAAGCGATGGATCAATATCAGATCGCTATCGCGCTTGATGGCGCGACGCTGCACACCAATGCCAGCGCGCCGGCGCTGGGCGGTGAGCCGCTGGAGACGCTGGTCACTGACTTCAACAGCACCCAGAAGATGATCAAGCGTATGGAGCGCCGTTATCCGATGGCCATGCTGCGTGCGATGATTTATCACGACACGCTGAGCGACCTGACCAGCGAAGCAGAGGTTACAACCTGGCTGAATGGTCTGGTGAGCTATCTGACGGAGCGCGAAGCGCATGGCAGCACCTATCTGGCACAGGTGCGTGAAAACCGCGAATCAAACCTGTTCGAGCCGGTACTGCGCGTCCGTACCCACGGTGTAGATACTGACTATCCGCTGGATGCTGATTTCATTCAGGGTCCTGAGTATCGCAAAATCTGCGCCCTGGGCAGCAAACTGCGTGGTCTGCTGGAAGAGGATGCTTACATCGAGCGTGGCGAGCGTCGTCAGCCAGTGGCAAGCTTCGAACAGGCGATTGAGTGGCTGATTAAAGAGTCGCGTCGCGGCCTCTCGGTCCAGCGCTACAAAGGTCTGGGCGAGATGAACCCGGAGCAGCTGTGGGAAACCACCATGGATCCAGACAGCCGTCGTATGCTGCGCGTTACCATTAAAGATGCGATTGGCGCTGATCAGCTGTTCACTACCCTGATGGGCGATGCGGTTGAACCGCGCCGCGCCTTCATCGAAGAAAATGCGCTGAAAGCCGCTAATATCGATATTTAACCGGCATCAGAGATGAAAGGCCATCACCCAGGTGATGGCCTTTTTTTTGTGCCGTCCGGGCGGAAAACCCGCCAGGGCGTGCCTTCCTGCCTGCGTGCTGCGATCCCGATCACGTTTTAACCCGGTCAGCTCCCTTACTCTTGCCCCTCTTTGCGCATTTACCGCGCACTATTCCACACAGGGAGTAACACCATGATTGTTTGCGATCGTCACGACTGGGACAGAGAACGTCACGCCTTTCATCCGGTAGTCGATCAGGCGATAAGCTGGATTGCCAGCACAGATTTCAGCCAGCTGGAAACCGGCAAATATGAGATCCTGCCCGACAACAAAATGTTCTGTCTGGTGCAGGAGATGATGACCGAACCGGCCAGCGCACGTAAAGCGGAGTCCCACTTCAACTACATCGATATTCAGTATCTGCTGGCAGGCACCGAAAATATTGGCGTGGCCCGCGCCCATCCCGACCAGCACATCACCGAAGATTTTGCCCAGCAGCGAGACGTCGTTTTTTATCAGAAGATATTGAATGAGTCTGTGATTACGCTGATGCCCGGCATGTTCGCGCTCTTTTTCCCGCACGATATTCATCGTCCCTGCTGCGCCCCTGGCGAACCCGCAACAATCCGAAAAGCCGTGATTAAAATCCACCGCGATCTCTTTACCGCCTGAACCTGGCGGTCAGCTGGCCGTTCTCGCCTGCCATGAAACTGGTCAATGTGCGCTGAATCGCGCTAGCATTGAACAAAACCCAGACGCTACGAGGACTCTATGGCTATTAAATTGATCGCTATCGACATGGATGGCACCCTGCTCAACCCGCAACATGAGATCACACCGGCGGTGAAATCCGCCCTGGATCGCGCCCGTCAGCAAGGGGTGTCGATTGTTCTGACCACCGGCCGGCCGTTTGTGGGTATCCAGCGCTATCTCATGGAACTGGATATGCAGACGCCCGGCCAGTACGCGATCAGCAACAACGGTGCGCTGGTTCATCAGGCCGAAGATGGTGAGTGCGTGGCGGAAGTGACGCTGACCTTTGACGACTACCTCTACATTGAGAACCTGGCACGTGAGCTTGGCGTACATTTCCAGGCATTTGACAAAACCCATCTCTATACCCCTAACAAAGACATCAGCGAATACACCATCCATGAAGCGAGCCTGACCGGCATTCCGGTGCGCTACCGCGCGGTGGAGGAGATGGATCGTGCCATGCGCTTCCCGAAACTGATGATGATCGACCGGCCCGCTCTTCTCGACGCGGCGATTGCCCGCCTGCCCGGGCATGCTCAGCAGACCTACACCATCCTGAAGAGCGCGCCTTATTACCTCGAAATCCTCGATCGTCGGGTGAATAAAGGCCAGGGCGTCAAAATGCTGGCTGAGAAGCTCGGCCTGAAGCAGGAAGAAGTGATGGCGATTGGCGATCAGGAGAATGACCTGGCGATGATCGAATACGCAGGAACGGGTGTCGCAATGGGGAATGCCATTGACTCTGTTAAGAAAATTGCTCAGTTCATCACCAAAACCAATATGGAAGATGGCGTCGCGCATGCCATCGAAGAGTTAGTGCTGTAACGGCCTGTTCTCTGCCGGGCCGCTTCGGCCCGGATCCCCTAACCCGGCAAAATTGCTGCACCGCAAAACAGAATCGCGTAATTTGTCGGGCAACTCTTTCTCCGTGGGTTTCATCATGTCAGAAAAACAGATCACCTTTGCTGCCCGTCAGCATCAGCTCACCAATATTAATGTCTGGACTGCCGATAGCCAGTGGCTGGCGTTTGACGTTCGTCCATCGGGCGCATCGTTTACCAGTCAGACCATTGAGCGGGTCAATGTGATGACCGGTGAAGTGGAGGTGCTCTATCAGGCCTGGCATGGTGCCCATGTCGGCGTCGTGACGGTCAGTCCCGACCTGCCACCGCGCTACGTCTGCATTCATGGCCCGGAACATCCCGATGCCAGCTGGCAGTATGACTTCCACCACCGGCGCGGGGTGATCGTTCAGAACGGTGCGGCGGTGAATCTGGATGCCTGCGATATCACGCCACCGTTTACTCCTGGCGCGCTGCGTGGCGGCTCGCATGTACATGTCTTCAGTCCCGACGGTTCTCGCCTGAGCTTTACCTACAATGACCACGTAATGCACGAACTGGATAGCCGGCTCGATCTGCGCAACGTCGGCATCGCGGTGCCCCTTTGCGCTGTAACGCCCGAAAAGCAGCATCCGCGCGAATATGACGGCACCTTTTTTTGCCTGCTGGTGAGCCAGACGCATGCGGAACCGCTGCCAGGCAGTGACCAGATTAATCGTGCCTGTGAGGAGTGCTGGGTCGGTGAGCGTGGCTACCAGAAGCCGGACGGCAGCTGGCAGCGCTGGGCGATCGCCTTTATTGGCGACACGCTGACGGCGCAGGGCGAAAAACGGCCTGAAGTTTTTATTGTTGATCTGCCTGATGCACTGGAGGATTACGCCCGCGCCGGAGAGATGCCGCTGGAGGGCAGCAGCCAGCAGTTACCTGCGCCACCGGCTGGCGTGCAGCAGCGTCGCCTGACCCACAGCCGTGGTGTAGCTCTGCAACCGCGCCACTGGCTGCGCGCCGCACCGGATGGCAGCCAGATAGCGTTTCTGATGGCGGATGCCGCAGAGGTGATCCAGCTCTGGACGGTGTCCCCCAACGGCGGCGAACCGCGTCAGATCACCCGACTCAGCCACAGCATTCAGTCCGCCTTTAGCTGGCATCCTGACGGCCAGGCGATCGCTTTTGTCTGCGATAACAGCGTGATGCGATGTGACGTTGAGAGCGGCGTGTGTCAGCGTCTGACCCGCAGAACAGAAGAGGCGCCATCAGGTGACGCGGTGGTCTGGTCACCTGATGGTACACAGATTGCTTATATGCGTGAGGTGAATGGCTGGCGGCAACTCTTTACGGTTGCGGCAGTGACCGCATAGGGGGCATAGGCTGCGCCTGCGCCAGGCTTTCCTGCGTATGCGCCAGCCTTTCGCTCTGCAGGATGCGTTCACGTGGAGAGTCGAGAGATTTATCTTTGTCGCTGCGGTAGTAGTCCCACGGCAGCAGCAGCGTATCCAGCACGGCAGAGAAAGGAAGATCGATTAACGCCAGCGGCTTCAGCGCCCAGCTGGTATCACCATCGGACAGCATATCAGCGCTGGCACGGGTGCCTGGATAGTAGCCCTGACTCGCACCTGTGTGAGACATCACGCTGGAACAGCCGGTTGTTGCCATTGCGCAGCACACCACTCCAGCCAGAGGTAAGGTCTTCATCAATTTCATCATCATCATCCCTTCAGTCATGGCATAAGCCTGGCTGAGTTTGCTTGCCAGACAACGTCAACACTCTGGGGCGAAGTCCGTCTGGGTCTGGCAAAAGTAGTCCTGAGTGTATGCCATTTCCACAATTTGGCGAAAAAAATTGCATTTCGCCCTCTTGAAAATGGTCTTGTGGCACCCATTTTTAGTTTACGGACGCACTCACCGTTGCCGCAAGGGACAGTGGGGTGCCGTATCCAGCCTGTCCAGTAGTGGAAGGTTGCCAAAACTTGCTGAAATTCAGGAGTCTTAATATGCGTAATTTTGATCTCACCCCACTTTATCGCTCTGCTATCGGTTTTGATCGCCTGTTTAACCTGCTCGAATCTAATCAGAATCAGAGCAATGGCGGCTATCCTCCCTATAACGTTGAACTGGTCGATGAAAATCACTATCGCATTACTATTGCGGTGGCCGGTTTTGCTCAGAGCGAACTGGATATCACGGCGCACGATAACGTGCTGATCGTGCGGGGTGCCCATCCTGAAGAGCAGACCGAGCGTAAATACCTGTATCAGGGTATCGCCGAGCGTAACTTCGAGCGTAAATTCCAGCTCGCCGACCACATTGTGGTGCGCGATGCCCGTCTCGAAAATGGTCTGCTGAGCATCGATCTTGAACGACTGGTGCCGGAAGAGGCGAAACCACGCCGTATTGAGATTCTGAAGTAACCATGACAAACGCCGCGTTAGCGGCGTTTTTTTTGCCCTTATATCTGAAGGCAGACTTGTCCTTACGGCTGCGTTCGCATCGCTAAGCGCTGACCCAGCACGCCACCAAACACGTTGACCAGCAGACCCAGTATAATCACCACCGCACCCAGCATCTGCTGCCCGGAGAGATGCTCATCCAGCACCAGCGCGGCGGTAATAATCCCCACCACCGGCACCAGCAGCGACAGCGGCGCGACGCGCCAGGTTTCGTAGCGACTCAGCAGATTCCCCCAGATAGCGTAACCCACAATGGTGGCGACAAATGCCAGATAGAACAGCGCCAGCACGGTCTGCAGGCCGATATGCAGCAGGCTGTAAACGATGGCGGCCTGACCATCAAACAGCAGCGAACAGGCAAAGAAAGGAACGATCGGCACCAGCGCACTCCAGACCACCAGTGACATGATCGGCACGCTGCGGTTCCGCATAATAATCTTATTGGTGATATTACCCAGTCCCCAGGAGAGCGCCGCCGACAGCGTCAGCATCATGGTGGTCAGCGTAATACCGGCGCTGGTCTGCCCTTCCATGCCTGCCGTCGCCAGCAAAAACATCCCCAGCGTAGCGATGATAATCCCGACAATATGATTCCAGCGCAGCCTCTCCGCCAGCAACAGCGCGCCCAGCAACAGGGTAAAGAATGCCTGCGCCTGCAGCACCAGCGAGGCCAGACCGGCAGGCATGCCGAGCTTGATCGCCAGGAACAGAAAGGCGAACTGACCAAAACTGATGGTCATGCCATAAACCACCAGCCAGCGCAGCGGAATCGGCGGGCGACGCACAAAGAAAATGGCGGGAAAGGCGACCAGGGTAAAACGCAGCCCGGCGAGCAAAAAAGGCGGCATACCCTGCAGCCCCAGCTTGATCACCACAAAATTGACGCCCCACGCCACCACCACGCACAGCGCTAACAGCATATCTTTTACCGACATCAGAAACTCCTTGTCCTGCCGTCAGGCGGTAACCGCAATCGGGGTCGCGATATCGGCACAGCAGCCTTCACCCACGATGCGAAAATAATCATCTACAGCCAGCGCGATCGACTTATCCAGCTCGCCCGCGTTAAACCATAACGTTCCGACCTGTTGCAGCCGGGTATCCACCCGCAGCGCCAGCCGGTCATCAAAACTAAACGGCGGTACCGCGCCCATCACACAGCCCGTCAGCGCCTGCGCCAGCTCTGGTGCGGCAAAAGAGGATTTTTTGCCGCCGATGGCGCGTGCCGCACTTTTGAAATTGATCCGGCAGTCGCCCGGCACTATCGCCAGCAGCTGACGCGATGGCGCACCATCCGGCATGCTGACGTCCAGCACCATCGCTTTGGCCGCCTGGCCCAGCAGGTTACCGCGTATCTGGCTGATCTGTTCGGTCTGCCCTATCGCCTCATGTTCCACCACGCGGTAGCTGGCCTGCTGCTGATCCAGCAGCGCAGTGATTTTTTCAAACGTCGTCATTCCCTTCTCCTGTTCTGGCACAGCCCGGCTTAGCTCCAGGCGATAGCGTGTTTCATTTTTTTATCGGTCAGCCCGAAAAAGAAACCCATGGTGATACGGGTATCGCCTTCGACCCGATCGATCTCATGATAAAACGCAGGATTAAACAGATAGATATCGCCACTGCGTGGTGAAAATTCGCAGATCTCACTGTTTTCAATCACCCCACTGCGATAACCCAGCTCCCCGGCAGTTTTGAACTGCTCATCCTCTGGCGACCACTTTTTGTTGTAGATACGCAGTGCTCCGCCCGCGTTGCACTCCTGCAGGCAGACCACGCAGCTGAGCTGATGCAGGATTTGCGTCACCACCAGCGAAGTCTCTGCGGCGTCGCGCACGATATTGTCGTTATGCAGCGGGTTCGCGACGCCATTGGCATGAAAGCGCACGATAGAACCGGCATAGTCTCCACAACCCGGTTCGTGGGCGATGCGTAAACTTTCCAGCCGCAGCGCATGCTGAACCCAGCGGTAAATCTGTTCGCGCAGCGTATTCAGTGAGGGCGGCAACGCCGGCTGGATATCGCGCAGCTCGGTAAAGTAGTTATCGGGAGCCGCAGTATGACGCGCCAGATAGGGGCCGAGCGTGGTCAGCGCGCCATTGGGATAGTGGGAGACACGGATCTTTTCCCGGCAGCTCTGCAGGTCAGTCACCACCGCTTCCCGCACCTCTGGCGTCAGGAAATTACGCAGCACCAGCAGCGGCACCCGTGCGGTGACGATGTCATCCAGCCAGGTCGATTCCACAAACATGTTGGGATTAATCACGCGGAACTGATTGAAAATTGCCATGTTTATCACTCCCTAAACGGTATTTCATAGAGTTCATGATTGTTCATTCGCCGCCAGTTGCCAGCGCTGCCTGGTATTGCCACGGGTTCAGAGGCGATCAGCGTGCAACCATCCTGTTGCTGAAAATGCATCGTAAAATAGTCGGGCCAGGGCGTGTCGTGCGGATACCACTGCCACGCCCAGGCTTTGTCACGGGTGACGAAAATGGCATTCCCTGCGCTGCCGCCCGGCTCTACCTGCGCCATCTTTGCGCGCAGATAGTCGCGGGTGAAATCGGCAGGCGTGGTCTGATCCACCAGATAACGCAGATACTCTTCTGAATCGAAGCGCGATTCGGCCAGACCGAGCTGGCGGTAAATCGTCGGCAGAAAGCCGTTATGCATCATGTACCACTGATGTCCGGCGCTGTTGCGCCACAGCGGATGAGAAAACGCCAGTCCCTGATTTTTACTCAGCGTGGCGTGCCGCACATGCACCGCCAGAAACCGGCTGCGCAGCCGATCCACATCGATACCCGGCAGCGCTTCTGCGAACGCGCCGGTGCCGTGCAGGGTACGAATCTCACCCTCTTCGAGCCACAGACAGCCCCAGCCGTTAGGGTGTGATTTGATCGGGCCATCGTGTTCGGCGCTTTCACCGCAGCTCATGGCGCGCGCCGCCTCCAGAATCTCTGCGCTGTCGAACCGGCCATGCGCCAGAATCATCCTGCACATACTTTATCTCTCCCGGCCGCCACCGGCTGCGCGGCAATCACCTGCTGAAAAGTGGTCATAATCGGCTCACGCGCTGTGGCCGTCAGGCTGAAAGTGGCCAGAATGCCCGCGTGACGCGTCAGGTCGGCATAGAGCGATGAGCGTGACGAAACCTGTAACGCAGGCAATCTGAGTGGCGGTAACAACGCGCCCTGCTGATGCTGATCGATCCAGCGTTCGGCAGCCTGCAGCTGCGCCGGTTGCCGCAACCGCAGCTGGCCGACCGCACCGGGTGTGGTTAAGGCAAACGCGGGCAATGCGCCACCCGCCTCCAGCCGGAAGGTGACTTCCGCCCAGTTGATGCCGGTCGCCTCCTGCACCAGCGTCGCCACGCCCATGCCGGAGAGCCGGAACCCCATCTCCAGGAAATGTGGCACGCCGTTGACCACAATAAAATCGATATGAAATGCACCCTGACGGTAGCCAAAGGTTTCGCAACAGAATGTCATCAGGCTGCTGAACGAGACCGGCAGGGCCGCTGCCGCCATCGCCACATGCCCCGACTCATAAAAGCTGACGCAGCCCTCAGCATCCCGGTGCTGCTCAATCACCTTCTGGCAGCAGGTCAGCGCCTGGGGATGTCCCTGATGCACCACGCCCTGTAATGAAAACTCATCGCCGATCAGCGCGCTTTCCACAATAAAGCCGCTGAAGCCGCGTCCGCCGTAGTTCATGGTCTGCACCAGCTGTTTCACTACGCTATGCAGTTGATCGGCATGCTCAATCAGCCAGATGCCCAGGCCGCCGCCGCCATCCACCGGCTTCACGACGCAGGGATAGATCAGCGCCTGTCCGGCATCCAGAATGCTGAGCGGCGAGGCGAAAAAGCGGAACTCCGGCTGCGGGAAGCGCGGCCAGGCTTTTTTCAGCGCCATGCGCTGAGCATATTTATCCAGCGGAATAAAGGCAGCGGGCGCATCCGGCCCGGCCAGCATCTCGCGCAGTCGTCCGGCGCTGGCGTTGTAGGCTTCAAAGCCCGCCAGCACCACCAGCGGATGCGCCAGTAAACCGGCGTGCAGATAGGCCTGCATCACCTCCCAGGGATTCTCGGGGCGATCGAGGCGAATGATCAGATCAAATGGCAGAGCCAGGCTTAACGACTGGTAATCGACGAAATCACCCATTTCAGCCAGCACGGTAAAATAGCCGTCGCGCTTCGCCACCGCGCAGTAAGGATTTTGCCCGTCGCGGGTGGCGCCAATTTGCAGAAAAATCTTTTTCATCGCCTCGCCTTACCGGGTTAACGCCCGGAAATGATTTCTGTCACGATGTCATTCAGTACACCGTTATTGACCTGAATCACCGCTTTGTGGGGATCAAAACGCAGCACGCGCGATAGCGGATCGGCGCTTTTGCCCTCCAGCAGCGAACTGACCGGCTTGCTCTGCCAGCAGTGCCGCATCTGCGTCAGCGTCATGCCGGAGAGCCGGGTTAACTGCTGTGCCAGCGCGCGATCTTCACTGCGTTGCTCAAGCAGGTCGCGGATGGCCGCCTCATCCAGCGTAATCTGCTGCTGCATCAGCCAGTGTCCGAGCTGCTCTCCCTGCGCCAGGAACGGGGAGTAGATCATGCAGATCAGCTGATCTTCGCTGAGGTCAAACGCCTGTATGGCGAAGTCCGCCGCGCGCTGCCGCTGCCGCTGGATCGCGGCGTCATCCTGATAGCGCGCCGCCATCTCATCGATTAGCGCGGGCGGAAAATCTTTCTTCACCATCAGTCCCAGCGCAAAGCGCACATATTCGCGGATCCCTTCGGCATAGTGGCGCTGCAGCAGCGTTTCTGCCCGCAATCCGCGCAGGTGCGCCATCAGCGTCGGATTACCGCAGTCGGATTCGGAAAAACTGAACATCAGCGCATCAAAACGGAAGCGCATAAATTCGCTGAGCAGTGCCCAGTGCGCGCCCGCTTCATAGGCGGTGTCCTGATAGATGTTGAAGAACAGTGGATTGCGCGCCAGCTGGTGGGTGATGCGGTGCGCAGGCGTCAGCTGATCGGCGCCATAAACATCGCTGAAGTAGCGCTCTGCCACACCATCCAGCGTCTGCAGAAACCCGCTGAAGCCCCGGGTTTTGTCCGCCACCGGCGCATCAAACAGCCGTGAGAGGTGCCGCGCCCAGGCGACATAGGCGGCCTGCTCCTGTGGCGAGTCGCCGGTAACAATCAGATCCACGCCACCGTTGTAGTCTGCCGCCAGGCCAAAGGAGTTCACCATGCTGAGATTACAGGCGTTGCAGAAGGTCGAGCGCGCGTCGGCGCGAAACCGGTGGCCATTCATCAGCACGTCATTGCGGTTCTGCTGCCGCACGCTCTCCGGCATCGGCAGGTCGCGGTCAAACGGCCGGATAAGCAGGCCATCAACCACCAGGCACTCCACCCGTTCATCGTCATGCATCCCCAGCGACTGATAAACGCGGTGGATATTCTCCATTACGCTCTGATTCATCGCCGCATGGCGATTGGTGCTGATCCGCAGATGAAAGGTGCTGCCCTGCTGCTGCCAGATCAGTCCCTGAATGTAACGCACGTAAGCCACCATGTAGCTGCTGTCTTTTCCCCCGCCATAGGCGAGCAGCACACGGTTATTCTCCAGCTGCTGCTGATCCGGCAACGCTGCCAGCAGGCGAAAAGAGCAGCGCTGAGCAGACTCAATGATGGCGGGTGACAGATACGCTTCCATCTCCTTCATCATGGCGGGCAGATTATTCATTTCTCACGTTTTCCTCAGGTGAACAGAATCACTTTATGGTCTGAAGCCCGGGGCTGACGGGGTCGCCGGGCCGTTTAGCGTTATGAATAATTAAGAGATGCAGCCTAAAGTACTTTGAATGTACTCTGTTGAATATGCACAGATCAGCGCGATATGGGGTGGAACAGATGGCCGATATTATCGGGGAACAGGAGAGTCAGAGCAGTCGTTACCGCCAGATCGCAGAACAGATCAAGCAGGCCATTCATGCCGGTTCGCTGGCACCTGACAGCCGTCTGCCGTCAGTGCGCACGCTGGCGACGCAGTACAATGTCAGCCTTACCACCGCCCTGAAGACACTGCGCACGCTGGAAGATGAGCGCTACGCCGTTGCCCGCCCCAAATCGGGCTTTTTTGTTGCGCCGCAGCGGCCCTCTTCCCGTCAGCTGCCCGCCGTCAGCGAACAGCCGCGCGCCATCGCGCCGCTTGATGAGCAGACAGAACTTCATCTGGCGATGCTTGGCTCAGACTGCCGGGTGCGTCTCGATCTGGCCAACGGTGACAGCGCACTCTATCCGGTCAAGCGCATCGGCCTGCTGATGCGTCAGATGGGCTACAGCAAACCGGCCCTGCTCGGGAATACGGTGAAGGGCACCGGCTATGCGCCGCTGAAAACAGAGATTGCCCGCCGGGCAGTGGGTTACGGCTGCAATATCAGCGCTGACGATATTCTGATCACCAACGGCTGCATTGAGGCGATCTCGCTGTCGCTGCGCGCCACGACCCAGCCAGGCGATGTGGTCGCCGTGGAGTCACCCTGCTATTTCGTGCTGCTGCAGATGCTGCATAACCTCAATTTACGGGTGATTGAAGTGGAAGCCGGGCCGGAAGGGTATGTCGATGTCGCGAAGCTCACCGGGCTGTTTCAGCGCAAGGCGGTGCGGGTTTTTCTCACCCTGTGCAACGTCAACAATCCGCTGGGAAAAAGCATTCCCAACGAGCATAAGGCCTATATTGCGCGGCAGGCGGATGAAAACGATGTGGTGATCATCGAGGATGATATTTTCGGCGATACCGCCTTCGGTGAACGCCGCCCTTTCCCGATGCGCGCCTTCAGCCCCAACGCCATTCTCTGCAGCGGCTTCTCTAAAACCGTGGCGCCAGGCATTCGTATCGGCTGGGTTCACAGCGTCAACTACATGCGCAAAATCGCCTCACTGAAATATACCTCAACCATGGGCACCTCGGTGCTGTCGCAGGCGGCGGTGGCGGAACTGCTGCGCAGTGGCGGCTATGATGCTCACCTGCGTAAGCTGCGGCGTGAGCTGGCACGACAAATCCGTGAAATGCGTCAGTCGGTGTTACGGGAATTTCCGGCGGGAACCCGGGTGTCCGATCCGGAAGGAGGCTATGTGCTGTGGGTTGAGATGCCCCGACAGGCGCTGAACGTGCGCGAGCTGTTTCTGAAAGCGCGCAACGCGGGCATCGGCATTGCGCCGGGCCACATTTTTGCCACCGACCAGCGCTACGATCACTGTTTCCGGCTGAATGCCGGTTTTGGCTGGAATGCGGAAGTGGAACAGGCGATTCAGCAGCTGGCACAGTGGTGCCAGCTGTCGTTAACCGATACGCAGGATTAGCTGTCGCGCCAGGCGTTCTCAACCTCTTCCGCCAGAATCTGCACCGCCCGCTCAATGTTCTCTGCATCCGGCACGTAATTCATCCGCATACATTGATGGGTGTGCGGCCACGCCTGTTCCAGTCCCGGGAAGAAGAAGTGGCCCGGCACCATCAACACGCCGCGCGCTTTCAGCCGCTGATAAAGCAATTCGGTGGTGATCGGCAGATCGCGGAACCAGAGCCAGAGGAAAATCGCCCCTTCCGGCTTGTGGATCAGGCAGCGGTCTTCCGGCAGATAGCGCCGCAGGATCGCAATGGTCTGCTGCACCTTCTGCTGATAGAACGGCTTAATCACCTCTTCGGAGAGCCGCAACAGATCGCCGCGACGGATCATCTCATTGGCAATGGCCGGACCGATACTGCCGGGCGCCAGACTGATGATGCCGTTCATATTGCTCAGCGCGGTGATGGTCTTCTCGTCAGCGATAATGATGCCGCAACGCGCACCCGGCAGGCCGAGCTTCGACAGACTCATGCAGAGAATGATGTTGGGGTTCCACAGCGGGCGCACCTCGCTGAAGATGATGCCGGGGAACGGCACGCCATAGGCATTGTCGATCAGCAGCGGCACGTCATGCTGCTGTGCCAGCGCATCGAGTTGCATCAGCTCATCATCGGTGATCACGTTGCCGGTGGGGTTGGTCGGGCGCGATACGCAGATCAGCCCGACCTCTTCATTCATCGGCAGATGCTCAAAATCGACATGATATTTAAACTGGCCTTCCGGCAGCAGCTCAATGTTCGGCTTCGCCGACACAAACAGCCCCTCTTCCAGGCCGGCATCCGCATAGCCAAGATACTCAGGCGCCAGCGGGAACAGCACCCGCTTTTTGCTGCCATCGGCCCGACGACCGGCGAACAGATTGAACAGATAGAAGAAGGCGCTCTGGCTGCCGTTAGTCAGCGCAATGTTCTGTGCGGTGATGGGCCAGCCAAGCTGATCGCTCAGCAGTCCGGCCAGCGACGCCAGCAGCGTCGCTTTTCCGCGCGGGCCGTCGTAATTGCACAGCGCCTCGCTGAGTTTGCCTTCCTCATGCATCTGCTGCAGCAGTTGCTGAAAGTAGTCGTTCATGGCCGGGATCTGCGCCGGATTACCGCCGCCCAGCATGATGGTGCCGGGCGTTCGCAGGCCCGCGCCCATATCTTCCATCAGACGTGAGATGCCGGAATGTTGGGTAAATTTGTCGCCGAACTGAGAAAAAGACATAGCGGTTAAATATTTGTGATAGCGAATCGGGGGTCCACCATAACGCCCGCCATGGGCGGGCGCAATGGAAAGGCGAGGGGATTACTTCAGCGCCTGCGGGTTCACGCAGTTTTTCTCGACGCTTCCGCCGAGTGCAGCGAGGAGATTCTCTACCGCATCCTGCATCATGCCGTAGCGGGTTTCATGGGTGGCAGAACCGATATGCGGCAGCGTCACCACATTGGGCAGCGACAGCAGCGGAGAGTCGGCAGAGACCGGCTCCTGCTCAAACACATCCAGCCCGGCGGCATGCAGTTTGCCCGCCTGCAACGCGGCGATCAGCGCATTCTCATCCACCACCGGCCCGCGACCGGCGTTGATCAGCACCGCATCCGGCTTCATCAGTTCAAGCTCGGCGGCACCGATCAGATGGTGCGTCTCTTCAGTCAGCGGCAAACTGATGCAGACGAAATCACTCTGCTTCAGCAGCGCCTCCCGTTCACAGCGCTGTGCGCCAAAGCGCGACTGCGCCTCTTCATGCTCGCGGCGGGCGTTATAGAGGATTTTCATGCCGAAGCCAAAGTGGGCGCGCTGCGCCAGCGCCATCCCGATACGTCCCATGCCGAGAATACCCAGCGTTTTATGGTGCACGTCGATGCCGAACTGCGCCGGACCGATGCTCTTCTGCCAGTTGCCCGCTTTGACCCAGGCATCCAATTCCGGTACCCGACGGGCGGTGCTCAGTACCAGCGCCATCATGGTGTCCGCTACGGTTTCGGTCAGCACGGTCGGCGTGTGCATCAGCACCACGTGACGCTGATTCAGCGCATCCACATCAAAATTGTCATAGCCTACAGAGACGCTGGAGCAGACGCGCAGATTGGGCATCTTCGCCAGCAGCTCACCATTCACTTTACCGCCCGATCCCAGCAGACCTTCTGCCTGCTGGAACGCCGCAGCATGTTCCTGCTGGCTTTCCGGCGAGAGATCGCTGATTTCCGTTACGTCACACTGTTCAGCCAGGCGAGCATAAAGATCGTCGGGCAGTTTTTTATAGAGAATTACAGCGGGTTTCATTCGGTGGCTCCCGGTCAATAAGTAGCGGGCGGCTTGCAGGCCGCCCGGAGAAATAGAGGCTAACGTTTACGCTTTCAGGCGGGTTTCGCACCCTGCAGCGGCGGCGCTTTGTTCTGCGCCGGTTTCACAATCAGCGTCAGCCACACCGAAACCAGCAGGGCCGATCCCATAAAGATGTAGGACGCGGACGGGCTGCCGGTGGCTCCATTAAGATAGCCGACAATCCATGAACCGATAAACGACCCCAGCGCACCCATACTGTTAATCAGCGCCATTGCGCCACCGGCGACATTGCGTGGCAGCATCTCAGGAATAATGGCGAAGAACGGTCCGTAAGGCGCATACATCGCGGCACCGGCAATCACTAACAGGGTGTAGGACATCCAGAAATTGTTCGATCCCACCAGATAAGAGCCCAGGAACGCCAGCGCGCCCACCAGCAGCAGCGGCCAGACGAACAGCTTACGGTTCTGGGTTTTATCCGACGCCCAGGAGACCACCACCATCGCAATGGTCGCCGCCAGATAAGGCACTGCGGAGAGCCAGCCCGCCTCTACCATGCCCATCTGCGTGCCGTTACGCAGAATCGACGGCAGCCACAGCACAAAGCCATAGACGCCGATACTCCAGGCAAAATATTGCAGGCAGAGAATGATCACGTTGCGGTTGCGGAACGCTTCGCTGTAGTTGCGCACCGCTTTAATATTTTCCTGCTCTTTCTGCAGTTCAGCCTGCAATGCCGCTTTCTCGGCATCGCTCATCCAGCGCGCCTGCGCCGGCTTATCCTGTACCAGGAACCACCAGGCGATAGCCCAGACCACCGCCGGAATCCCTTCGAAGATAAACATCTCACGCCAGCCAAACGATTCGATCAGATAGCCTGACACAACCGACATCCACAACACCGTGACCGGATTACCCAGGATCAGGAAGGTATTGGCGCGTGAACGTTCCGACTTGGTAAACCAGTTGCTGATGTAGATCAGCATCGCGGGCATCACCGCGGCTTCCACCACGCCCAGAATAAAGCGAATGGCCGCCAGCATCGGAATGTTGCTGACCACGCCGGTCAGGGAGGCACAGCCGCCCCACAGGATCAGGCACCAGAAGATCAGTTTCTTGACGCTGCGGCGTTCGGCGTAAATTGCACCCGGGATCTGGAAAAAGAAGTAACCCAGGAAGAACAGCGCACCCAGCAGCGAGGACATGCCTTTGGTGATGCCGAGATCGTCATTAATCCCGGCAGCAGAAGCGAAGCTAAAATTTGCACGATCGAGATACGCCAGGCTGTAGGTGATAAACACGATGGGCATGATGAACCACCAGCGTTTTGGCGCGATTGTCTGCTTTTTCATCGGGAACTCCTGTGACTGTAGAGGGGCGCGAACTACACGTCGCCCAGTTGCTGACGCGTCGGCAGACCTTCGCTGTCACCAATGACCTGAATCGCCATCGAACCAATTTTGTTGCCGCGACGAATCGCCTGCGGCAGCGACTGACCTTCCAGCAGGGCGCTGATGACGCCAACGGCAAAGCCGTCTCCGGCGCCTACGGTATCCACCACGTTGTCGACTTTTATCGCCTCAACCTGGCCCTGCTCGCCCTGCGCCGTTTTATACCAGGCACCGTCACAACCGGTTTTAATCACGACCGCTTTCACGCCCTTATCGAGATAGAAATCCGCGATCGCTTCTGGCTGACGATAGCCGGTCAGAATCAGCCCCTCTTTTTCGCCCGGCAGTACCCAGTCGGCATACTCCGCCAGCAGATTGAGCTGCTTACGCATCTCCTCTTCGCTGCGCCACAGCACCGGCCGCAGGTTAGGATCAAACGAGATAGTTTTACCGCGCGCGCGCATCTCTTTGGCGGTGTGCTTCAGCAGCTCCAGCGAACTCTCTGACAGCGCCGCTGCCACACCGCTCAGGTGCAGATGTCGCGCCGAACCAAAATAGTCCGCGTCAAAATCGTCGACCGACAGATGGCTGGCCGCCGAGCCCTTACGAAAATATTCCACCAGCGGATCAGAGCCGTCGTCGACTTTGGACTTGAGCTGAAAACCGGTGGGATAGCGCTTATCGACCGTCACCCGGGCGTGGTCGATACCCTCTTTTTCCAGCTGCTGGCAGATAAACCGGCCAAAAGCGTCATCGCCAATACGACTGACCCAGCCCACTTTCAGGCCAAGACGAGCCAGGCCGGTCGCCACATTGAGTTCAGCGCCCGCCGCGCGTTTAACAAAGGTCTCTGCTGCGGCCAGGTCGCCGGTTTCACGGGCGATGAACATCGCCATCGCTTCACCGATAGTGACAACATCAAGCGGACCGTTGTGATGCATAGTGTGATGCGTGGTCATCTTCACTCCTTACACGTTACGCAGCAGCGACACGTAGTGGCGTGTTACCGCCGTCAGATCGTCGCCTTCCAGCGGAAATTCAATACCGCGCGGTGCCTGTGCGGGCAACTGTTGCAGCAGTGTGCGCCAGTGGTCATCAGCCTCATCCAGCGCAATCGCGCGGTAGCTATCCTGGTGCGCCACGGCGGCTTTGACATGCACATAGCCCACCTGCGCAGCCAGCTGCTGCGCCGCCTGATCGGCATCCTCACCGGTCCAGCACCAGTTACCCATATCAAAGGTCATGCTGATCGGCAGATCCGCTTCCCTGACCGCCGTGAAAAAGGCGACTGACGGAGCCAGTCGGCCATGCTCAGTCTGGTCGTTTTCTACCGTCAGCTGAAACGGCAGATCCGCCAGCAGCGCCTGCAACGCTTCACGAGGCAGCGCACCGGTGAACTCTCCCAGCGCCACTTTCAGCCGCTGAGCGTTTAACTGGCGTGCTTCTTCAACGTAGTGGGTTATACGGGGATTGATTTCGCCGCCGTCACAAAACAGCGTATCGGGCACCGAATAGCTGCTGTGCAGCTGATGCTGCGCCACCGCCCGGGCCAGTGCCGACAGATCGGCCAGTGCCGCGTCATCAAGCAGTTCGCGGCGGATTTCGACCCCGTCTGCGCCCGCCTGCTGGATAATCGGCAGCAGCGCACGCTGACCGCCGAGAGTGGCGATCTGTGCGTGGCCATATGCGGCGGTCACCACGATGATGTCAGGTTTCATGTTCTACTCCATGGCAGGGTTCTGCCCATAACGAATACAAAAACCCTAAATGGAACCGGTTCCAAAGCAAAGCAGCAAACTGTGAAATTATGATCGTGCTCACGAAGCGAGCACGTAAACGGAAGGTTAAATCTGAAATTCAGTTAAGAGGCTGGCTGGAGCCGCGAACGATAAGTTCGCCAGAGAAGACCTGCTCGGCAACCGGCAATCCGCTGCCTTCAATGCGCGTAATCAGGCGTTCCAGCGCACTGTAGCCAATCTGCCAGGTGGGCTGTTTCAGCGTGGTGATACCGACACCGGCCAGCGCCGCCCACTCCAGTTCGTCAAAACCGAGCAGGCCGATATCGCGGCCCCAGTGCAGATTGAGTCGCTGTAGCGATCGCGCTACCTGCAGGGTCAGCGCCCCGTTGGCGACCATCACTGCGCAACGTTTGCCGGTGTGACGCTGATGAAAGGCCAGCAGCGCCTGATCCAGCGCGGCGGGCTGATGCAGCGCCACTTCCGTATTCTCATGCTCAACCTGCGGATGCTCTGCCAGTAGCTGGCGGAAGGCCTGCAGGCGCTCACGGCGCGTGTTGACGCTGCCCAGCGGCTCGCTAAGAAACAGCAGCGCATCATAGCCATTGTCGACCAGATGCCGCGTTGCCGTTTCAGCTGCCTCGGCGTTATTCAGGCCCACCACATCGCAGGGAAAATCGGGGATTTTACGGTCAATCAGCACCATCGGCAGCAGGGATTGTTGCAGATGGTTCAGCACCTCTTCGCGCATCCCGACGGCGTTAACCACAATGCCCTCAACCTGATAGCTGCTCAGCAATTGCAGATAGTGCTGCTCCAGATCCACTTCGTTATTGGTATTACACATCAGCAGCGTGAAGCCCTGCTCGCGGCAGGCAGCTTCAATACCGCTCATGACATCAACAGAATAGGGATTGGTGATATCGGCGATAATCAGCCCGATCAGGCGGGTACGTCCGCGCTTCAGGCCACGCGCCATCTGACTCGGGCGATAGCTGAGATCAGCAATAGCCTGTTCGATCCGCGCTTTCAGACCGGCAGAGAGCAGATGCAGTTCACCATTGAGATAGCGTGAAACGCTGGTTTTACCGGTTCGTGCCGCGTGAGCAACATCGCTGATGGTGGCGCGAGGCGGCCTGATTTTCATGAGATATCCTGCGTAATAAGAAACCCGGCAGAGACTAGCACAAGCAAAGCCCGGCGCAAAAAGCGCTACGCCGGTAATTGCAGCCAGGGTTGCCACAGGGTCTGTAACGTTTCCGGCGGTGCGCCATCAATCAGCCGGATGACCATTTCAGCCACCTGTTCACCGGCCTGATGCGGCGTCGCCTGGCGAATGGCGACAATGGGATGATCGAGAATCGCATCTCGCGGCAATCCTTCCCAGCCCGCCAGCAGAATGGCACCCTCGCCCGCTGCACGCCCCGCCAGTTGCAGCGCCAGAGCCGCGCCTTCAGCCAGCGCAGCGCAGTCGGTGATGATCACTTCCGGTACTGGCCCCTCTGCCAGCCACTCCCGGGTTTGCTGATAGCCGGCGCGACGCGACGGTGCCACCGCCGCCATCGCGTAAGGCGTAACTTCCCCCAGCGCCGTCAGATAACCCTGACGCCGGTCACGCACCCGCGTACTGTTTTCATTGCTGCCAAGCCAGGCTATCCGCTGCCGTCCCTGCGCCAGCGACCAGCCCACCGCCAGCTGTGAACCGGCAAGGTGATCAACATCAAACCACGCATAGGTCGATGGCAGATCGCTGCGGCCCAGCGCCAGAAAACGAAAATTGGTCTGGAGCAGAGCATGAAGCCGACTGTCTTCTGGCGTGGTGTGGCCGACGATCAGGGCATCAACGGCGCCACTGCGCAGCAGGCGTGTCAGCGTCGCCTGACTCTGCTGCTTATCCGCCAGCAACAGCAGGTTAATGTCATAACGGGCAAGGTGATGCTCCAGCGCCAGCAGCATGTCGCTGAAGTCGCTGCCATTCAGGGGAGAGGCGCCGATCGGGTAGACGAACCCCACCGCGTTAGCACGGCCGGTTTTCAGACGCCGGGCCGCCGCATTAGGCCGGTAGCCACGCCGCTGCGCTTCCT
Source organism: Pantoea sp. K16 (assembly GCF_048452805.1). Lineage (NCBI taxonomy): Bacteria > Pseudomonadati > Pseudomonadota > Gammaproteobacteria > Enterobacterales > Erwiniaceae > Pantoea > Pantoea sp. K16. Next base: position 53,458 of record NZ_JBLWNV010000014.1, on the reverse strand, counting down.
CTTCGATGCGTTTACGCGTCTCCGGAGCGACATCCTGATAACCATTGAGGGCGCGGCTGACGGTCGTTACGGAAAGACCTAAAACCGTAGCGATGGCTTTAAGAGACATGGGAAGGCGTCCATTGATCAATTTTTGATCAGACTACCATAAAGCCTCTGCTGGCTCTATTCGCAGAAACATTACTGATACTTTTAACGCGATGCTTTACAGAAAAAAGGCGCCCCCGGGCGGGGGCGACCGCGTTTATCCCAGCGGGCTGAGCGTGATCTCAACACGACGATTTTGCGCTTTGCCTGCTTCGGTGCTGTTGCTGGCAACCGGGTTATCCGGGCCTGCACCTTGGGTGCGCAGGCGATCGCTGGCAACACCCTGCACGATCAACGCGCTGGCGACGCTTTCAGCACGCTGCTGTGACAGACGCATGTTCAGCGCGCGGGTGCCGGTGCTGTCGGTATAACCCACTACGTTTACCGCGGTTTTCGGATACTCTTTCAGCACCATTGAAACACCTGTCAGGGTGTTCGCGCCGGCAGGTTTCAGATTGCTGCTGCTGGAGTCGAAGGTGACATTGTTTGGCATATTCAGGACGATGTTATCGCCATTACGGGTCACGCTGACGCCCGTTCCGCGCATCTTGTCGCGCAGTTTCGCTTCCTGCACATCCATGTAGTAGCCCACGCCACCGCCCAGTGCGGCTCCGCCAGCAGCACCAATCAGCGCACCTTTACGGCGATCTTTCTTCGACGAGGAGAGTACACCGACACCGGCACCCACTAACGCACCCAGGCCTGCGCCCACACCTGACTTACCCGCCTGAGATTCGCCGGTGTAAGGATTGGTGGTACAACCTGGCAGGGCCAGACTGCCGCTTAATAACAAGGTGATGGCGATTAATTTCTTCTGCATTTTTGTTCCCTTACATTCGACACACAGGGGAAAACCTTTCCCATAAGTGGCACGATTATGCCGCCTGGTGGCCGGGAATGTAGTGAGGAAAAATCCTGATTTAGCGGGAATTACGCCTTTTGGTTGTCAGGATGGCAAAAACAGTTGCTCTGATGATCGTTTATCAGCCCGCAGGCCTGCATAAAGGAGTAGCAGATTGTGGGGCCGATGAATTTGAAACCACGCTGCTTTAGCGCCTTCGAGAGCGCAATGGCCTGCTCTGACGTGGTGGGAGCCTGGCTATAGTCAGGATAATGGTGAACGATTTGCACGTTATCGACAAATTGCCAGACGAAGTGGCTGAAATCCTCCCCTTTTGCTTCCATCTGGAGATAAGCACGGGCGTTGGCGATAATCGCCGCGATTTTTCCGGCGTGGCGGATAATGCCGCTGTTGAGCATCAGCGTGTCGATCTCTGCCGCATCCATCAACGCAATGGCCTGCGGATCAAACTGGTGAAACGCCGCCCGATAGTTTTCCCGCTTTTTCAGCACGGTTATCCAGGATAACCCCGCCTGCTGTCCTTCCAGACAGAGCATCTCAAACAGCGCACGCTTGTCTCTCTGTGCCACACCCCACTCCCTGTCGTGATAAGCCAGATAGAGGGGATCCTGCGTTACCCAACCACATCGTTGCATCGCATTGTTCCTTTATAACGAGAATATTTTAGCGGTCCGCTTGATCTTAGAATTAATCGGTTGATAGTTAAACGATCACCGGTTAAATAACAGAGACGGGCCGAAATTTAATTTAAACGCCGGATAATAACTTCAGCCTTGCCTGGAGAAGCGATGTTGCCGAGAAGCGGTTGGAAAGGTCTGCGGATCTGCTGTGCTGTATGGCTGTTAATCTTAACGCAACCGACTTTTGCGCGCGGCGGCATCTCTGCGCCTCAACATCCCGACTTTCTGCCCGACTACGATACGATTCTGGCGGAGAAGATCGCCCTGACGCCACTCGCCTTCAGCGATGAGAGCCGCGCCCTGTTTGAAGCCGCCATCAACTCTCCCACCGCGTCACCCATCGCCGTCCACAGTGAAACCGGCAGCGTAGGCACCACCCCGCTGGGAAAACGCTATCGGGCTGGGGTTGACCTGCCCATTGCCCCGTCATTTACCACCGGGCCGGTGGCGCAGTATGCCGTTGATCCGCAGCAGATGAACTGTCTGCAATGTGACTACAGCGATCAGCAGAGTCGTGAGCAGAGCGCCAGCGTCGGCTGGCGCATCGATTCGCAGCAGGGATGGATATCGCCCTGGGCGCAGCTGAGTTATCACTATCTGCTGGCAGACACGCCGCAGAATCCCCGGCGTGAGGCGACGAACGGCACCGATCAGTCCGAAGGCATCGATCTGAGCATCGGTGCACAAGTGCCTCTGAACGATAATCTGGCGGCTTTCGCCGCGTTTTCACAAAGCGAAGCGCTGAATAACCAGGAGCAGCAACTTTATACCTTTGGCTTCAGCGCCAGCTTCTGATCGGGGCATGAAAAGAGAAAGGGAATCGGGCGTTTAAAATATAATGAGTCCGCTAATCATTATACTGGTAACACTATGCGCAACGATTTGACAATTATTGGCCGTGAAATGACGGTCTTCATACTGGCAGCACTCTTTCTCGCTCTGATGATATTGCCCATCTATATTGATGTGGCCTGGATGAATGATGCGCTGCACGAAACTTCTTTTACTGAAACCACCCAGGAAATCATGCTGGCGGTGATTGCCGCCCTGTTCTTTATTGCGGCCCAGCGCCGTCCGGCTCAGCGCGGCGCGCTGACCTTAGTGGCGGGCTTCTATAGCTGTATGCTGATCCGTGAGCTCGACTTTGTGTTTGATACCATCCAGCATGGCAGCTGGATCTGGTTCGCCCTGGCGGTGACGGCCGGTTGTCTGGCCGTCGCGCTGCGAACGCCGAAAAAAACCCTGCATGCGCTGGCCAGGCTGCTGCAGCACCGCAGCTGGCCGGTGATGGCCTCCGGCTTTTTAGTGGTGCTGGTCTTCTCACGACTGTTTGGTATTCATGCGTTGTGGCAGCACCTGATGCTGGGGGATTACAACCGCGTGGTGAAAAACATGGCCGAAGAGGGTACCGAACTGCTGGGTTACGGCCTGTGCTGGCTGGCCTCGGTTCGCTATCTATGGCAGACCCGTCCGGCCGCCGCTGCCGTCAGCGTGCACGCCACCGAATCTGCACCGGCCCGTCACGCCACTTCTCCGGTCACCTCGCACTGATCCGCACTCTTGCTTTTTAAGCGATCCGCATCATTAAAAAAGGTACAATAAACACTTCTGCGTCGGCGACGGGTTCCCGGCGCAAGGTGTTCGTTAACCTCAGGTCTTTTCATGTCAGCTAAAATCTTAACTTCAACGCTCATTGGCCTGGATGCCTTCCGACAGGATCCGCTGACTGCCCTGCAGCAGGCGGAAAAGGGCACGCTGGCGGTGTTAGATAATTATGCGCCGGTGATGTACGCCATCACACCTAAGCGTCTGGCTGAGCTGCTGGCGCTGGAAGCCGCCGCCCGGCAGCCGAATGATGTGGCGCTGGATGACAGCCTGTATGACGATTCCCCCGCCGCGATCCACACGCCGGCTGGTAAGTTCGCCATGTATCAGGGCTGGCAGCCGGATGCCGACTTTACGCGCCAGGCCGCGATCTGGGGTGTGGCGCTGGGTGAACCGGTGACCCCCAGCGAGCTGGCGGCCTTTGTGGCTTACTGGCAGGCGGAAGGCCGGATGTTCCATCATGTACAGTGGCAACAGAAACTGGCACGCAGCATTCAGATGAACCGTGCCGCAAACGGCGGGCAACCGAAGCGTGATATCACGCAGTTGCCCGATCCTGACCGTACCATTCCCGATGGTTTCCGAGGTGAATGATGAAAACGCCAAACGATCTCTTTAACCGTCTGAAAAAAATGATGCCCGCAGGCACACGTCCTAAATTTGCCAATGGCGAAGAGCTACTGGCGTGGAATCAGGAGCAGGGTCGCCTGCGATCAGAGGCGATTGTGCGTGAGAATCGCGCAATGAAAATGCAGCGCGTAATGGGCCGTTCCGGCATTCGCGAGCTGCATATGAACTGCTCATTTGATAATTACCGGGTAGAGAATGAGGGACAGCGCAAGGCGCTGGAACTGGCGCGTCAGTATGCCGCTGAATTTGATGGCAGCATCGCCAGTTTTGTCTTTTCAGGCCGTCCCGGCACCGGTAAAAACCATCTGGCCGCCGCGATTGGCAACGACCTGATCCTGCGCGGTAAAAGCGTGCTGATCGTGACGGTTGCTGATTTGATGTCGAGCATGAAGGGCACCTTCAGCGGCAGCAGCGGCATTACCGAAGAGCGGCTGATTCAGGATCTCAGCAGTGTTGATCTGCTGGTGATTGATGAGATCGGTATGCAGAGTGAATCGCGCTACGAAAAAGTGATTATTAACCAGATTGTCGATCGCCGATCCTCCTCGAAACGCCCGACCGGCATGTTATCCAACCTCGACCATGCGGGCATGAATACGCTGCTGGGCGAACGTGTCATGGACCGTATGCGCCTCGGCAACAGCCTGTGGGTGCGCTTCGACTGGGAAAGCTATCGCAGTCGGGTACGCGGCGACGAATATTAAACAGTGACCCGGCAGCGCCGGGTCACTGCGCTCATCGGGCCTGAAGCCCCTCGTCATAACGACGAGCTATACCGCCTTTGCCCTTCCGCCCATGCCCGGCGCAGCCGGACGCGCTGAGTCAGGATCATTCCGACGTCCGGCCACTGGTGCAGCAGAAAACCCGGCATTAATCCCACGATCTGATCGCGGTCACGATCTTAGCCACAGGCGATCGGGTTGTGTGAAACCGCCCGCAAAAGTGTGGGATGTGGAATACGTATGGGCTGATACACTCAATTCTTACTCCTCTGTTGAGTGAACCCGTAATGAAAACGAACGGCAAAGGCCCTGCACTACTGCGACTGAATAACCAGAAACGGGTGATGACTCAGCTGCGTAAGCTGCGCGTGACGTCGCGTCAGGATCTGGCGGAGGCGCTGACACTAAGCAAAAACACCGTCTCCTTAATCATTGATGACCTGCTGGAGCAGGGTCTGATAGAGGAGCTGGGGCCGGTCAGCGTCGCGTCCGCCGGACGGCCTAAAATCGGGATTACCCTGCGACCGGAAAAACTCAAGAGCGCAGGCATCATGGTGGAACGCAACGTTATCCACTGGCGGGTCTGCGACTATTTTTCACAGGTGCTGGCTGAAAAGACGCTGCGCACCGATACCAGTAACCCGACCCGACTGCTGGCTGAGCTGGCGATGCTGTGCCGGGAACTGATGAAAAGCTATCCTGATTTGCTCGGCATTGGCCTGGGTTTTCCCGGTATCGTCGATCCCCGGCGCGGCTGGATGCATATTTCATTGCCCCTCGAATGGCAGGATGTTGACCTGCTGGGCGCGCTGAGTAAGCACGTCAGTCTCCCCATCCGCATTATGAATAATGTCAAAGCCGCTGCGCTGCTGGCGGTACAGCTGCGTGGATTATCAGTGGAGAGCGGTCACTTTTATCTGCGTATTTCCGAGGGAATTGGCGGTGCACTGGTACAGCATGGCGAAGTATTTACCGGGCACAGCTGGACGGCGGGCGAGGCGGGACATCTGGTTGTCCAGCCCGACGGCCCGCGTTGCAGTTGCGGCCGCCGCGGTTGCCTGGAAGCGCTGGTCAGCCAGCCTGCGGTTAAACAGCAGCTGGCGCAGCGTCAGCCTGGCCTGAGCTGGCAGAACCGCGACAGCGCGCCACGGGTGGTGGATGAGGTGATGGCTCAGGCGGGTGGCTATCTGGGTGCGGCGCTGAGTCAGATTATGCTGCTGCTCAATCCCGCCACCATCATCATTGATTGTCCGTGGAACGCCAGTGAAGTCTTCTGCAAGGCGGTGCGCACTACCGCACACGGCAACGCGCTGGCCTTTACCGCCGCACATACCCTGCTGCACTTTCCTGAGCAGCGGATCGATCCGGCCAACGGGCTGGCGCTGGCGGTGCTGGAGCAGAGTGAGCAGCGGATGATCTAGTGGCTCAAGCCGCCCTGATTCATCCGGTATCCATCCACCTCAGACTGAACGCTTCCTGCTACAACACATTCTCCCCAAAATGCTGGCGATACTCTTTTGGCGTGGTGTCGTAGCTTTTGCGGAAGACCGAGTAGAAATACTGCAACGAAGGATAGCCGCACATCTGCGAGATCTCGTTGATGTTGAGCGATGAAGAGGCCAGCAGTTCGCGCGCTTTTTCCAGTTTTTCACGGTGGATCATCGCATGGAGGGTGTCGCCGGTCTCATCCCGAAAGCGTTTTTCCAGATTAGAGCGCGACAGCCCGACTGCATCCAGCACCTGCTCCACTTTGATCCCCTTACAGGCGTTGAAGCGGATGTAGTGCATCGCCTGAATCACCGCCGGATCGCGCAGCGAGCGGAAGTCGGTAGAGCGCCGGGCGATGACTTTCACCGGCGGCACCAGGATACGCTGAAGCGGTAAGGGCTGCTTATCCAGCAGCCGATGCAGCAGTTTGGCCGCCTGATAGCCCATCTGTCGCGAGCCCTGCGCCACGGACGAGAGAGCCACGCGTGACAGATAGCGGGTCAGCTCCTCATTATCAATCCCGATCACCGTAAGCTTCTCCGGCACCGGTATTTTCAGGTGTTCGCACGCTTGCAGCAGGTGTCGCGCCCGTGAATCCGTGACGGCGATAATGCCGGTTTGCGGCGGCAGCGTCTGCAGCCAGTCGGCGAGACGGTTCTGGGCGTGCTGCCAGTTTTCCGGCGCGGTTTCCATGCCCTGGTAGACCACGCCCTGATAGCGTTCACGTCCCACCAGCTGGCGAAACGCCTGTTCACGCTCCTGTGCCCAGCGCTTGCCGCTGGAGACCGGTAAACCATAAAAGGCGAAGCGGTTAATGCCCTTCTCTTTCAGATGCAGAAAGGCTTTCTCCACCAGCGCGGCGTTGTCAGTCGCGATGTAGTGCACCGGCGGATAATCCTCCTGCCGATGATAAGAGCCGCCAACGCCAACAATCGGCACGGAAACATTCGACAGCAGGGTTTCGATAGAGCGATCGTCGTAATCGGCGATCACCCCATCGCCCAGCCACTCCCGGATGTTGTCGATGCGGCAGCGGAAATCTTCTTCGATGAAGATATCCCAGTCAGTCTGCGACGCCTGCAGATACTCACCGACGCCCTCCACAACCTGACGGTCATACACTTTGTTGGCGTTAAACAGCAGGGTAATGCGATAGCGTTTCTCATGCATGATGGCGCGTTCCCTTAAATCCTCAGCGCATTGCATAACACGGCTGAAAGGGGCAAAAAAATTGTTTGCGCCACAATGTGATCGCCCGCGCGATTACACCCGACGCCGCGTTGCCGTATCCATCCACACCGCCAGCAGCAGAATCGCGCCTTTGACGATGTACTGCCAGAAAGTCGGCACATCCATCATGCTCATGCCGTTATCCAGCGAGGCCATAATAAACGCCCCCATTACCGCGCCCGCAACCGAACCTACGCCACCCGCCAGGCTGGTGCCGCCGATGACACAGGCGGCGATAGCGTCGAGTTCCGCAATATTACCCGCCGACGGCGAACCTGCGCCCAGCCGTGAACTGAGGATCAGCCCGGCAATCGCCACCATCACACCGTTGATGGCAAACACCGCCAGCTTGGTACGCGCCACGTTAATGCCAGACAGGCGCGCAGCATCAATGTTGCCGCCGATGGCGTAGATACGACGGCCAAACGCGGTGCGGGTTGCCATAAACATGCCCGCCAGCAACAGCACGGCCAGCAGTAACACCGGGGTCGGCACGCCGCGATAGTCGTTGAGCAACCAGATGGCACCCAGCACTAAGATGGCGGTGATCGCCTGACGCCCGACGGTGCCGCTGGCTGCGCCCTGCGCCAGTCCGAGCTGCTGACGACGCAGCCGCAGCCGCCACTGCCACAACATAAACAACGCCAGACCGGCAAAGCCAAAGCCGAAACCGACGCCGCCCGGCAGATAACTCTGACCAATCTGCGACATGCCTGGCGTGATCGGCGCAACCGTAGTGCCATCGGTAATTCCGACCAGAACACCGCGGAAAGCCAGCATTCCCGCCAGCGTCACGATAAACGAAGGCACTTTACGGTAGGCCACCCACCAGCCATTCCACGTGCCAAGCAGTAATCCCATCACCAGCGTCACTACGATGGTCAGCGGCAATGGCCAGCCGAGCCAGACGTCAAATATCGCCGCCGCGCCGCCCAGCAGGCCCATCATGGAACCTACTGACAGGTCGATCTCTGCCGAGATAATTACAAACACCATACCGACCGCCAGAATGCCGGTGATGGCGGTCTGGCGCAGCAGGTTGGAGACGTTACGCGCGCTGAGCCACGCGCCGTCTGTGGTCCAGGTAAAGAACAATGCAATCAGCACAATTGCGCCCAGCATCACCAGAACCTGCAGATTGGGCAGTGTGAACCTGCCCGGTGACGGTTTGCCCGGCGTGCCGGAGAGGCGGCTTTGGGTACTTTCACTTTTAAGCATAATGTTCACTCCGCAGGGCAGCTTCCATCACCTGCTCCTGAGTCAGGTTATCGTTAATCAAATCGGCTTTGATCTGCCCTTCATGCATCACCAGCACCCGATCGCTCAGGCCCAGCACTTCCGGCAGCTCAGAGGAAATCACAATCACCGCGATACCCTGCTGAACCAGCGCATTGATCAGCAGGTAGATCTCCTGACGTGCGCCCACATCAATGCCGCGCGTTGGTTCATCGAGGATCAGGATTTTTGGATTGAGCAGCAGACATTTCGCCAGAATCGCTTTCTGCTGGTTGCCGCCGCTTAAACGGCCAATCGGCAGTTCTGATGAGGAGGTTTTCACCCGCAGCCGACCGATCGCGTCATTGATCGCCTGCTGCTCCTGCGCTTCATCCAGCGTTGAGAGCCGGTGGCTGAACTGGTCCAGCGCCGCCAGGGTAATATTTTTGCCCACCGCCATCAGCGGCACGATGCCATCTTTTTTACGATCTTCCGGCACCATCGCGATGCCGTGCGCAATGGCGGCGCGGCAATCGGTGATGTTGACCTGTTTGCCATTGATCCAGATATCGCCCTGCCAGCGCCCCGGCCAGACGCCAAACAGACATTGGACTGTCTCAGTCCTGCCCGCGCCCACCAGCCCGGCGATGCCGAGGATTTCACCGCGTCTGAGCGAGAACGAGACATTGTTAACGCGGCGGATGTGGCGGTTAACCGGATGCCAGGCGGTGAGGTTTTCAACTTTCAGTATCACGTCGCCAATCTGATGCGGCGCGTGGGGATAGAGCGCGGTCAGCTCGCGTCCTACCATCATGGTGATGATGTCATCTTCGCTCAGGCCCGCTGCCGGACGGGTAGCAATATGCTGGCCGTCACGAATCACGCAGATGGTATCGGAGATCGCCTTAACCTCATTCAGCTTGTGCGAGATGTAGATGCAGGCGATGCCGTGTTCACGCAGATTGCGGATGATGCCGAGCAGCACGTCCGTTTCCTGCTCCGTCAGGGAAGAGGTCGGCTCATCCAGAATCAGCAGCCGGACCTGTTTGTTAAGGGCGCGGGCAATCTCCACCAGTTGCTGCTGCCCAAGGCCTAACTCACCGACCCGGGTGGCGGGAGAGACGTTCAGCCCGACCCGCGCCAGCAGTTGCTGGCAGCGCAGGGTCATGGTTTCATCATCCACCATGCCGAAACGGCTCAGTTCGGCACCGAGGAAAATGTTCTCCATCACCGTCAGTTGCCGCACCAGCGCCAGCTCCTGATGAATAATCACAATGCCTTTACGCTCGGTATCGCGAATGGTCTGCGCCTGAATGTCGTCGCCAGAGAAGTGAATCTGCCCTTCAAAATCACCGTGCGGATAGAGTCCGCACAGGATTTTCATCAGCGTCGATTTGCCCGATCCATTCTCACCACACAGCGACATCACTTCGCCCGCCTCAAGTTGCAGGCTGACATCATTCAGCGCCTTCACGGCACCGAAACGTTTGGTGATATTTTTCATTTCCAGCAGCATCGACTGTTCTCCCTCACGCTATGCGCAGTCAGAGTTCGCTCTGTTTGTGGAAACCGTCTTTCACCACGGTGCTTTCAATATTGTCTTTGTTGACCGGAATCGGCTTCAGCAGCCGTGACGGAACCTCTTTCAGACCATTATTCAGCGTGCTGTTGCTGGCAGGTGTTTTGCCCTCGCCCAGCTCGACGGCAATTTTCGCCGCTTCGGTGGCGAGCTCAGTGATCGGTTTGTAAACCGTCATGGTCTGGGTGCCCGCTTTGATACGCTTAATGGCTGCCAGATCGGCATCCTGACCGGAGATCGCCACTTTTCCTGCCAGCCCCTGCGCGCTCAGCGCCTGAATCGCGCCGCCTGCGGTGGCATCGTTAGAGGCCACCACCGCATCGATATGGTTGCCGTTGGCGGTCAGGGCATTTTCCATAATTTTCAGGGCATTTTCCGGCAGCCAGGCATCGACCCACTGGTCGCCAACAATTTTAATGCTGCCGTTATCAATATAGGGTTTTAACACCTTCATCTGTCCGGCACGAAACAGGCGTGCGTTATTATCCACAGGCGATCCGCCCATTAAAAAATAGTTGCCCTTAGGCACCTGTTTCACAATGCTCTCGGCCTGAAGCTCGCCCACTTTTTCATTATCGAAAGAGATATAAAAGTCGATATCGGCATTATTTATCATTCGGTCATACGCCAGCACTTTAATGCCTTCCCGTTTCGCTTCAGCGACAACATTACTCAATACCTGACCGTTGTAGGGAATAATCACCAGCACATCGACACCGCGATTGATCATATTTTCAATCTGCGACATCTGTGTCTCTTCGTTGCCGTTGGCTGACTGAACAAACACCTTCGCGCCCAGCGTCTCAGCCTGTTTTACGAAAATGTCGCGGTCTTTCTGCCAGCGTTCGAGTCGCAAATCGTCAATCGCCATGCCGATCTTCACTTCTTTTGCCACGCTGGTCTGGCTGAACAGCGCCAGCGCCGCACAGGCGGCGAGCAGTGCATGTTTCATCTTCATTGTGATCATCCTGTAGGTTGAGGCTATTGTCGTTTCAGGCCTATAAACCAGGCGGATGAATTGTTGCCCTTATTTTCCTGTTACAGCAATTACTGATTTTTATCCGGCTATTACGTTTTTTGGTTTATTTCATTTTTTATGAGCGCGATCGAGGTTTCATCTTTTTCGGACAAGAGAGCGATAATGGTAAACCACCCCGTAAATAACATTATTTTGCGAGCCAGCGCACAAATAATAATTATCTGACACCCGTAGTGAAATATCGTAATTGAGCTGAGACAGCAGCCAATATCAAATATTGCTTCAACGCAGGCCATTCGGGTACTGATGCTAAGGAGCAAACCATGCACGCTTATTTCGATCAGATCGATCGGGTTCGTTATGAAGGCACCCAGTCGACTCATCCTCTCGCTTTCCGCCACTACAATCCCGATGAGGTGATCCTCGGCAAGACCATGGCGGAGCATCTGCGCTTTGCCGCCTGTTACTGGCACACCTTCTGCTGGAATGGCGCGGATATGTTTGGTGTCGGCGCTTTTGATCGTCCGTGGCAGAAAAGCGGAGATGCGCTGCAGCTGGCAAAACTGAAAGCGGATGTGGCCTTTGAGTTTTTCCACAAGCTGAATGTGCCCTGGTACTGCTTCCATGACGTTGATGTCTCACCAGAAGGCGATTCGCTGCACAGCTACAAAGAGAATTTTGCCGCCATGACCGATAAACTGCTGGAGAAACAGCAGGAGACCGGCGTGAAACTGCTGTGGGGCACAGCCAACTGCTTTACCCATCCACGCTACGGAGCCGGGGCTGCCACCAATCCCGATCCTGAAGTTTTTGCCTGGGCAGCGACGCAGGTCTGCAGCGCCATGCAGGCGACCAAAACCCTGGGCGGCGAAAACTATGTGTTGTGGGGCGGACGCGAAGGGTACGAAACCCTGCTCAATACCGATCTGCGCCAGGAGCGCGAGCAGATTGGTCGCTTTATGCAGATGGTGGTCGAGCACAAACACAAAATTGGCTTCCAGGGAACGCTGCTGATCGAACCGAAACCGCAGGAGCCGACCAAACATCAGTATGACTATGATGTCGCGACGGTTTATGGCTTCCTGAAACAGTTCGGTCTGGAGAAAGAGATCAAGGTTAACGTTGAGGCGAATCACGCCACGCTGGCGGGTCACTCTTTCCATCATGAAATTGCGACGGCCATTGCGCTGGGCATTTTTGGTTCAGTGGATGCCAACCGCGGCGATCCGCAGTGCGGCTGGGATACCGATCAGTTCCCGGTCAGCGTGGAAGAGAATGCGCTGGTGATGTACGAAATCCTCAAAGCGGGCGGCTTTACCACTGGCGGCTTAAACTTTGATGCCAAAGTGCGTCGTCAGAGCACTGATAAATACGATCTCCTCTACGGTCATATTGGCGCGATGGATACCATGGCGCTGGCGCTGAAAGTCGCCGCCCGCATGATCAGCGATGGTGAACTCGATAAGCGAGTGGCACAGCGCTACAGCGGCTGGAATGGTGAGTTCGGCCAGCAAATTTTGAAAGGTGAGTTTTCACTGGAGGCACTGGCGGCGCATGCTCAGCAGCAGCAGCTCAATCCGCAGCATCAGAGCGGACGTCAGGAGCAGCTGGAAAATCTGGTGAATCACTACCTGTTTGATTTCTAACCCTTCAGGAGCAGAGCATGTTTATCGGGATCGATTTAGGCACCTCTGGCGTCAAAGTGGTGCTGATGGATGCACAAGGCAACGTGGTGGCGACGGAAACAGCGCCGCTGCAGGTTTCGCGTCCGCAGCCATTGTGGAGCGAGCAGGATCCCGAAAGCTGGTGGCAGGCGCTGGATTTGACCATGCAGGCGCTGAGCGCGCAGCAGGATCTGCGCGCGGTGCAGGCCATCGGGCTGAGCGGACAGATGCATGGTGCAACGCTGCTCAACAGTGCAAACCAGGTATTACGACCGGCCATGCTCTGGAATGATGGGCGCAGCGAGGCGCAGTGCCGTGAGCTGGAACAGAAGGTGCCGGATTCGCGGGCGATCACCGGCAACCTGATGATGCCCGGCTTCACGGCTCCTAAGCTGCTGTGGGTTCAGCAACATGAACCGGCAATATTCAATCAGATCGCTCACGTGCTGTTGCCCAAAGATTACCTGCGCTGGCGATTGAGTGGCGACTTCGCCACTGATATGTCAGATGCAGCAGGCACAATGTGGCTGGATGTGGCACGGCGTGACTGGAGCGATGTGATGCTGCGCGCCTGCGACCTCAGCCGCGATCAGATGCCGCAACTCTATGAGGGCAATGCCCTGACCGGCACCTTACATGCCGAACTGGCCACACGCTGGAAGATGAACGCCGTGCCGCTGGCGGCGGGCGGTGGCGACAATGCTGCGGGTGCGATTGGTGTCGGCATGACCGAACCAGGTCAGGGCATGCTGTCGCTGGGTACGTCGGGCGTCTACTTCGTGGTGAGCGACGGCTATCTCAGCAATCCGCAGCGCGCGGTACACAGCTTCTGTCATGCGTTACCCCAGCGCTGGCATCTGATGTCGGTGATGCTCAGCGCAGCCTCCTGTCTGGACTGGGCAGCGACGCTGACCGGTTGCAGAGATGTTCCTGAGCTGCTGGCTGAAGCTGAACGCGCACGCGATGACCTGCCCGGCCTGTGGTTTCTGCCCTATCTTTCCGGTGAGCGCACGCCGCACAATAACCCGAATGCCCGCGGTGCTTTCTTTGGCTTTACCCATCAGCATAGCCGTCCCGAGCTGGCGAGAGCGGTGCTGGAAGGCGTCGGGTTTGCGCTGGCGGAGGGCATGGACGCGCTGCACGACTGCGGCGTTCAGCCAAAGAGCATTATGTTGATCGGCGGCGGCGCACGCAGTGCACTGTGGCGTCAGATGCTGGCAGACATCAGTGGTCAGACACTGGATTACTGTCATGGCGGTGAGGTTGGCCCGGCGCTGGGAGCCGCCAGGCTGGCACAGCAGGCGCTGGATGCAGAGGTCACCGTGCCGACCCCGGTTCTGGTGCAGCGACACCAGCCGGATCCGGCCCGGGTAGCGCACTACCAGCCGCGTCGGGAGACCTTTGCGACGCTGTATCAACAGCTCCTGCCGCTGATGAAGTAAACCTGCGAGAACGCTCTGCCTGTTATGAATTTAAATCGCCTGTTAACGGATCCCCCTGCCATGTAATGCCAGGGGGGTAATGAAGGCAGAACAGGTGATCGTGAGCCATATTACTGACCCGGAATGGCCGGGATGACACTTACCCAGCCATACCATCACGGTAGCATCAGCCAATCGCGCCCAGCGTATCTTCCTGACCCTGTTTCTTCGGCAGCAGGAACAGCGTCGCTGCAATATCCAGCAGATAAATCAGCGCCAGCAGGGTAATCGCCGCCGTAAACGAGAACTGGCTCGCCAGCAGACCAATCACCACCGGGCCGAAGCCGCCCACACCGCGGCCAAGGTTGAACAGGACGTTTTGCGCGGTGGCACGCACCTGCGGCGGAAAGGTATCGGAAATCAGCGCGCCATAACCGCCAATCATGCCGTTAACAAACATCCCCATGATCGCGCCGGTAAATAACATGATGTTCGGGTCGCGCAGCTGAGCATACACCACCACCATCACTACTGCGCCAAACTGATAGAGCAGGAAGATTTTCCAGCGAGCGAAGCGGTCGGCCAGTACGCCAAACAGCCAGATGCCAAAGGTCATCCCGACCACGGTCACCGCGGTCCAGAGGCCCGACTTCGTCAGGCTGAAGCCAAAGCTGGAGGAGAGGTAACTCGGCATCCAGATCATCAGCCCGTAGTAACCAAAGTTCTGTACTGAACAGAGGATAAAAATGCCCAGGCTGGCTTTGGCGGTGGCGCGATCGCGCACCAGCAGTTTCAGGCGCGCCGGAAAAGAGAGTGACGGCACATGTTTAACCTGCCGTTGATACGCCTCCGGTTCACCCATGCCGCGACGAATGGCAAACGAGACCAGCGCAGGCAACAAGCCGACCAGAAACATGCCGCGCCAGCCGATGATAGTCAGCAGCGGCGGTGTGATAAAGGCCGCCATCAGCACCCCGAGTTGCCAGCCGATGCCAACCCACGCTGATGCGCGATTGCGCTTCTCCGCCGGCCAGGCTTCGGCAATCAGCGCCATGCCGATACCAAATTCGCCACCCAGACCAACACCCGCCAGCGTTCGCCAGGCGAGCAGATCCCAGTAGCCCTGCGCCACCGCGCACAGCCCGGTAAAGACCGAGAAGACCAGAATCGTGACGGTGAGCATGCGGATGCGGCCATAGCGGTCGCTGAGATGACCAAATACGATGCCACCGATAACCGCGCCAATCAGCGTCCAGGTCACCAGCGATCCCGCCTGTGATGGATTGAGCGCCAGCGAAACACTGATAGCCGGCAGCATAAAGCCGAGTATCAGCAGGTCAAATCCATCCATGGCATAACCGCTGACCGCAGCCAGCATCGCTTTGCCTGGCGTTACGCCGGGCTTAGATTGGGGAGAAGGGGACATCGTTGCGCACCTCATAAAGAAAAGTGCCGCAATTATAGAGAGAGTTCAGGATGTGACCAATTGAAAAGGCTTATCCCTGCGCCGATCAGGCGCAGGAAGAAGATTTATCAGGAAGGTCTGTTGCTACCGTCGTCGCCCGACAGTAATTCATCGAGCCGGTCACCGCCAACGTGACGGAAATCCTGACCTTTGACGAAATAGAAGATGATTTCGCAGATGTTCTGGCAACGATCGCCGATACGCTCAATGGCGCGGGCACAGAACAGCGCCGTCAGCACACTGGGAATGGTGCGCGGATCTTCCATCATGTAGGTCATCAGCTGACGCACAATGCCTTCGTACTCTTTATCCACCTTTTTATCTTCACGGTAGATAGTGATCGCTTCATTGAGATCCATGCGTGCAAAAGCGTCCAGCACATCATGCAGCATCTGCACGGTGTGACGACCCAGTGACTCAAGGCTGACCAGCAGCGGCAAATGCTGCTGACCAAACTTCTCCAGCGCCGTGCGGCTGATCTTCTCCGCCACGTCGCCAATCCGTTCCAGCTCAGAAATAGCTTTGATGATCGCCATCACCAGTCGCAAATCGATCGCGGTTGGCTGACGTTTGGCGATGATGCGCACGCAGGCTTCATCAATCTCCACTTCCATCATATTGACCTTCTGGTCACCGTCGATCACCCGCTGCGCCAGTTCGCCATCCAGATTATGCATGGCGGTAATCGCATCGGTCAGCTGCTGCTCGACCATACCGCCCATGATCATCACCTGGGTACGGATATGCTCCAGCTCGGCATTGAACTGACCGGATATGTGCTTATTCAGATTAAGATTATCCATGTCGATCTCCTGTCAGATCAGCCGTAGCGGCCAGTTATATAATCTTCGGTTTGCTTCTGGGCGGGTTTAGTGAACAGCGTGTCGGTATCGCTGAACTCAATCAGTTCGCCCAGATACATGAAAGCCGTATGGTCAGAGCAGCGTGCAGCCTGTTGCATGTTGTGCGTCACGATCACCACGGTGTAATCCTGTTTCAGCTCGGTGATCAGCTCCTCAATACGGCCAGTAGAGATAGGATCAAGCGCAGAGCAGGGCTCATCCAGCAGTAAGACTTCCGGGCGAATCGCGATACCGCGGGCAATGCACAGACGCTGCTGCTGGCCGCCGGAGAGACTGTAACCGCTCTGATGCAGCTTGTCTTTGGTTTCATTCCACAGCGCGGCTTTGGTCAGCGCCCACTGTACGCGCGCATCCATATCTGCACGCGACAGCTTTTCAAACAGGCGAACACCAAAGGCGATGTTGTCATAGATCGACATCGGGAACGGCGTAGGCTTCTGAAACACCATGCCGACCCGGGCGCGCAGCAGCGCGATATCCTGCTGAGTCGCCAGAATGTTTTCGCCATCCAGCAGAATGTCCCCTTCAGCCCGCTGATCCGGATAGAGCGAGTACATTTTGTTGAAGGTCCGCAGCAGGGTCGACTTACCACAGCCCGATGGCCCGATAAACGCAGTCACCTGATTCTTAGCGATATCCAGATTGATGTTCTTCAGCGCATGATATTTGCCGTAATAGAAGTTCAGATTACGGACCTGAATTTTATCGGCTGATGCTGTCGCGATACTCATAATTCATCTCTCTTATACGGCGCCGCACAGGGCCGCGCCGGAAATTAACCGTGTTTACCTTTGGCGAAAATCACCCGCGCCACGATGTTCAGCACCAGCACGCACAGGGTAATAATCAGCACGCCCGCCCAGGCCAGGCTCTGCCATTCTGCGAACGGGCTCATGGCGAACTTAAAGATGGTGACCGGCAGGTTCGCCAGCGGCTGCATCATGTCGGTGCTCCAGAACTGGTTCGAGAGCGCCGTGAACAGCAGCGGTGCCGTTTCACCTGCAATGCGCGCAATCGCCAGCAGCACACCCGTGATGATGCCGGAGACCGACGCTTTCAGGGTGATTGACGCGATCATCTTCCACTTGGGCGTACCCAGCGCGTAAGCCGCTTCACGCATGCTGTCTGGCACCAGTCGCATCATGTTTTCAGTGGTACGAATAACAATCGGCACCTGCAGCAGCGCCAGCGCAATCACCCCGGCCCAGCCGGAGAAGTGCTGCATCTGCGACACCACAAGGGTGTAGACGAACAGGCCGACCACAATCGAGGGTGCCGAAAGCAGAATGTCGTTAATAAAGCGGATCACTTCTGCCAGTGGCGACTTGCGCCCATATTCCGCCAGATAGATACCCGCCATGATGCCCAGCGGTGTGCCGAAGAAGGTAGACCAGAAAATCAGTAATCCGCTGCCTGCCAGGGCGTTAGCCAGCCCGCCGCCCGCGGTATTGGGTGGTGGCGTTGATTCGGTGAACAGGGACCAGGAGAGCCCATCCACGCCGCGCGATACGGTGGTGAACAGGATCCACACCAGCCAGAACAGGCCAAAAGCCATGGTCAGCAGCGACAGCGTCAGCGCAATTTTATTTTTAGTGCTGCGCCAGGACTGCATTTTACGGCGTGATGCGTCCAGTTCAGCGCGCGCCTGAATTTCAATTGTGGTCATGAGCGCGCTCCTTCACTTTTCGCCAGCCGCATAATCATCAGCTTTGAAATCGCCAGCACGATAAAGGTAATCACAAACAGGATCAGTCCCAGCTCCATCAGCGCGGCGACGTGCACGCCCGATTCCGCTTCAGCGAACTCGTTGGCCAGCGCCGAGGTGATGCTGTTACCCGGCATAAACAGTGACGGGCTGTCGAGCTGGTAGGTGTTGCCGATAATAAAAGTCACCGCCATGGTTTCACCCAGCGCACGACCCAGTCCGAGCATCACACCGCCAATCACGCCATTTTTGGTAAAGGGCAGTACGATGCGCCAGATCACTTCCCAGGTGGTGCAGCCGATGCCGTAGGCTGACTCTTTCATCATCACCGGGGTCTGCTCAAAGACGTCGCGCATGACCGAGGCGATGTAAGGGATGATCATGATCGCCAGAATCACACCCGCCGCGAGGATGCCGATACCGAAAGCGGGGCCGGAGAAAAGCTCGCCGACAATCGGAATGCCCGATATCACGTCATTGACCGGTGTCTGGAAGTATTCGGCAAACAGCGGCGCGAAAACAAACAGACCCCACATGCCATAAACAATACTGGGAATGGCCGCCAGCAGCTCAATGGCGGTGCCCAGCGGGCGACGCAGCCAGCCTGGCGCGAGTTCGGTCAGGAACAGCGCGATACCAAAACTCACCGGTACTGCGATAATCAGGGCAATAATGGAGGTCACAAGGGTGCCGTAGATCGGTACCAGTGCACCAAATTGTTCGTTGGGCGCATCCCAGGTTTTGGTCCACAAAAAGGCGAAACCAAACTTCTGGATGCTGGGCCACGAGGAGATGATCAGGGAGACAATAATGCCGCCCATCAGTAACAGGACAATCAGCGCAGCCAGCCTGACCAGCGCGCCAAAAATTCTGTCACCTTGTTTGCCTGGGGCTTTGAATGCCGGCTTCGTTGCAGCCATAGAAGTCTCAGTCTTCAGAAGTTATCAGGACGGCATGACGCCGCCCGTTGAGTCTGACCGGACTGCTGTCCGGTCAGGGTCGGTCAATTACTGATAAAGCGCTTTACCAGAACTGTCTTTGATGTTGGCTTTCCAGGCGGCGCGAATCTGTTCAGTCACGCTCTCTGGCAGCGCAGCATAATCCAGCGCTGTGGCGGTTTTGCTGCCGCTTTTGTAAGCCCAGTCGAAGAATTTCAGTACTTCAGCGCCTTTGGCCGCATTAGCCTGATCTTTGTAGATCAGAATAAAGGTGGTTGACGAGATTGGCCAGGCATCAGCGCCCTTCTGGAAGGTCAGATCCTGCGCGAACGATTTGCTCCAGTCAGCGCCTTTCGCGGCATTACTGAAGCTGGTTTCGCTTGGGGCGACCGCTTTACCATCGGCATCGATCAGTTTGGTGTAGGTCAGGTTATTCTGTTTGGCGTAGGCGTACTCCACGTAGCCGATTGAACCCGGCAGACGCTGAACAAACGCGGCGACGCCGTCGTTGCCTTTGCCGCCCAGACCGACCGGCCAGTTGACGGTGTTACCTTTACCAATTTTGCTGTTCCAGTCCGGGTTCACTTTCGCCAGATAGCTGGTGAACACGAACGAGGTGCCTGAACCGTCAGCGCGACGTACCACGTTGATGTTGGTCTCTGGCAGTTTCACGCCTGGGTTAAGTTTGGCAATCGCCGGGTCGTTCCACTTTTTGATGGTGCCGAGGTAGATATCACCGACGGTTTTGCCATCCAGCGTCAGCTGACCTGACTTGATACCCGGCAGGTTAACCGCCAGCACTACGCCACCGATCACGGTAGGGAACTGGAACAGGCCATTTTTCTGCAGATCTTCATCTTTCATTGGCGCATCGGACGCACCGAAATCGACGGTTTTAGCGATGATCTGTTTCACGCCGCCAGATGAACCGATACCCTGGTAGTTAACTTTGCTACCGGTGGCTTTTTGATATTCTGCTGCCCACTTGGCATAAACCGGCGCCGGGAACGTCCCGCCTGCGCCAGTGAGATCGGTTGCCGCAAAAGCAGATACCGCGCTTACGGCGAAGGTGGTGGCGAGGATTCGGGCTACGGTGCTACGCATCAGTGTCATATTCCCTCCAGGGGAGAAAAGTCAGGCTTGGGGCCGTTTTAGTAAGAATCTGTGATTGCTGCAGGAGGGAAAATAGGACAGTTTGATGACAGTGAAATGTACGAAATATGACAGTTATATGACAGAGGGCCAGAGCAAAGTGGGCCCGCGACGGGGCCCACCCGGTTATTCCACAGTAACCGATTTTGCCAGGTTACGTGGCTGATCGACGTCGGTCCCTTTGATCAGGGCGACGTGATAGGAGAGTAACTGTAGCGGCACCGTGTAGAAGATGGGCGCAATGACCTCTTCGACATGCGGCAACGGGATGATCTTCATGCCGTCACTGTCGCTGAAGCCCGCATCCTGATCGGCAAAGACATAAAGCAGGCCACCGCGTGCGCGTACCTCTTCGATGTTGGATTTGAGCTTCTCCAGCAGTTCGTTGTTAGGTGCCACCACGATTACCGGCATATCCGCATCAATCAGCGCCAGCGGGCCATGTTTCAGCTCGCCTGCGGCGTAGGCTTCCGCATGAATGTAGGAGATCTCCTTGAGCTTCAGCGCCCCTTCCATGGCAATCGGATATTGATCGCCACGACCCAGGAACAGCGCGTGATGCTTGTCAGAGAAGCCTTCTGCCAGATTTTCAATCAGCTTATCCTGCGCCAGCATCTGCTCAATCCGGTTCGGCAACGCCTGCAGTGCATGAACGATCTCATGTTCAGTCTCGGCAGACATCCCTTTCAGACGGCCCAGTTTCGCCACCAGCATCAGCAGCACCGCTAACTGGGTGGTGAACGCTTTGGTAGAGGCGACGCCTATTTCGGTGCCCGCTTTGGTCATCAGCGCCAGGTCAGATTCCCGCACCAGTGATGAACCGGCCACGTTACAGACCGCCAGCGAGCCCAGGTAGCCCAGCTCTTTAGAGAGACGCAGCGCCGCCAGGGTATCTGCCGTTTCACCCGACTGCGACAGGGTGATCAGCAGGCTGTTTTTGCGCACCGCTGATTTACGGTAGCGGAATTCCGAGGCAATCTCGACATCACAGGGCAGGTTTGCCAGCGACTCAAACCAGTAGCGTGACACCATGCCGGAGTTGTAGGAGGTGCCGCAGGCGATAATCTGGATATGCTCAACCTGGCTCAGCAGCGCTTCTGCGCCCGCGCCCAGTTCGCTGAGATCAACCTGACCCTGGCTGAACCGACCGCTCAGGGTGCTTTTCAGCGCCATGGGCTGTTCGTAGATCTCTTTCTGCATGTAGTGACGGTAAATGCCTTTGTCACCGGCATCATATTGCAGGTTCGACTCGATCTCGGCACGGGTCACGGTGTTGCCTTCACGGTCGATCACCGTGACATCGCGACGGCTGATCTCGGCGATATCACCCTCTTCCAGATAGATGAACCGACGGGTCACTGGCAGCAGGGCCAGCTGATCCGAGGCGATAAAGTTTTCGCCCATGCCACGACCAATCACCAGCGGGCTGCCGGAACGGGCCGCCACCAGCAGTGACGGATCGCGGCTGTCCATGATCACCATGCCATAGGCACCGCGCAGCTGCGGAATCACACGCAGTACGACTTCACGCAGCGAACCGCCCTGCTTCTGCTCCCAGTGAACCAGATGCGCCACCACTTCGGTGTCCGTTTCAGAGGCAAAGACATAACCGCGCGCGATCAGTTCAGCACGCAATGGCTCATGATTTTCAATGATGCCGTTGTGCACGATGATGATGTGCTCTGAGACGTGCGGATGCGCGTTCGCTTCCGACGGCTCGCCATGGGTTGCCCAGCGCGTGTGCGCGATGCCGGTGCCACCAATCAGCGGTTGCTGCTCAGCGGCTTCCGCCAGTTTCTGCACTTTCCCTAAACGCCGCAGGCGCGTGACGTGCCCCTGACGATCGACCACGGCCAGACCGGCCGAATCATATCCGCGATATTCAAGACGACGCAGACCTTCCAGCAGAATCTCTGCGATATCACGTTGCGCTACTGCACCAACAATTCCACACATAATGATGTTTTCCTGACTACATGGCTTTTCGCCACTTCTGTTGTCATGCGACCTGATATCCGGCTTTGCCGGTTCCCCGAGCCTTGTAGAGAGTGGGGATTATAGTTTTGGCACTGCACTGCATCGGCCCGCATTAAAGCGGGCCGTTAAAAATTTATTTTTTCTTCTGTGGGCGCTGCCAGTCCGCTTTGTGATTCTGCTCTTTACGGTTATAGACCAGACCGGCCTGGGTCACATCTTTCATGATGGTCGTGCCCGCCGCAATGGTGGTCCCTGCCGCGATGCTGACAGGCGCCACCAGCTGGGTATCTGAGCCCACAAATACGTCATCGCCAATTACGGTTTTGAATTTGTTCGCACCGTCGTAGTTGCAGGTAATGGTGCCTGCACCGATATTTACGTTGTCGCCAATCTCCGCATCACCGAGATAGGAGAGGTGCCCCGCTTTCGATCCTCTGCCCAGACGCGCTTTCTTCATTTCGACGAAGTTGCCCACGTGGGCGGCATCGGCCAGTTCGCTGCCAGGACGCAGACGGGCAAAAGGTCCGACGGTGCAGGCAGTGGCGAGATTCGCATCCTCGATCACCGAATAGGGGCTGATTTCACAGTCATCGCCAATCACACTGTTTTTGATAATGCAGCCCGCGCCGATTCTGACGCGTGCGCCCAGCGTGACCTGGCCTTCAATAATGACGTTGGTGTCAATTTCAACATCCCGTCCGTGCGTCAGCGTCCCGCGCAGGTCAAAACGGGCCGGATCGCGCAGCATCACGCCAGCCAGCAGCAGCCTTTCCGCCTGTTCGGCCTGGTAAGTGCGCTCTAATGTCGCCAGCTGCAGCCGGTTGTTGACGCCATCGGTTTCACTGATGCGTGCCGGATGAACCGCGTTGATTACCCGACCTTCCTGATGCGCCAGCGCGATAATATCGGTGATGTAATACTCACCCTGCGCATTATTGTTGGTGAGCTGCGCCAGCCAGCGTTTTAAATCGCCGCCGTTGGCGATCAGAATGCCGGTGTTGATCTCTTTAATGGTGAGCTGCGCCGGGCTGGCATCTTTCTGTTCGATAATGCCGGTGATGGTGTCGTTCTCACGCACAATGCGGCCATAGCCGGTTGGGTCATCCAGTACCACGGTGAGTAAGCCAATGCCGCCCTGCGGTTTTGCTTCGCGCAGCCGCTGTAGTGTCGCCTGAGAGATCAGCGGCACGTCACCGTAAAGCATCATGATATCTTCATCATCCGCGAATGCAGGCGCTGCCTGCTGCATCGCATGGCCAGTGCCGAGCTGCTCGGCCTGCAGTACCCAGTTGAGCGAGCTGTCAGTGAGGGTCGCCTTCAGGCGATCGCCGCCGTGACCATAAACCAGATGGACCTGCTGTGCGCCCAGCCCTTTAGCCGCGTCAATCACATGCTGAACCATGGGTTTGCCTGCCAGCGTATGCAGAACTTTAGGCAGATCGGAATACATACGGGTGCCCTTGCCAGCAGCAAGGATCACCACACTCATCGCACTGTTAGACATAACTATCCTGAGTGAATTTTTACGGGTGAAAGTAAAACGGTTTGAGATTGAGATTACTACATTTTTCTCAGGCCGAAATTAGGCGGACAGGCAGATCAGGCGCAGCAGACAAAAAAAATGCCAGCCCGAGGGCTGGCATTTCATGACGCATAAAGCTGGATTACATCGCTTTTTTGGTCAGTTCGATCACGCGCAGTTTAGCAATGGCTTTCGCCAGCTCGGCAGAGGCCTGAGCATAGTCCACGTCGCCGTGGCTGCTGTTCATATGGTCTTCTGCTTTGCGTTTTGCTTCCAGAGCGCGCGCTTCGTCCAGATCGGTACCGCGGATAGCGGTATCGGCCAGAACGGTGCTGCTGCCCGGTTGCACTTCCAGCACGCCGCCAGAGAGGTAGATAAACTCCTCTTCGCCGTGCTGTTTCACGATACGGATCATTCCAGGCTTAATGGCAGTCAGCAGCGGCGCATGGCCAGGGAAAATCCCCAGTTCACCTTCGCTACCTGACACCTGAATTTTCTGTACCAGACCAGAGAACAACTGCTCCTCTGCGCTGACCACATCCAGGTGATAAGTCATAGCCATAATCTTCCTCCCGGGAAACCGTTATTACAGTTTCTTCGCTTTTTCCACGGCTTCTTCGATGGCGCCAACCATGTAGAAGGCCTGCTCTGGCAGGTGGTCAAACTCACCTTCCATGATGCCTTTAAAGCCACGGATAGTGTCTTTCAGCGTCACGTATTTGCCCGGTGAACCGGTGAATACTTCTGCAACGAAGAACGGCTGAGACAGGAAGCGCTGAATCTTACGCGCACGTGCCACCAGCAGTTTGTCTTCTTCAGACAGCTCATCCATACCGAGGATGGCGATGATGTCTTTCAGTTCCTGATAACGCTGCAGCAGTGACTGAACGCCACGTGCAACATCATAGTGCTCCTGACCGACAACCAGCGGATCCAGCTGACGGCTGGTAGAATCCAGCGGGTCAACGGCCGGGTAGATACCCAGAGAGGCGATCTGACGGCTCAGCGTTACCGTTGAGTCTAAGTGCGCAAAGGTAGTTGCTGGTGATGGGTCAGTCAGGTCATCCGCAGGGACGTAAACGGCCTGTACGGAGGTGATTGAACCGGTCTTGGTGGAGGTAATACGCTCCTGCAACACACCCATCTCTTCTGCCAGCGTTGGCTGGTAACCTACCGCAGATGGCATACGACCCAGCAGTGCAGAAACTTCTGTACCGGCCAGGGTATAACGGTAGATGTTATCGATGAACAGCAGAACGTCGCGGCCTTCATCACGGAATTTTTCCGCCATGGTCAGACCGGTCAGTGCTACGCGCAGACGGTTACCCGGCGGCTCGTTCATCTGGCCATAGACCAGTGCAACTTTATCGATAACGTTAGAGTCAGTCATTTCGTGGTAGAAGTCGTTACCCTCACGAGTACGCTCACCCACACCGGCAAACACTGAGTAACCTGAGTGTTCAGCCGCGATGTTACGGATCAGTTCCATCATGTTGACGGTTTTACCTACACCCGCACCACCGAACAGACCGACTTTACCGCCTTTAGCAAACGGACACATCAGGTCGATAACCTTGATGCCGGTTTCCAGCAGTTCCTGCGAGTTAGACTGATCTTCATAAGAAGGGGCTGCGCGGTGAATAGAGGCGATCTCTACTGCGCTGCCATCTTCTTCTTTCAGCTCGCCTTTCATATCGATTGGCTCGCCGAGAACGTTCATGATACGGCCCAGGGTCGCTTTACCGACGGGTACCTGAATCGGTTTCTGCAGGTCGTTGACGCTCAGACCACGCTTCAGGCCGTCAGACGTACCCATTGCGATGGTACGTACTACGCCGCCGCCGAGCTGCTGCTGAACTTCCAGCACCAGACGCGCATCACCATTCATAACCTCGAGGGCGCTGTACACTTGCGGTACCGCGTCCTGAGGGAATTCGACGTCAACAACGGCGCCGATAATCTGGACAATCTTTCCAGTTGCCATCTTGAATCCTCTACCTAATTCCAAACCTGGTTAAACCGCGGAGGCTCCACCGACAATCTCGGTAAGTTCCTGGGTGATGCTGGCCTGACGAGCTTTGTTGTACACCAACTGCAGCTCTTTGATCAGATTTCCGCCGTTATCGGTTGCGGCTTTCATCGCTACCATACGTGCGGCCTGCTCACTGGCCAGATTTTCCACCACACCCTGATAAACCTGCGATTCGACATAACGACGCAGCAGGGTATCCAGCAGCGCTTTCGGATCGGGTTCATACAGGTAATCCCAGGTCTTCGCCTTCATCTCTTCTTCACCTTCCGCTGGCGGTAACGGCAGCAGTTGGGTGATGGTCGGAGTCTGAGACATGGTGTTATTGAATTTGTTATTGACGATCATCAGCTTGTCGATGCGGCCTTCATCATAAGCCTGCAACATCACTTTTACCGGGCCAATCAGGTCAGACAGGGTAGGTTTATCACCCATGCCACTGACTTGCGCCACAATGTTGCCACCCACAGCATTAAAGAATGACGCCCCTTTTGAACCGATAATCGACAGATCGCTCTGCACGCCTTTATCGGACCAGGACTTCATATCCGCCAGTAACTTTTTGAACAGGTTAATGTTCAAACCACCACAAAGCCCGCGGTCAGTTGAAACGACCAGGTAGCCGACGCGCTTCACGTCGCGCTCTTCCAGGTAAGGGTGCTTGTATTCCAGATTACCCAACGCAAGGTGACCAATCACTTTGCGCATGGTTTCTGCATACGGACGGCTGGCCGCCATGCGTTCCTGCGTTTTACGCATCTTGGAGGCGGCGACCATTTCCATCGCTTTGGTGATCTTCTGCGTGTTTTTCACGCTTCCAATCTTGCTTCGTATCTCTTTTGCGCCGGCCATTAGCTTCTCCTCAAAGCCTTGCGGCCTGCCTTTTCAGACAAGCCGCCAGACATTACCAGGACTGGGTTGCTTTAAACGTCTCGACCAGGCCTTTCAGCTTGGCTTCGATATCGTTATTAAAGTTACCCGACTGGTTGATTTCAGCCATCAGCTCAGCGTGGTCGCGATCGGCGAAGGCCAGCAGTGCAGCTTCGAAGCTGCCAATTTTTGCCAGTTCAACGTCGTTCAGATAGCCACGCTCTGCAGCGAACAGAACCAGACCCTGCTGTGCGACAGACATCGGCGCATACTGTTTCTGCTTCAGCAGCTCGGTCACTTTCTGACCGTGGCTCAGCTGTTTGCGGGTTGCATCATCCAGATCAGAGGCGAACTGCGAGAATGCCGCCAGTTCACGATACTGTGCCAGCGCGGTACGGATACCACCGGACAGTTTCTTGATGATCTTGGTCTGTGCAGCACCACCTACGCGGGATACCGAAATACCTGGGTTAACGGCCGGACGAATACCGGAGTTGAACAGGTTCGATTCCAGGAAGATCTGACCATCAGTAATCGAGATTACGTTGGTCGGAACGAACGCAGAAACGTCGCCCGCCTGGGTTTCGATGATCGGCAGCGCGGTCAGTGAACCGGTTTTACCTGTCACTGCGCCATTGGTGAAACGCTCTACATAATCAGCGCTTACGCGTGATGCACGTTCCAGCAGACGGGAGTGGAGATAGAACACGTCGCCAGGGAATGCTTCACGACCTGGTGGACGGCGCAGCAGCAGAGAAATCTGACGGTACGCGACAGCCTGCTTAGAAAGGTCATCGTATACGATCAGCGCATCTTCACCGCGGTCACGGAAGTATTCGCCCATCGCACAGCCTGCGTACGGAGAGAGATACTGCAGTGCAGCAGATTCAGAAGCAGACGCCACAACAACGATGGTGTTCTGCAGTGCGCCATGCTCTTCCAGCTTACGAACCACGTTAGAGATGGTTGAGGCTTTCTGACCAATCGCAACGTAGACACACTTGATGCCTGAGTCGCGCTGGTTGATGATCGCATCGATCGCCATTGCGGTTTTACCGGTCTGACGGTCACCGATGATCAGCTCACGCTGGCCACGGCCGATTGGAATCATCGCATCGACCGACTTATAACCGGTCTGAACCGGCTGGTCGACCGACTGACGGTCGATAACACCAGGTGCAATGACTTCAACCGGTGAGAAACCGTCGTTGTCGATTGCGCCTTTACCGTCGATAGGAGCACCCAGGGTGTTCACTACGCGGCCCAGCAGGCCACGGCCTACCGGTACTTCAAGAATACGGCCAGTACACTTAACCTTCATGCCTTCGGCGAGGTCAGCGTAAGGGCCCATCACCACTGCACCAACCGAGTCACGCTCGAGGTTCAGGGCGATAGCGTAACGGTTGCCCGGCAGGGCAATCATCTCACCCTGCATGACATCGGCCAGGCCGTGTACGCGGATGATACCGTCACTTACAGAAACAATCGTACCTTCGTTGTGAGCTTCACTCACGACATTGAACTGAGCAATGCGCTGCTTGATCAGTTCGCTGATTTCGGTGGAATTCAGTTGCATATGCTCCAGTCCCCTTAAGACTGCAAGACGTCAGCCAGACGGTCAAGACGGCCGCGTACGCTGCCATCAATAACCAGATCACCCGAACGGATGATCACGCCTGCCATCACAGACTTATCAATTTTGCAATTCAGCTTAACTTTGCGTGACAGACGTTTTTCCATCGCGGCGCTGATTTTATTCAGCTGGTCGTCACTCAGCGTACTGGCGGAGATAACATCAACTTCAGCGGTGGCTTCATGAGCGTCACGCAGTTCGATGTATTGGGCCAGTACAGCCGGAAGCGCTGTCAAACGTCCGTTTTCCGCCATCACCTTAATCAGGTTCTGCGCGGGTTCATCCAGTTGATCACCACAGACTGCGTTAAACGACGCTGCCAGCGCTTCGGGTGCTAATGCACCTGAGAGAAGATCAGCCATCTGTTCATTGCGAGCCACTTCTGCGGCAAACGCCAGCATCTGTTGCCAGCGTTCAATACTTTGATGCTCAACAGCAAAGTCAAAAGCTGCTTTGGCGTAGGGGCGAGCTACAGTAATCAGATCAGACATCAGCCCCTCCCTCCTTACAGTTCAGCGACCAGTTTATCAACGATGTCGCTGTTAGCAGCTTCATCCACGGAGCGTTCGATGATCTTCTCGGCGCCAGCCATAGCCAGCAACGCGACCTGCTTACGCAGTTCTTCACGCGCACGTTTGCGTTCAGCGTCAATTTCAGCCTGCGCTTGTGTCACGATGCGATTACGTTCGTTTTCAGCTTCGGTTTTGGCTTCGTCCAGAATCTGCGCGCGACGCTTGTTCGCTTGCTCGATAATGACCTGAGCGTCTTCTTTGGCTTTTTTCAGCTGGTCGGTCGCATTAGCCTGCGCGAGATCCAAATCTTTCTTTGCACGTTCAGCAGAAGCAAGGCCTTCAGCAATTTCTTTCTGGCGCTTTTCGATAGCAGCCATGAGCGGCGGCCATACGTACTTCATGCAGAACGCGACAAACAGGATGAACGCGATAGCCTGGCCGAGGATTGTTGCATTAATGTTCACAGCACAATGCCTCTAGATTGAGTATTTAACTTTTCTGCCGTTATCAACGATAAGCGGCAGAATCCGTTCACCCTTGCACATTGTGCGCTGAGTGAACACAGGGCTTTAGGCGACAGCAAACATCACGTACAGACCCAGACCAACAGCGATCATCGGGATTGCATCCACCAGACCCATTACAACAAAGAACTGCGTACGCAGCAGAGGAATCAGGTCAGGCTGACGAGCAGCGCCTTCCAGGAATTTTCCTCCGAGGATGCCGATACCGATCGCAGCACCGATTGCCGCCAGGCCCATCATCACAGCGGCAGCCATGTACAGCAGATCCATATTCAGGTTTTCCATGACAGTCTCCAGTTTGTTTCAGTTAAATGCTCCCTTCATCTTCCGGGCTTCAGCGGTGTGCGCTGCAACCCGAAATCAAGAGGGAAAGTAGTGTTGAGAAAAAAATCAATGTTCTTCAGATGCCATCGACAGATAGACAATCGTGAGGACCATGAAAATGAAAGCCTGTAGCGAAATGATCAGGATGTGGAAAATGGCCCACGGCACATTCAGCACCCACTGCGACCACCACGGCAACAGACCGGCAATAAGGATAAAGATCAGTTCACCCGCATACATGTTACCGAACAGTCGTAAACCCAGTGATACAGGCTTAGACAGCAGGCTCACACCTTCCAGAATCAGGTTGATCGGGATGAAGATCGGGTGGTTAAAAGGCTGCAGCGTCAGCTCTTTAGTGAAGCCGCCAATGCCTTTCATTTTGATGCTGTAGAACAGAATCAAAATAAATACGCCCAACGCCATAGATAGCGTGATGTTCACGTCTGCAGATGGTACGACGCGCAGCGCCGGTAACCCCAATACGTGCTCGCCAATATATGGCAGCAAGTCGATTGGCAGCAGATCCATGAAGTTCATCAGGAAGACCCAGACAAAGATTGTCAGAGCCAGCGGGGCGATAAGTTTGCTCTTACCGTGATACATGTCGCGCACGTTACTATCGACGAAACCGACAACCAGTTCGATAGCCGCCTGCATTTTCCCTGGCACACCGCTGGTGGCAGATTTTGCCACGCTACGGAACAACACCAGGAAGATGATTCCCAGCACCATAGAGAAAAACATGGAATCGATATTTAATACCCAGAACGTCGCGGGAGCGTCGTGCGGATTCACTATCTCGAAGGTACGCAGGTCCAACTGAAGATGAGTCAGGTGGTGACCAATGTACTCTTGCGGAGTAGAGATTTCTCCTGCAGCCATGATGCCTCTTACCCTTTGTTGTTAATTACCGCCGGTGCCAGCATTTGTACCACCAGCACCGATAACCAGGTTATTCCGACCGGCCAGAAAACCGCTCCGAATAGACCCAACGCCACAATGAGCAAAATGATGGTCGCAAACACTTTGGCTATTTCACCCAAAGCGAAGCTCCACGCGACTCGCCCCGAAGCTGGGGTTTGCCCCTGCAGGCGCCAGGCTAAAAACAAAAACAATACGTTTGGCAGCCAGGCTGCCGCACCGCCAGCAAGAGCAGAGAGACCCCAGATGACATCTTTAAGAGCAAAGAGTGCACCGATGATGACTATCGTCACCAGCTGAATCATCAGCACCGTTCGGGCGTATTTTACACTGTAAAGAGACACTGACATGACGCTGATACTCTCCTGCCCCGTTAGGGGTATGTCGCGTGTCGTATAAGACTGCCTTTGCGCAGTTGAGTCAAGCAGCAAAAGCCGTGCAAATTATACGGGCCGCACCTGCGATTTCAATCGGTAAGTAGCGAAAAGGTGAACAATTATTTAAATTTCTTTCCGGAGGGCTATTTTTCCAAAGATTACCCTGCAGAGATTCACCCTAATCTGACTGAAAATTCTCTCGCAACTTGCTTTTAAAGCGTGCTTTAGATCACATAATAAGCACTTTCACTACACTGAGTTTTATCTTCGCGCTATTTAAGAACAATCTGTATTACAAATTAACTCAATAAAATCAAATCATTGAAATTATAAAAATGCATCTGCAAGACTATTTTCACAGAAAACACGCTATTGACATCGAACTGTGCTTAAGAATCGTGTAATTGATATTACGCACGCAAAGTTATTACCGCGATATATTTTCTGCCGTGACTACTTTTATTCAGCGACCCGCCTATACAAGTGATATTTCTGATAACTGAATGTGAATTAAACGTTAAATGTAACAGAGCTTTTCGGATAATTTCCGTCAGCGTTTTAACCTTCGGTCAGCCAGGGCTTAATCAAAATCTTTTATTGATAGCGCATCATCTGCACTTTTTTCATCCCGGAACTGACGAAAATCACTGGCAGATAAACGCTAAATCTCTGCCAGTCGAAAGCCTATTGGTGACGAAGAATGACCAGGTGGCGATCACCTTCCAGCTGCGGTACCTGCAACTTAATCACAGCATCAGAGACGTAGCCTGCCGGTAACTCCGCAATTTCATCGTCCGGACGCACGCCTTTCAGCGCGAAGAAGCGCCCTTCTCTTCCCGGCAGATGATGACACCAGTTCACCATGTCGGTCAGCGAGGCAAATGCACGACTGATCACGCCATCAAAGGGCGGCTCAGCCGGGAACGCCTCAACCCGGCTCTGCACCGGAGTAATGTTAGTGAGTCCTAACTCATGCTGAACCTGACGCAGGAAACGCACCCGCTTGCCCAGGCTGTCGAGCAACGTAAAGTGCGCATCAGGCATCACGATAGCCAGCGGAATGCCAGGCAGTCCTGGTCCGGTTCCAACATCAATGAAACGTGAGCCTTGCAGATGCGGCGCCACCACGATGCTGTCGAGGATATGGCGTACCAGCATCTGCTGCGGATCGCGCACTGATGTCAGATTGTAGGCTTTGTTCCACTTATCCAGCAGGCCGACATAGGCAACCAGCTGCTGTTTTTGTTGATCGGAGAGGGAAATACCGGCTGCCTGTAGCAGCGACGTGAGTGTGTTGATCACAGCATAAGTCCATTCAGCGGGGGCGAGTCTCCTCGCCCCGTTTTCAGATCAGGCGCTTTTACGCAGCAGACCCTGTTTTTTCAGATAGATAAGCAGAATTGAGATGGCCGCCGGCGTAATACCGGAGATACGCGTCGCCTGACCAATCGAACTCGGTTTGTGATCGTTCAGCTTGGCGATAACCTCATTTGAGAGGCCGTTCACCTGGCGATAGTCGAGCTCCACCGGTAACAGCGTGTTCTCGTTGCGCAGCTGGCGATCGATCTCTTCCTGCTGACGCGCGATATAACCTTCATATTTGACCTGAATCTCAACCTGCTCAGCGGCCTGCTCATCAGCCAGTGTCGGACCAAAGGCATCCAGCGTCATCAGCTTCAGATAGGTCAGCTCAGGACGGCGCAGCAGATCTTCGCCGCTCGCTTCTTTGGTCAGCGGCGCGCTGAGTACCGTATTCACTTCCGTCACGTGCTCTGACTTCGGATGGACCCAGATATCGCGCAGGCGCTGACGCTCCTGTTCAATCGCTTCCAGCTTCTGATTGAAACGCGCCCAGCGCGCATCATCCACCAGACCCAGTTCACGACCGGTTTCGGTCAGACGCAGATCGGCATTGTCTTCGCGCAGCATCAGACGATATTCAGCACGGGAGGTAAACATCCGGTACGGCTCTTTGGTACCGAGCGTGCAGAGGTCATCAACCAGTACGCCCAGATAAGCCTGGTCACGACGTGGTGCCCAGCCCTCTTTGTCCGCAGACTGACGGGCGGCGTTCAGCCCCGCCAGCATCCCCTGTGCAGCGGCTTCTTCGTAGCCGGTTGTGCCGTTGATCTGGCCGGCAAAGAACAGGCCGTGAATAAATTTGCTCTCCAGCGTCAGTTTGAGATCGCGTGGATCGAAGAAGTCATACTCGATGGCATAGCCCGGACGCACGATCTTCGCATTCTCCATGCCCTGCATGGAGCGAACGATCTGAATCTGCACATCGAATGGCAGACTGGTTGAGATGCCATTCGGGTAGATCTCATTGCTGGTCAGCCCTTCCGGCTCCAGGAAGATCTGATGCGAGTTACGATCGGCAAAGCGCATCACTTTGTCTTCGATAGACGGGCAGTAGCGTGGACCGATCCCCTCGATGATCCCGGCATACATCGGGCTGCGATCCAGATTATTGCGGATCACCTCATGGGTTTTCTCATTGGTGTGAGTGATCCAGCACGGTACCTGCTGCGGATGCTGAGACGCATTGCCCATAAACGAGAACACCGGCATCGGGTTATCGCCGTGCTGCGGGCTGAGCACTGAAAAATCGATGGTGCGCGCATCGATACGCGGTGGCGTACCAGTCTTGAGGCGGTCTACCCGCAGCGGCAGCGCACGCAGTCGTTTTGCCAGCGGAATGGACGGGGGATCACCTGCACGACCGCCACTGTAATTATCCAGACCGATATGAATTTTGCCGTCAAGAAACGTGCCGACGGTGAGGACGACGGTTTTCGCGCGGAACTTCAGTCCCATCTGGGTGACTGCACCCACCACACGATCGTTTTCCACGATAAGATCGTCGACCGCCTGCTGGAAGATCATCAGATTGGGCTGGTTCTCCAGTGCCGTACGCACTGCCTGGCGATAGAGCACGCGATCCGCCTGAGCACGAGTTGCCCGCACTGCCGGACCTTTGCTGGCGTTTAGTATCCTAAACTGGATACCCGCCTGGTCAATCGCACTGGCCATCAGACCACCCAGGGCATCCACTTCCTTCACCAAATGTCCTTTGCCAATCCCACCAATCGCCGGGTTACAGGACATTTGTCCAAGCGTATCAATGTTATGGGTGAGTAACAGGGTTTGCTGACCCATTCGGGCTGCCGCCATTGCGGCTTCGGTGCCCGCATGACCACCACCAATTACGATGACGTCAAAAGGATCCTGATAAAACATGAAGTGGTACCTCGGTTGATGAACTTGCAGGATCGTCGTCCTGGGGCGTGGATTCTACTCAAATTCCGTCTGGGGTGAAAGCCGCGGGATCGTCCGGTTTTAAAAGAAAGGATCTTAGATCTGTATATGATCTTTCTGTTAGATCTCTTATTAGGATCCCGCTTTTCTGTGGATATGTGCCAGAAGCACAGCAGAAACAACAGGATGAAGAGGATCACTACCTGTTAGTGATCGGTGATCCTGATCCGTATAAGCTGGGATCAAAATGACATGTTATCCACAGCTCAAAATTCATTCTACGGTTGTTCTTTGGATAACTACCGGTTATACGCAGTAAAAGAGGGTAGTTATCCACAAAATAAACGAGCGGAAAAGGATAAAATCAGCATGTTCCACTGGGGATCGTCACTATTTCGCGATCCCCAGCCCCCTTCAGATCGCCTTTTTCCAGCTTTCCAGCCAGGCTTCCGCGGGATCTTCAGGGATCTCATGCTCCAGCACATCAATCTCCAGACGATCGCCGACCTGGCGGGCACCCTGAGCAATTAACAGGGCTTCAATCTGGCGGATCGCGCCACAAAAGAGATCATATTCATGATTGCCGAGTCCGATGGCACCAAACCGGACCTGCGAGAGATCGGGCTGGCTTTCCGTGATGGCTTCGAACAGCGGCAGCAGGTTATCGGGAATATCGCCTGCACCGTGAGTTGAACAGACCACCAGCCAGATACCCTCATGTGGCACTTCATCCAGCTCCGGGCCATGCAGCATCTGCGTTGAGAAGCCCGCTTCCTGTAATTTTTCTTCCAGATGTTCAGCCACATACTCTGCGCTACCCAGAGTACTGCCACTGATTAAGGTAATATCGGCCATCTTGCTCTCCCGGACATTAAGGCGAGCATTGTACGCTGTGATCAAGCGGTGATCCACCTGTGGACAACAGGGTTAATAGATTATGAGAAGCGAACGCAGCCGTTGCCAGCCGCCACATTCGTCAGGGATAAGATTATGCACAAGGCGGAGAAGGATCAGGGCTTGATAGTGCGCATGATCGGGTTTTGCAGCGAGATCAGCGTTTCCGTCGACTGAATTTCATCTATGGTCTGGATCTTGTTGATCAGCACCTGTTGCAGGGCATCAATGGATCGGCACATCACCTTAATAAAGATGCTGTAGTGGCCGGTGGTGTACCAGGCTTCAACCACTTCATCCAGCGCATCCAGTTTGCTCAGCGCCGCCGGATAGTCACGCGCGCTCTTAAGGATGATGCCGATAAAACAGCAGACATCAAACCCCAGCTGGCGCGGATCGATATCAACCCGGGTGCCCAGGATAATGCCCGCCTGCTTCATCTTCTCCACGCGGACATGAATGGTGCCGGGGCTGACGTTAAACTGTTTTGCCAACTCGGCGTAAGCAGTGCGCGCATTGTCGAGCAGGGCATTCAGAATGCCGCGATCCAGGTTATCGAGCTGCAGATGTTCGGCCATGGCCATCCTCGTTATTGGTCTGCTTAAGTAAACAAGGATGAATGTGCAGCAAAATAGTGGTTCAGGCAACTCCCGGCAGCGACGGGCGTCGCTGCCGGTTCACTTAGCGTTTGCGCCAGACGGTGACCTGCGCCAGCGTGTGCTGGAACTTGCGGGCCGTTTCGCGGATCACAAACGGTTTATCCTGCGGTTCATCGACCAGGTCGAAGTCGGCCGCCAGCAGACGTTGCAGTGCCTGCAGCGTCGTCAGTGCCTCACCGTTTTCACGCACGCCGCCCAGCCAGTTCTCCTTCGGCGTGAAATCCTCCAGCCAGGTATAGGGCGATGAGAGCACCAGAATGCCGCCCTGACGCAGCATCGGCGTGACATCCCGCAGGAAGCGTGCGGGCTGACGCAGGCGATCGATCAGGTTGGATGCAAGTACCAGATCGTAACGGGCGGGTTGCGGCTTAAGGTTACAGGCGTCGCCCTGAACAAACTGAATCCGCTGCGCCAGTTCGCTCTCCAGCGCGAAATCTTTCAGGCGAACCTGGCGATACTCCACCAGATCGCCTTCCTGTGGCAGGAGATAACGGAAGTCTTCGCCGCTGGCCAGCTGAAGCGCCACATCGATGAAGCGCGCCGAGTAGTCCATGCCGGTGACACGTTCAAAGTGGCGGGCCAGTTCAAAACTGGCGCGTCCGGTGGCACAGCCGATATCCAGTGCCTCGCCGCGTGCTGTGGTGTAGTTCAGCGCCAGGTTTACCAAGCTTTCGGCATAGTTATCCACGCCGAAATAGCGCGGGCCATACTGGAAGTCGAGGTATTGCGACACCATGGCGTCAGATTCATACGGGTTCAGCGCCATGGTTTCCTGATGGCTGGAAACCACGTAGCGGAAACCGGCATGCTGGAAGAAGTGGCGGCGGAACGCATAGCGTGCCGATTTCAGCGCTTCGTTGCCGGTCGATATCCAGCTACCGCCTTTGATCAGCGAATGTTTGCCATCAAAGGTCGGGGTAGAGAAATCATCGTAAAGCGGGTGGACTTTAAAATCTTCAAAGCCGTTGGTCGGCGTGGTCGTCCACTGCCAGACGTTACCGACGATATCGAAGAAGTCGCCCTGGGCGAAGAGATCGACCGGTGAAGAGGAAGCCCAGTATGCAAGGTTAATGTTGCCCGGTGCCCGATCCCAATCCGGCTGATCGCCCGCGACCTGTTCGCGCAGCTGAGCCCACTCCGCTTCACAGGGGAGCTGAACACTCATTCCCGTCTGATCCGCTTTCCAGCGGCAGAAGGCCGCCGCTTCCAGCTGGTTAACCTCGGCTGGCCAGTCCCACGGCATTGCGACTTCTTCACACATCAGACGCAGTTTAAGCTGATCGGGCATCGCAGGCGTGCCGACCCAGAAGGTGGGCATCTCCGCTTTTGCAAACTGACACCAGCCCCAGCCTTCGTCATCCCACCAGCGAGCGTCCTGATAACCCCCCGCCTCAACGAACGCCAGGAATTCCGCGTTGCTGACCAGCATTTTGCTCGCCCTGAACGGCTGCAGCGCGATCTGCTGGCGGCCATATTCGACATCCCAGCCATAGGTATCGTCGGTTTTACCCAGCGTGACGGTGCCGCCGGGCATCGGCAGCAGGGTATTGGCCGGAACAGCCTCGCGCTGGTGGCGCGCCATCGGGCAGACCGGCCACGCGGGCTGGGGTTTCACCCACCCGACCGGTAACTGGCGTATCAGTACGCTGGACGTTTCCAGATGAATACGCTCATGCTCAATGCCCATCAGGATCACCCAGGCCGGACTCTCCCAGGTGATCGGCAGAGTCAGCGGCAGGGTCTGGATCAGATCGCTGACCAGCGCTTTAACGCGCCCGCGGTATTCGCGGACTTCTTCGACAGTGGGCCAGTCATAGTGGCTGTCGTTGAGATCGTCCCAGCTCATCTCATCCACACCAATCGCCATCATCGCTTCGATACGATCGTCCAGACGCGCGTCGATAAGGCGTCCGGCCATCAGCTTATTAATGTAGAAGGTAGCGGTGTGGCCAAAATAGAAGATTAAAGGATGGCGCAGCGGAATGGCTTTGGTAAACCAGGCCTGGGAATCGGCCAGACAGGTAAACAGACTTTCATACTGTTCCCAGGTCTGGTGGAAATAGGCCAGCAATTCGGCACGTTTTTGTTCAATGTTATGGCCGGAGAGCAGTAGCGTTCGCGTCGGCGCAGGCAGATCGCGATGAGGTTGAGCAAGCGTCACAGGAAGCTCCAGATTGCTGAGTAAGTGAAACGGTAATTTACTATAGCAAATATGCATTTCTGCCCGATGACTTAACGCCGCCAGTGACGCAGCAGACGGCTTTTCATGCCGGTATCGAAACGCCAGATATGGTCGAAGATGCGCAGAATGCCTGGTTTCCCGTGGGCCGACATAGCCACGGCGTGAAAACGTTGCTGATTATTTCGCTGACGCGTTTTAATAGTCCCGATCACCTCTTCCGGCAGACGCTGGGCAATAAAATCGGAGACGATCACCGCATCGGCTTCCTGCCACAGGACGCCTTCCATTCGGGTCACAACGGAAGAGAGGCAGGCTGCCAGATCGGTGCCGCCGCGAAAGCGCTGACTGAGAAAGCGAATCGCCTGTTCCAGCCCGTCATCACCGGTCAGTTCATAGCCGATCACCTCATGCGCAAACAGCATGATGTAGCAGCGACGGCGATCGGCCAGCGCGACTTTCAGCAGCGCCAGACAAAACGCTTTGGCGCAGCGCTCATTGAAGCCACCCATCGAACCCGAGGTATCGACGCAGACGATGAAAGGCCCGCGTGGCTGCTCTTCATGCTGCTGGTGGCTGGCAGGACGCATCGTGACCTTTTCATGCCAGGCATCGCCCTGCAGCTTGTAGGTCAGCAGCCGTTTCTCTACCAGCCGCCGGTAAAACTCCAGCTCCAGTTCACTGATACTCAGCGCAGCTAACTCCGGCGGCAGCAGACGCAGCACGTCATCGCTC
Source organism: Pantoea sp. K16 (assembly GCF_048452805.1). Classification (NCBI taxonomy): domain Bacteria; kingdom Pseudomonadati; phylum Pseudomonadota; class Gammaproteobacteria; order Enterobacterales; family Erwiniaceae; genus Pantoea; species Pantoea sp. K16. Next base: position 14,756 of record NZ_JBLWNV010000014.1, on the reverse strand, counting down.
TGGTGAATGCCGCTGACCTCCTCCGGCACGGCCGCAGGTTCCTGCACCATATGGTGCAAGGCCTCCATAGGGGCATCCTGCGACGGCACCGATTTTGCCTCGCGGCTGCGACCCAGCTGCTGGGCCAGTTTCAGCAGCTCCGGCTGCTGCGCCAGAAAGTCGCCATATTGCAGCATCAGTTGATAGTCGCCAGGCTGCAGTGACGCTTTGCTCATGTCCCACAGCCGGCCAGCGGCGGCTTCGTCATCGTCGCCAAGAATCGGTGCCAGCTGACCGCTCAGCGCCATACGCTGCTGCAGTTCCGCCAGCAGGCGTTCGCGCTGCTGTTCCAGCAACGTCTGATTCAGCGTCAGGGTCTGTAAGGTCAGGCTCAGCCGCCAGCGCTGTAGAAAAAGCTGGTGCTGCGCGCTGCTGAGATGGCTGATATCGGTGTGCTGCAGCAGCCGGTTGGCTTCATCCAGAAAAGGGGAAGGCAGGCTTTCAAGCGCCTGAAGCGTGGCATTCAGCTGGTGGCTGAATTCACGATCGCTGAGGAGTTGTACCCGCTGGAACAGCTGAAACTCTTCGGCCAGCGTGGCCGGAACCGGCGTGGCTTTGAGCTCAGCGTTGATCTCCGCTCGCCAGCGTGGCACATCGCGTAACAGTGCTTTTTTCAGCCCGGGAAACTTTTCAAAAAACAGCGCCAGCTGTGGAGACGCCAGCAGGGCAATAATCAGCTCTTCAATCAGTTCGGTTTCACCCACGGAGAGCAGTGTGCTGAGCGTCTCCAGTGGGATCATTTACGCGCCTGTTTCAACTGTTCCGCCACATCCTGCAGGCTGGTTTCAACCCGCGCCAGCCAGTCATCACTGATAAACAGGCAGCGCTGGTGCTGGCTGAACAGATGACGCTGCGACCGCAGTTCACTCTCCAGTGCATCCAGCGCTTCGGTGATCTCACCGGGCAGCGGCTCGCTGTTGCTGACGCCAGGCAGTGTCAGACGCGACGATTGCAGGCTGACATCACGGATAGCCAGGCAGTGCTGTGCATCCACCTGTAAATCCAGACTCTGCGCAAAGCCAATTCCATTGAGCTTGCCGCGAACCTCGCCCCCTTTCTGCAGCCACTGATTCAGTGCATCACGCGCGATAACCAGATGTGTCACCTGCATGTCATGCAGCATCAGCGGCTTTTGCAGCATCAGCGTCAGTTGCTCATCAGTGAAGCTTTCCGGCAGATCGTAATGGGGTTTGCGACTGAACATCCCACTGTGTTTTTCCAGGGTGATCGCCTGTGCGATGCTCTGTTGCTGCTGCAGAGCCATGCGACGCGCTTTTATCTGATGCAGTTTCAGCAGCATCGGCTGCTGCTGCCAGGCGTGCTGTGTCATCAGCTGATCGATTTCGCGCTCCAGCAGCTGCATGGACGCGACGTCGTGCCAGAGGCAATCTTTCAGCAGGATCAGGTCTATCGGCGCAATGGCGCTGCGGCCACTGTAAAAGGCGCTGGCCTGCAGCAGATGAATAGCTTTTTTCCAGCGACGATCGGAAATATAGGGCGCAGCGGGCTGGCTTTCCAGTTGCTGGCGCAGCTGATAAATCAGCTCGAACACCGCATCCGGGAGGCTGACCTGACTGATGCCGAGCTGCCACTGCGCATACTCCTCATCACTGATGCGCAGGGATTCCGCGACCGGATTGGTGTGCTCATCCTGCTGATGGGTCAGCATGCTGCGAAAGTTCTGCTTCTCATGCACATTATCCAGCCACAGGCGGATTAGCATCCGGTCATAGAGCGCTTCAAGGCCGCTGTCCGCTTCCGGCATTTCATTAGAGGCGGTGACCAGCAGACGCATCGGAATGGCCTCTTCGCTGTCGCCATTGCGGAAGCGGCGTTCGTTGATAGCGGTCAGCAGGGTATTCAGAATCGCCGGGCCGGCTTTCCAGATCTCATCCAGAAAAACAATCTCCGCGTCGGGCAGATAACCTTTAGTAAGGCGCTGATAGCGCCCTTCATCCTTCAGTGCCTGAATAGATAGCGGGCCAAACACCTCTTCCGGTGTGGAGAAACGGGTCATCAGATATTCAAAGGCGCGGGCGTGCTGAAAGGCATATTTCAGGCGGCGGGCAATCAGGCTCTTGGCGATGCCGGGCGGTCCCAGCAGGAATACGCTTTCACCGCTCAGCGCTGCCAGCAGGCAAAGGCGGATGGCATGATGTCGCTCATACAATCCTTTTTCTAACGCATTGCTAAGGCGAGAAATTCTTTCTGCCAAAAGATGGGGTTGAGCCATAATCACTTCAATGTCCTTACGATCGTCGGGCCGCCGCGCTTCAGCAAGCGCCTTACTCTATAGATCATCATGCGTGAAAGCGTTGATAGCTGTCAGCTTTTTTGTTTCATAAGGTTTGCCTGCTTTGAAAGCGGCGCTGATTAACGCTTTAATGCCTGAAACCACCCCGTTACCCTGGCAGACAGGCGAAGCGGGTATAGGAATTTTCGGCAAACCGTGCATACTGTGCGCTTTTTGATGGCCTGAGCGAGGGGTTGTTGCGCCTCTTAGACTCCAACAAAAGATAACTCTATGAGCTCGGATAATAAGCAGTCACTTCGCGGGTTAACGCTGGCCGCTATTGGTGTTGTTTACGGGGATATCGGCACCAGTCCGCTGTATACCTTGCGTGAATGTCTCTCCGGACAGTTCGGCTTCGGCGTTGAGCGGGAAGCGGTGTTTGGCTTTTTGTCGCTGATTTTCTGGCTGCTGGTGCTGGTGGTATCACTGAAGTACATCAGTTATGTGATGCGCGCCGACAATGCCGGTGAAGGCGGTATTCTGACACTGATGTCGCTGGCGGGCCGCCATACGGGTGCACGCGCCACGGCAGTGCTGGTGATCATGGGCCTGATTGGCGGCAGCTTCTTCTATGGGGAAGTGGTCATCACGCCGGCCATTTCGGTGATGTCAGCCATTGAAGGCCTGGAGATTGCCGCGCCGTCGCTGGATCCCTTTATTGTGCCGATGTCGATTGCGGTGCTGACGCTGCTGTTTGCGATTCAGAAACATGGTACCGGCATGGTGGGCAAACTCTTCGCGCCAGTGATGCTGGTGTGGTTCCTGGTGCTGGCGATCCTTGGGGTCAGCGGCATCATGAAAAACCCGGAAGTGCTGCATGCGCTGAATCCCGCCTATGCGGTCGAGTTCTTCCTGCACTATAAATCTGTCTCATTCTTCGCGCTTGGCGCGGTGGTACTGGCGATTACCGGGGTTGAAGCGCTGTATGCCGATATGGGTCACTTCGGTAAAGTGCCGATCCGACTGGCCTGGTTCTCGGTGGTGCTGCCGTCGCTGGTCCTGAACTACTTTGGTCAGGGCGCGCTGTTACTCAGCGATCCCAAAGCGATTAAAAACCCTTTCTTCCTGCTGGCGCCGGACTGGGCGCTGATCCCGATGCTGATTCTGGCGACGCTGGCCACGGTGATTGCCTCGCAGGCGGTGATCTCCGGCGTCTTCTCGCTGACGCGTCAGGCGGTGCGACTGGGTTATCTGCCGGGGATGCGTATCATCCACACCTCTGAGCGCGAATCGGGCCAGATCTATATTCCGGTGATTAACTGGGTACTCTACTTCGCCGTGCTGATTGTGATTATCAGCTTTGAGCATTCAAGTAATCTGGCTGCGGCCTACGGTATCGCCGTCACCGGCACCATGGTGCTGACCGCGATGCTCTCCTGTACCGTGGCGGTTAAAAACTGGCACTGGAATAAGCTGGCGGTTGCCGTCATCCTGGTACTGATGCTCTGTATCGATGTGCCGCTGTTTACCGCCAACCTGGTGAAAATCTTCTCCGGTGGCTGGCTGCCGCTCTGTCTCGGCTTGGTGATGTTTATCATTATGACGACGTGGAAAAGCGAACGTTTCCGCCTGCTGCGCCGCATGCACGAGCATGGCAACTCCCTGGAGGCGATGATCGCGTCACTGGAGAAATCGCCGCCGGTTCGCGTGCCGGGCACCGCGGTCTATATGTCGCGTGCGCTGAATGTGATTCCGTTTGCCATGCTGCATAACCTTAAGCACAACAAAGTGTTGCATGAGCGGGTGGTGCTGCTGACGTTGCGGACGGAAGATGCGCCTTACGTGCATAACGTGCGTCGCGTGACGATTGAGCAGCTGTCGCCCACCTTCTGGCGGGTGGTGGCCAGCTACGGCTGGCGCGAAACGCCAAACGTCGAGGAGATTTTCCACCGCTGCGGGCTTGAAGGGCTCAACTGCCGCATGATGGAGACATCGTTCTTCATGTCGCATGAGTCGCTGATTATCGGCAAACGACCGTGGTATCTGCGCCTGCGTGGCAAACTCTTCCTGGCGCTGCAGCGCAATGCGCTCCGTGCGCCAGACCAGTTTGAGATCCCGCCAAACCGGGTGATTGAGCTGGGCACCCAGGTCGAGATTTAATCTGCAGCGCCCGCCTTACGGGGCGGGCGCTGACCAGCGCAGCATAACGCATAATCCGCCGCCCGAGCGCTGGCTGAAGCTGACCTGCATCCCGTGCAACTGGGCGATATTGCGGACTATCGATAATCCCAGTCCGCTTCCGCTTTTCTCCTGACCTGGCGGTCGCCAGAAACGTTCACCAAGCCGTTGCAGATCGGCTGCACTCAGACCTTCGCCGTTATCTTCTACCGACAGGCTATTCGCCTGAAGCCGCACATCAACTTCGCTGCCCGCTGGCGTATAGCGAATGGCATTATCCAGCAGATTACGCACCAGCAGTGACAGTAACAGCGGATGCCCCTGAATCTGCGGATCGGCGTCAGCATGCAGCCGCAGCGTGACACCCGTTTTATCCGCCAGCGGCAGCTGTGCAGCCAGCGTCTCCTGGACCGTGCGTTTCAGCGCCACCGTTTCGAAGGCGCTGCGTGCATCATCAGCTTCAACCCGTGACAGCGTCAGCAGCTGATCCACCAGCCGGGTTGCGCGGATAATGCCGGCATCCAGTTGCTGCAGCGCATGGGTTCGCATCACTTCATCATCCGCAGTCAGCTGGATCACCTCGCTTTGCACCTGCAGCGCCGCCAGCGGACTGCGCAGCTCATGTGCGGCATCAGAGGTAAAGCGCCGTTCACGCTGCATCATTGCGCTGATGCGGCTGAACAGACCGTTGAGCGCGACCATCAGCGGTTGCACCTCTTTCGGCACGCGGTCTGCCTGCAGCGGCGTATCATCATCGGGCGCGCGCTGCGCCAGCTGCTGTGCCAGCGTCTTCAGAGGGCGCAGTTCAGACCAGACCAGACCGATCAGCAGCAGCAACATAAAGGGCAGCGCGATCAGCCAGGGCAGCATGCTGGCTTTCATCAGATCCCGCGTCATGTCGTCACGGTATTCGGACTCCTGACCCACCACCACCCGGAACTGCTGGTCGGGCGTAGTCAGCCAGACAAACCGCCAGCGATCGTCATCATTGGTGAGCTGGCCCTCATGAAATCCCTGATACTCCGCCTCAAACGGCAGGTAGCGGCCATTGTCACCATCATTCATCACCTGCCGGCCGTCACGCGTGAAGACGGCAAAGGCCAGGGCGTCGTCATCCTGATCGCCGCGATGGTGGCGCAGTATCTCTTTGGTTTTAGGCAGAGTGGCGTTGTCCAGCGAGGAGAAATCCAGCGTCAGCAGACGCTTTGCCAGCAGCATCTGCTGGGTATCGAAGAGCTCATCAAGGGTTTCACGTGTCTGATGCCAGGCACTCAGGCTGGCGCTGGCCCAGCAGATCCCGAGCAGCAGCACAAAACCGATACCCAGCCGCAGAAACAGGCTCATTGATCGCATTCAGCCGCTCCCAGGGTATAACCGACGCCGTGCAGCGTGCGGATAAACTGGCTGCCCAGTTTTTTACGCAGATGATGAATGTGAACCTCTACCGCATTGCTGGAGACATCGGCGTCCCAGTTGTAGAGCTTCTCTTCCAGCTGGCTGCGTGTCAGCACCCGGCCCGGGTTTCGCATAAACAGTTCCAGCAGCGCCAGTTCACGGCTTTTCAGCGCAATCGCCTCACCTTCGCGCATCACACTATGGCTGCCGGGGATCAGCACCACATTACCGTGCCGGAGTTCGGGCTGCAGCTGGCCATGACGGCGGCGGATCAGCGCCTGTAAGCGAGCAGCCACTTCGGTTAAGGCAAAGGGTTTACACAGATAGTCGTCGGCTCCCAGTTGCAGGCCTTCGACCCGCTGATCGAGCGCATCGCGTGCGGTCAGTATCAGTACCGGTACATCTTTGCCCTGCTGTCGCCACTGCCGCAGAATATCGAGCCCATCCCGCTCGGGCAGTGAGAGATCCAGGATCACCGCATCCCAGGGCGCGGCCTCCAGCGCGTTAAAGCCCGCCTCACCAGAGGTAAACCAGTCAACGCTGAAGCCCAGTTTACTCAGCCCCGCCTTGATACCGTCGCCAATTAAACGATCATCTTCAATCAGTAAAATACGCATCACGTCTCCCTGTTCCGATAGCGCTTTATACGAAGCAACTTCCTGCTTGTACAGCTGATTTCGGCGAAAATAGCTTATTTTTGCCTCTTAAGAAGCTGTTAAGAACTTTATGGTCAACTAAGCTCAACAAGACGAACCACATCATGGAAAAGAGGTGACAAAATGAAAAAGCACGCTGCAATTCTGGCCGTCGTAATGCTGGCTTCCGCCCCGGTTTTCGCTGCACAGCAGGGTGGATTTGTTGATCCCAGTGCGCCAGCCGCACAGACGCAGGCAGCAGCCGGTCAGGGTGGTTTCAGTGCCGATCACACCAGTGTGGTGACCGTAAAGCAGGCTGAAGAGATGAAAGATGACAGCTGGGTCACCGTGCGCGGTAAGCTGGAGAAACAGATCGGCAACGAAGATTATCTGTTCCGCGACCAGACCGGCACCATGAAAGTCGAAATCGACCACAAGCACTGGAACGGCCAGACTATCTCACCTAAAGACAACGTCGAGCTGACAGGTGAACTGGATAAAGATTTCAACAGCATTGAGATGGACGTTAAGCAGGTTAAGAAACTGCCTTAATCCTCTCCTCCGGGGCCGCGTTCGCGGCCCTTTTTTCTGCCCCTCCCCCGACTTAATACAAATTTCTCCCCGCGTGAGCGAAACGTTTCGATAGCGATCACAGATTTCTTCTTTGCCGGTTGAGTTGATGGCGGCTTTTCATACACTCCTGACAGCGAAACGTTTCGCTGTGGAGTGAAAAGATGAAAAAAGGTCGCTTGTTAAACGCTGAACTCTCTCATGTGATTGCCCGCCTGGGACACACGGATACGCTGACTATTGCCGATGCAGGCTTGCCGATTCCGGCCGGACCGCAGCGCATCGATTTAGCGCTCACGCCGGGTACGCCCGATTTTATGCAGGTGGTTAATGCTGTCGCACTGGAGATGCAGGTAGAGAGCGCCCTGATCGCGGAAGAGATTAAGCAGCATAATCCGCCACTTCATAGCGCGCTTGTCGCCGTGCTCGAAGCCTTGCAACAGCACCAGGGGAATATCATCACCATCAGCTACACCAGTCATGAACAATTCAAACAACAAACGCAGCGTAGTCAGGCGGTCATTCGCAGCGGAGAGTGCTCTCCGTTTGCGAATGTCATCCTCAGCGCCGGTGTGACCTTCTGAGGCCGCTATGCAACTTTTACTGCAACTCGACGGCATTGAAAAATCCTTTCCGGGTGTGAAAGCCCTCAAGGGGGCGTCGCTGAATGTCCGGGCAGGACGCGTGATGGCGCTGGTGGGCGAGAACGGCGCAGGCAAGTCCACCATGATGAAAGTGCTGACCGGCATCTATCAATATGATGCCGGTACGCTGCGCTGGCTGGGCAAAGAGACCCGTTTCAGCGGGCCGAAAGCGTCTCAGGAAGCGGGTATTGGCATCATTCATCAGGAACTGAACCTGATCCCTCAATTAACCGTGGCGGAGAATATTTTTCTCGGCCGCGAATATGTCAGCCGTTTTGGCCGTATCCAGTGGCCGCGTATGTATGCCGAAGCTGATGCGCTGCTTAAACGGCTTAATCTGCGCTTCAGCAGCCACAAGCTGGTGGGGGATTTGTCGATTGGCGATCAGCAGATGGTCGAAATCGCCAAAGTCCTGAGCTTTGAGTCGCAGGTGATCATCATGGATGAGCCGACCGATGCGCTGACTGATACCGAAACGCTGTCGCTGTTCCGGGTGATCAACGAACTGAAAGCGCAGGGCTGCGGCATCGTCTATATCTCGCATCGCATGAAAGAGATCTTTGAGATCTGCGATGACGTCACGGTGTTCCGCGACGGTCAGTTTATTGCTGAACGCCCGGTCAGCGAGCTGACTGAAGAGAGCCTGATCGAGATGATGGTCGGCCGTAAGCTGGAAGATCAATATCCCCATATTGATCAGGCACCAGGCGACGTGCGGCTGAAAGTGGAAAACGTCAGCGGACCGGGCGTGGATAACGTCAGTTTCAGCCTGCGCAAAGGTGAAATCCTCGGCGTGTCTGGCTTGATGGGCGCGGGCCGTACCGAACTGATGAAGGTGCTTTACGGCGCCCTGCCGCGTCGCGAAGGCACACTGTGGCTCAATGGTCGGGAAGTGGTGACGCGCTCACCGCAGGATGGGCTGGCTAACGGCATCGTCTATATCTCCGAAGATCGTAAGCGCGATGGCCTGGTGCTGGGCATGTCAGTAAAAGAGAACATGTCGCTGACAGCGTTAGGCTATTTCAGTCACGGCAGCGGCACGCTGAAACATGCGGCAGAGCAGCTGGCCGTGGGCGACTTTATCCGGCTGTTTAACGTTAAAACGCCTTCAATGGAGCAGCCCATTGGTCTGCTTTCGGGCGGCAACCAGCAGAAAGTGGCGATTGCCCGCGGGCTGATGACCCGGCCTAACGTACTGATTCTGGATGAACCGACACGCGGTGTGGATGTCGGCGCGAAGAAAGAGATCTATCAACTGATTAACCAGTTTAAAGCCGAAGGGCTGAGCATCATTCTGGTCTCCTCGGAAATGCCGGAAGTGCTGGGCATGAGCGATCGGATTCTGGTGATGCATGAAGGCCGTATCAGCGGCGAATTTACCCGAGAAGAAGCCACTCAGGAGAGCCTGATGGCAGCCGCCGTAGGCAAGCAACACAGCGAGGATTTAGTGGTATGACGACCCAAACTTTACCTGCCAGCCGTCGCTGGTTTAGCAAAAGCTGGCTACTGGAACAGAAGTCGCTGATTGCGCTGATGGTGCTGATCGCCGTGGTGGCCAGCCAGAGCCCGAACTTCTTTACCGTGGCGAACCTGTTCAACATTCTGCAGCAGACCTCGGTTAACGCCATTATGGCGGTCGGGATGACGCTGGTGATCCTGACTTCTGGTATCGACCTCTCTGTGGGATCGCTGCTGGCCCTGACTGGCGCGGTGGGTGCGTCGCTGGTGGGTATGGAGGTCAATGCCCTGGTCGCGGTGGCGGCGTCGCTGGCGCTGGGAGCGGCAATCGGTGCCCTGACCGGCACCATTGTGGCGCGCGGCAAAGTGCAGGCGTTTATCGCCACGCTGGTCATGATGCTGCTGCTGCGTGGTGTCACCATGGTCTACACCGATGGCAGTCCGGTAAACACGGGTTTTAATGCCAATGCCGATCTGCTGGGCTGGTTTGGTATCGGTCGTCCGCTGGGTATCCCTGCGCCGGTCTGGCTGATGGCGCTGGTCTTTATTGCTGCCTGGTACATGCTGCAGCACACCCGTCTGGGTCGCTATATCTATGCGCTTGGCGGTAATGAAGCGGCAACGCGTCTCTCCGGCATCAATGTGAATCGCGTCAAAATCATCGTCTATTCACTGAGTGGCATGCTGGCAGCGCTGGCTGGCACCATTGAAGTGGCGCGCCTTTCTTCGGCACAGCCGACAGCGGGTACCGGCTATGAGCTGGATGCGATTGCTGCGGTCGTGCTGGGCGGAACCAGCCTGGCAGGCGGTAAGGGCCGTATTTTCGGCACCCTGATTGGCGCGCTGATCCTCGGCTTCCTGAACAACGGCCTGAACCTGATGGGCGTCTCTTCGTACTACCAGATGATCGTTAAGGCGGTAGTAATCCTGCTGGCGGTGCTGGTAGATAATAAAAGCAGTAAATAACTCTGACCTTACACAGGATGACATGATGAAAAAGTTAACCGCACTGGCCGTGATCCTTGGCGCAACGCTCAGTACCAGCGCTATGGCTAAAGATACTATCGCGCTGGTGGTTTCAACCCTGAATAACCCGTTCTTTGTTTCGCTGAAAGAGGGCGCGCAGAAAGAAGCGGACAAACTGGGCTACAACCTGGTGGTGCTGGATTCACAGAACAACCCGGCGAAAGAGCTGGCTAACGTGCAGGATCTGACGGTTCGCGGCACCAAATTGCTGCTGATCAACCCAACCGACTCTGATGCTGTGGGCAATGCGGTGAAGATGGCTAACCAGGCGAACATTCCGGTTATCACGCTGGATCGCGTTGCGGCACAGGGCACCGTTGTCAGCCACGTCGCCTCCGATAACCGTTTCGGCGGTAAAATGGCCGGCGACTTCATCGCCAAAAAAGTCGGCGAAAGCGCCAAAATTATTGAACTGCAGGGCATTGCCGGGACTTCTGCCGCCCGTGAGCGTGGCGAAGGCTTCAAACAGGCCGCTGATGCGCATAAATTCCAGATCCTCGCCAGCCAGCCAGCCGATTTTGACCGTACCAAAGGTCTGAACGTCATGCAGAACCTGCTTCAGGCACACCCGGACGTTCAGGCCGTATTCGCTCAGAACGACGAAATGGCGCTGGGTGCACTGCGTGCGCTGCAGACCGCTGGTAAAACTGGTGTGATCGTCGTTGGTTTTGACGGTACTGCTGATGGCGTTAAAGCGGTAGAAGGTGGCAAACTGTCCGCGACCGTGGCACAGATGCCAGACAAAATTGGCATGATCGGCGTAGATACCGCTGATAAAGTGCTGAAGGGTGAAAAAGTGAAGGCGATCAACCCGGTCGACCTGAAGCTGGTCACTCAATAACTCAAAGAAAAGCAGGGCACTGCGCCACCCTCCTGGTGGCGCACTTATTCCGGACTCCCCTAATGAGCAAAAACGCAAAACTGGCCGTTCTTGGCAGCATTAACGCTGACCACATCCTTAATCTGGCGCACTTTCCTCGTCCCGGTGAAACGGTGATCGGGCAGAATTATCAGATTGCGTTTGGCGGTAAGGGTGCGAATCAGGCTGTCGCCGCCGGTCGTGCTGGTGCCGATATCGCATTTATCGCCTGTGTGGGCGCTGACGACATTGGTGAACGTGTTCGTCAGCAACTGGCCCAGGACAATATTGATACCACGCCGGTCGAAGTGGTCGAGGGTGAGTCAACCGGCGTGGCGATGATTTTCGTCAATGGTGACGGTGAGAACAACATCGGCATCTACTCCGGTGCAAACGCGGCGTTAACACCCGCCTGCGTGACGCGCCATCAGCAGATTATCGCCGACGCCGATGCACTATTAATGCAGCTGGAATCACCGCTGGAAAGTGTGCTGGCCGCCGCGACGCTTGCCCGACAGCATCAGACGCAGGTTATTCTCAATCCTGCACCCGCCACCCAGCTCTCAGATGAACTGCTGGCGTTGATCGACATTATTACCCCGAATGAAACCGAAGCCGAGAGTCTGACCGGCATTGCGGTCAGCAACGATGAAGATGCCGCCCGCGCTGCGGCAGTACTGCATGCGAAAGGTATCGGCACGGTTCTGATTACTCTGGGTCGCCGCGGTGTCTGGCTGAGCGAGCAGGGAGAAGGTCAGCGTATTGCTGGCTTCAGTGTTAAAGCTATCGACACCATCGCGGCGGGCGACACCTTTAATGGCGCCTTTATTACCGCGCGGCTGGAGCAGAAAACGATGTATGACGCGGTGCGGTTTGCCCATGCCGCCGCTGCTATCGCCGTTACCCGCTCGGGTGCGCAGCCCTCCGTGCCGTGGCGCGCGGAGATCGATGAATTTTTGCAGCAGCAGGGCTAAGCATTTGAGCACCATGAAAGATGTCGCTCGCCTGGCGGGCGTCTCTACCTCCACTGTCTCGCACGTTATCAATAACAATCGCTTTGTTAGTGAAGGCGTGCGCGAAAAAGTTGAGCAGGCCATCCGCCATCTGAATTACGCCCCCTCTGCGCTGGCGCGCAGTCTGAAAATCAATCAGACGCACACGATCGGTATGCTGCTGACCACCAGTAGTAACCCATTTTATGCCGAAGTGGTGCGGGGTGTGGAGGAGAGCTGCTATCAGCGTGGCTACAGCCTGATTCTCTGTAACACGGCAGGTGATGAAGAGCGGATGAACCGCAGCCTGGAAACGCTGATGCAGAAGCGCGTCGACGGTTTATTGATCATGTGTACGGAAAGTCACCTGCCCTCGGCCGACATTCTGAACCGTTATCCCTCTATACCTGCCGTCATGATGGACTGGGCGCCGTTTGAAGGCCGTGGTGACATTATTCAGGATAACGCGCTGCTGGGCGGGGAGCTGGCGACTCAGCATCTTATCGACAGTGGTTATACCCGCATCGCCTGTATCGCCGGTCCACAGGATAAAACCCCGGCTCGAATGCGCCTGGAAGGTTATCGCAACGCCATGACAAAGAGTGGCCTGGCGATTCTGCCCGGCTATGTGGTGAATGGTGACTTTGAATTCCAGGGAGGCTACAACGGGATGGTCGAACTGCTGGCGCTGGAAACGCCGCCGGAAGCGGTTTTCACCAGCAACGATGCCATGGCGGTGGGCGTTTATCACGCACTCTATCAGGCCGGCATGCAGGTTCCGCAGCAGATGGCGGTAATGGGATATGACGATATCGAACTGGCGCGCTATCTCACTCCGCCACTGAGTACCATTCATCAGCCGAAAGATGCGCTGGGTGAACTGGCGATAGACACCCTGCTCCATCGTCTCAGCAATCCCGACGCCAGTCAGCAAACGCTGGTGCTGACGCCGGAACTGGTGGTGCGTGGATCGGTTTAGCGCTTTTTCTTTTTGTCGCGATTACTGATCAGATTACGGCCATCGCCGTTTTTCAGCAGCATAAAGGTCAGCGCCGACAGTACTGTTACCACGCCCATGGTCATAAACGTGGCGTGGAACTGTGAAATGGTGCTGGTTTCAAACTCCTGGTAGAAGCGCAGCACCGCGGCGCTGACGGCCACACCAAAACTGATCGCTAGCTGCTGAGTCACGGCCAGCACGCTGTTACCGCCGCTGGCGTTATCATCATTCAGATCGGCCAGGGTGATGGTATTCATGGCGGTAAACTGCGTAGACATGGCCATGCCGAGAATAAACAGCGGAAGTAATAGCACGATGATGCTTTCAGCGGGCGACTGCAGAGAGAAGCTGGCGATCAGAATGCCAATAATGGCGGTAATGCCAACCAGCAGGCGGCGGTAACCCAGCCAGCGCAGCAGTTGCGTCACCGTCGACTTCGCCAGTATTGAACCAATGGCGATAGGTGCCATCATGCAGCCCGCTATAATCGCTGAATAGCCAAAGCCGACCTGCAACATGAGCGGCATCAAAAAGGGCACACAACCGGTGCCAAGACGTGACGCGATGTTGCCACCGATGCCCACTGAGAACGTCCGGGTTTTAAACATCGGCAGATTGATCAGTGGCGAAGGGTGATTTCGGGCATGCACTATATAAAGAAGCAAAAGCACAATCCCGCTGAGTAATATCCCGCCCGCCAGCCAGGCGGAAACAATCCGCTCGCCAAACAGCTCAATCCCAATCGAGATCATCACCAGTCCGGCCCCGAACAATAAGAAGCCGAAAAAGTCGAAGCGGCGCTTCGGCGTGGTGAAGTCCGGCATATATTTGCGTGCGTAGATAATGCCGAGAATGCCAATCGGGATATTAATCAGGAAAATCCAGTGCCAGGTCGCGTAGGTCACCAGCACGCCGCCCAGCATTGGCCCCAGTATCGGGCCAACTAATCCCGGCATGGTGACAAAGTTGAGCACCGGCAACAGCTCACTGCGCGGATAGGCGCGTAACAGCGCCAGTCGCGCGACCGGCATCATCATTGCGCCACCGACGCCCTGTATGATGCGCGAGATGACCAGTACCTGGAGTGTGGGAGAAAGTGCGCAAGCCAGCGAGCCGAGGGTGAACAGCGAAACGGCAACGATAAACACCTTGCGCGTGCCGTAGCGATCGGCGAGCCAGCCGCTGACCGGAATCAACATAGCGACAGTCAGGGTGTAACTGATGACGGCGGATTGCATGGCCAGAGGAGAACGGTCGAGGCTGGTGGCGATAGCGGGCAGGGCAGTATTCAGTATGGTGGCGTCGAGTGACTGCATGAAAAAGGCCATGGCAGCTATCCATGGCAAACCAGCCATGCTGCGCGCGGATTTTATCATTGAGTGTCCTTCCTGGGGTTATCCTGCGAGAAGAAGCAAAATAATAGCACCCGCATTAAGCAACGGCAGGTCTCTTTACAACGTTTAATGGCGATTTTTGTGCGTTATTCCGTCATGAAACGTCTCTTTTTAAGCCGTTCGTTTAAAAAAGATGCGCTCAGCAAATTAATTCAAAGAAACGCTTGTCAGCCCGCGGAAACTCCCTATAATGCGCCTCCATCAACACGGAACACCGGCAACGGAAAGCGGGTTGAGAGGCACAGGAGACTGCGCCGCCGGAGAAAAACTTCTGAAATAGAGGTTGACTCTGCAGGAGGAAAGCGTAATATACGCCACCTCGCGACAGGACGC